>NZ_JBSFBL010000029.1:0-105139 GCF_053592935.1 Kribbella sp. NPDC002412
CTGCCGGCCGACCGCGACAGCGTGTACGCCTCGTCGATGAACAGCACCCCGCCGAGCGACTTCTCGAACACCTGCGCGGTCTTCTCCGCGGTGTGCCCGATGTACTGCCCGACCAGGTCCCGCCGCGACACCTCGGTGAACCCGCCGTGCGGCAGCACGCCGAGCGCCTTGAGGATCTTGCCGTACAGCCGCGCGACCGTGGTCTTCCCGGTGCCCGGCGCGCCCGCGAAGATCAGGTGGTGGCTGACCGCCCCGACCGACAGTCCGGCGGTACGGCGCCACTCGTTGACCTGGATCTCGTCGACCAGCGCGTGCACTTCTGCCTTCACGCCGGGCAGGCCGACCATCGCGTCGAGATCGGCGAGCAGCTCGTCGACCGGCCCGCCACCGCCGGCGGCGACGGCGTGTGCCTGCTCGACCACCTCGACCGTGGCCCCGTCGGCCAGCGCCAACGCGGGCTCGGCGGTGTTCGAGAACCGGCTGCCCTCGATCATGCCGCCGCATCCCGGCGCGACGGTGATCGCGGAGCCGCGGGTGTCGTGCACGGTCACTCGGCGGATCACCGGCGTACTACCGTGCGCGACGCCGATGCCCTCGGTGCCGGTGTGGGCGATCTCGAGGTCGGCGAGCTCCGGCCGGCTGTACTGGTAGATGTAGACGCCGCGGCCACCGCAGCCGGACACCGTGCCGCCGCGGATGACCGGATCGGCGCCCAGGGCAACGACGATACCGTCACCGGAGATCTCCCGGACGGTGGTGTCCAGGATCCGCCCGCCGGCGCCTTCGACGACGATGCCGGTCTCGGCGCCGGGGACCGTGCACCGGTCGATCGTGAACGCCGTACTCGCGTGCACGCTGATCGCCGGCCGGGTCCGGCCGCTGACGGTGCACTGCTCGACGGACAGCGCCGTACGGTCGACCGAGACGGCGATGCTCTCCACGGCCCGTACGTCGAGACCGCGCAACGTCAGCGCGCCGTCGACGGCCCGGACGGTCGGCCAGTCGGCGCCGGAACCGTCGAGAACCACCGTCGCCCCGTCCTCGGCCTGGAGGGTGACCGAACGGCCGGTCAGCTCGAGCGTCTCGGCGTACGTCCCGTCGGCGATCGCGATCGCGGCCCCGTCCGGCGCCTCGAGGAGGGCGGAACCGATGGTCGGATAGGCGCCGGGACGGTCCACGGCGACAGTCAGGACACGGGTCGACGTGGTCATGGGGCCTCCCGGCCTGGACTGAGGAGCGGAGGGAGCGAAGCGACCGGAGTGACGAGGGAAGGCCGGGAGTCAAAGCCCCATGACCCGCCGAGCCGGAGGCGAGGCCGATAGCACCGCATCAGCTGGCTCGTTCGAGGAGCCAGCCGCGGTCGGCTGCCTTCACACCCGCTTGGAAGCGGCTGCGGGCGCCGAGCCTGTTCATGATCTGCGCGACCATCCGCCGTACCGTCCGGACCGAGATGCCGAGTTGGGCCGCGGCGACCTCGTCGGTCGCGCCGAGGGCGAGCAGCCGCAGCATCTCCTGCTCGCGCAGGGACAGGTCGGTGTCGTCCGGCAGGTCGTCGCCGGCCAGCGGTACGGCGTCCGGCCAGATCCGCTCGAACAGCTCGATGGCCGTGGTGACCACGCTGGTCAGCCGGAGTACGGCGACGCTGCCGTTCGCCGTGTCCGCCGGCAGCACCGCGATCGAGCCGTCGATCACCAGGGCGTTCATCGGGATGTACGGCATCGTCCGCACCGCGACCCCGGCCAGCGACATCGCACCCAGGTGCCGGCACGCGGTCGGAGCCGTCCGGGCGGTGTCGGGGTAGATCGCCCGGTACCGCAGGCCGGGCCGGACGTCCCGCGGCCCGAACGCGGGCCCGGCCGGGGTGAGGTTGCTCATCGCAATCACCTCGTCCTCGGCGGCGGCCAGCAGCTCGGCGATGCCTCCGTGGGCAGGGATCTGGTGGAAACCGGAGGGCCGGTTGAGCATGGTGACAGTCATGAGAGAGGGACCCCCAGAGGTAGCGTGGCGGCGACGCCCGCGGCGTGCCGGCCGTCGAGGCGCTCGGGCTCGACCCCGAAGGACCGGGCCAGGTTGCTCAGTACGGAGTAGGCCGTGTCGAGGGTGGCCGGATGTGAAGCGGCCAGCCGCAGTACGGCGTCGTGGCGAGTGGGCAGGTGGTGGTCGGCGGACCCCGTCACCGTGATGGCGATGGTCTGCGCGGCGCCGGTCCCGGTTCCGAGCAGCACCGCGGCCAGCGCCTGCAGGTTTGCTGCAGGCAGCGACGCGGACCCGGACAGCCGGACGCACAGCTGCCGGACCGGCCCGCAGGACCAGGTCGACCAGCGTTCGTGGATCTGGCCGCGACCCGCGTTGGCGTGCGCCAGCGCACCGAGGGACGCGAGTACGTCGGAGTGGTCGAGCGGCAGGCACTCGACGCCCTCCCGGTCGAACCGGCGGACGAGCCGGCGGACCGTGTTCGCCAGCACCTGGCGAAGCTGGTCGTCGGTGGCGATGTCCGGCGTGCGCTCGGCCGCGACCGCGATCCACGCCCGCGGCGGCTGATTCTGCTTCACGCCGGTGTGCAAGACGAGTTGTACGCCGACCTCGACCGGCTGCTCGTCCGCCGAGTCGGCCAGTGAGCCGAGTCGGCGGAGCACCTCGTGCTGTGCGTCCGGGCCGAGCCGGAGGGCGAGACTCGCTCCGGCCGGTCGGCTGAGGACGCCGTACGGCTGTTCGCGGACGGTCACCTCGTCGGTGCCGGTCCGGCCGAGGAACGCGCTGACCAGGTTGACCGCGATGCTGTCGCCGAGGTCGATGCGCCGCCGGCGGACCAGGAAGACCAGCAGGACGCCGAGCCACCGGTACAGCCACAGTCCACGGATGCGGATCGCGGTCAGCGCCACCAGGGACACCGCAGCGGCCGAGGTCAGGATCAGCGCCGTCCGCGAGCCGGCCGTTGCCGCACCGACCGCGACCACCGCGAACTGCCAGCAGACGATCTGACCGACCCGGATCGACCGGTCCGGCCGCTCGACGGTGTCGGTCGCCGGCGCGGGCGCGGGAGGTTGCTCCAGCAGCGTGAGTCGCTGCGCCGGCGCCGGCTGCGCAGTCGGTGCCGCAGGCAACTTCGGAGGCCGCGGCCGGGCGACCGGAACACCCACCGACGTCGCCTGCGGGACTGCCCTGGTCACCCCGACCTGGACGGCCTCGCGCTGTGGGGCGGCGGCTGCCGCGGCGTGCGGCTTCATGCGACCAGCTCGGCCTTCGACTCGGTGGCGAGCAGCAGCCGGTGCGCGTGGTCGCGGACCACCGGGAGCAGGACGAACCGGCCGGGCGCCGGCTCGGCGACCAGGTTGAGATCCATCAGCAGGTCGACCATCGACTCGACCTCGTCCTGACCGACCCCGGCCAGCCGGGCAGCGCGGCGCAGGTCGAACTGCGGTGTCGTCGCGATTCGCCGGTAGAACCTCTGAACCGGCCGCGGGAGCGCGTCGTACGCGGTGTCGAACGCCGCCAGCACCTCGGCCAGCGCGCGGCACCGGGCCGCCGGGTCGTCGAGCCTGGCGGCCATCCGGGCGACCGTCCACGGCTGCCGGTTGCGCATCCGCTCGACCAGGTGCCGGATCGCGCCGGGATGTCCCTCGCACCAGCGCAGGATCTGCTCGATGTCGGTGAGCTGCTCGGCCTCGTCGACGGCGAGTACGTCGAGGGTGACGGCGCCGGTGCGGTCCAAGCCGGTCAGGCGGTGCCGGCTGATCACGAGGACCAGCGTGTCCGGGTCGTTGGGCAGCAGCCGCCGTACCTGGTCGGCGTGCTCGACGTTGTCCAGGATCAGCAGGCCGGTTGCTGAAGGCAACGACGTGCCGGTGCGCAGGTCCAGGTAGCGCTGAGTCTCGAAGCCCGAGGCGGCCGCGACTTCGAGTGCAAAAGCGGTCTTCCCGATCCCGGGCATCCCGTCGATGGTCACCACGCCGGTCGCGCCGTGCAGGGAGCTCAGCTCCGCGGTGCGGCCGACGAAGCCGGGGATCCGCGGCGGCAGGTTCGAGCTCACCGGCGGCGTGACCGGCCGCGGCGCCTCCTCGCTCAGAATCTGCTGGTGCAGCGCGGTGAGCTCGGCGCCCGGCTCGATCCCGAGATCGCGGACCAGCGCGGTCCGGGCCCGCTGGTACGCCGCCAGCGCGTCATGGCGTCGCCCGGTCTTCCGGTACGCCGTCATCAGCCGGGCCCACGCCAGCTCGCGCAGCGGCTCCTCCTCGGTGAGCGCCCGCAGTACGGCGATGGCCTCGCCGGGACGTCCGAGCGCGAGCTGCGCGTCGGCCAGATCCTCGCGCAGGCTCCGCTGGAGCTCGGTGAGACGGTCGACGGCCGAGGTCGCGTCGACGGTCAGACCGTCGTACGGGCAACCGCGCCAGAGGCCGAGCGCACGCTCGACGATCCCGGCGGCCTCGGCGGCGGCGCCGCGAACGAGCAGGTCGCGGACCTCGTCGCGGAGGCCGGCGGCGATGTCGGCGTCCAGCTCGCCCGGCAGCACGCGGACCCGGTACGCGCCCGGACGGCTCTCGATCCGCTCGTCCGGGAGCGCCCGGCGGAGCTGCCAGACGTAGGTCTTCAGGTTGTTCTGCGCCGACGCCGGGATGTCCCGGCCGGCCCAGACGGCGTCGATCAGCTGCTCGGTGCTGACCCAGGCGTTGCGGTGCAGCAGGAGCAACGTCAGCACGGTGGCGGGCTTGCCGCCGCAGACGTCGAGCGGGTGTCCGTCCGGGCCGTCGACCTCCAGCGGGCCCAGCACGCGGAAGGACAACCGGGCCGGTGCGTGCGCTGAGTGACCGTTCATGACACATACGATCCGTGTCGACGATGACATTTCGATGACACACGAGGGTGCCGGTGCGCGTACTGGTGGTAGAGGACGACGAGGACCTGCAGGTGGCGGTGCCGGCCGCGCTGCGGTCGGCGGCGCTCGCGGTGGACGTCGCGGGCACCATCGCGGCCGCGGACGAGGCGCTGTGGGTGAACTCCTACGACTGCGTGGTGTTCGACCGGATGCTCCCGGACGGCGACTCGATCGGCTACGTCCGCGGCCGCCGGCAGGAGGGCTGGGCGGTGCCGGTGCTGTTCCTGACCGCCCGCGACACCCTCGGCGACCGGGTGGACGGGTTCGAGCACGGCGGCGACGACTACCTGGTGAAGCCGTTCGCGGTGGCCGAGCTGACCGCTAGGGTGCTCAGCCTGTGCCGTCGCGCGGGCATCGGCCGCCCGCCGGTTCTGCGGTACGCCGACGTCGAGCTGGACTCGGGTCGCCGCGAGGTCCGCCGGGCCGGCGTCCTGCTGACCCTGACAGCGAAGGAGTTCTCCGTGCTGGAGTACCTGATGGTCCGGCCCGAGCAGGCCGTGACCCGGTCCGAGCTGATCGAGCACTGCTGGGACGCGGCGGCGGACCCGATGTCGAACGTCGTCGACGTGACCATCAAGCGGCTGCGCAGCAAGCTGCGCGGTCCGGAGCTGATCCAGGCGGTCCGGGGCCAGGGCTACCGGCTGACCGGCGGCGCCTGATGCGTGCGCCCTCGGTCGAGCGGCTGCGCCGGTTGCGCTCGTGGCTGACGGTGCTGTTCACGGTCATGAACACGATCGGCCTGATCATCCTCGCCCCGGTCGTCATCACGCTCGACTCCGACCGCCGTACGGCGCAGGTCGACAACGAGCTGACCGTCGTCACCGCGCCGGTGCTGCGGCTGATCAAGAACGACACCGGTGCGCTGAGGTTCAGCGAGGTCGGCGCCGATCCGCTGAATGCCGACTGCCCGCAGTTCGAGATCCTGCCCAGCCGGCCCGGCGGCTTCGAGGGACACGAGAGCGCACTCGACTGCACGCAGGTCGATCGCGCGGTCCTGGACGAGCTGGTGAAGCAGGCGACGACCGGCGCCGGCACGAGCCTGTTCGCCGATCGCAACGCCGCGAACGGCGACCCGATCCGGGTGGCGGCCCAGCCGTTCAAGGACCAGAACGGCACAGTCATCGGCGCAGTGGTGGCGTGGGTCGACACCGAGGAGCAGGCGGCACAGCATCAGCGGCTGGTGCTGGTTGTCCTGGTCGTCTGCGCGGTCCTGATCGGCGCGGCGGCGTTGGCCGGCTACTGGTTGTCCGGCCGGGCGATCCGGCCGGCGATGGCTGCGCTCGAACAGCAGGAGACCTTGCTCGCCGAGACCGCGCACGACCTTCGTACGCCGGTCGCCGCCCTGCGAGCCCTGGCGGAGACAGCGGCCCAGGATCCGGAGCAGCGGGCCGAGTTGCTGCCGCGGACTGTTCGGCTCGCCGGGCGGATGGGCGACATCATCGACGGCCTGCTGGTCCGGGCGCGGCTCGCGGCCGGCGTGGAGCAGCTCGCCGTACAGCCGGTGTGGCTGGACCAGCTCGTCGCGGGGGTGGTCGAGGACCTGCCGACCGACGGCGCGCGGATCTCACTGGTCACCGCGCCGACCATGGTGCGGGCCGACCCGACCCTGATCCAGCGGGCGATCGGCAACCTGCTGGACAACGCGATGCGGCACGGCCGGGCGCCGGGCGCCGACCAGGCGATCGTCACGATCACGGTCGCCGACGGCCGGGTCACGGTCGCCGACCAGGGTCCCGGGATCGACCCCGCCGTCGGCGAGGACCTGTTCGACCGGTTCACCAGCGGCGGCGGCTCGTCCGGTCTCGGGCTGTCCATCGTCCGCTGGGTCGCGCTGTCCCACGGCGGCGACCTGAAGGTCCACAACGCCGACGAGGGCGGCGCGATCTTCGAGTTCCGTTTGCCTACCTCGGAGTAGTGATCCAGCCTGGACCGGTTCTGTACGGCGTTTGGACCGCGGCTGAGTAGGGTCACACAGTGCAGTCCGGCGTACACCTGGGGAGACCACATGAGTGCCACCATCCCGCCCGGCGAGGCGTACCGGCTGGTCGCGGACAACCTGGCGAAGGTGATCCACGGCAAGCCGGAGGTGATCCGGCTGGCGCTCACCGCCCTGTTCGCCGAGGGGCACCTGCTGATCGAGGACGTGCCCGGCCTGGGCAAGACCACGCTGGCCCGGTGCATCGCCCGCAGCATCGACGCGACCTGGAACCGGATCCAGTTCACCCCGGACCTGCTGCCCGGTGACATCACCGGCGTGATGGTCTACCACCAGGGCAGCGAGTCGTTCGAGTTCCACCCGGGCGGCATCTTCGCCAACGTGGTGGTCGCCGACGAGATCAACCGCGGCACGCCGAAGACCCAGTCCGCGCTGCTCGAGGTGATGGCCGAGCGCCGGGTCACGGTCGACTCGAACACCCGCGCCGTACCCGACCCGTTCCTGGTCGTCGGCACCCAGAACCCGATCGAGATGGAGGGCACCTACCGGCTGCCCGAGGCACAGCTGGACCGGTTCCTGATGCGGATCGAGATCGGCTACCCCGACCACGACGCCGAGGTCCGGATCGTGCTCGGCGACACCGGCCGGATCGGTCCGGACTCGCTCAGCCCGGTGATCGACGTACCGGCGCTGCGGAACGCGATCGCCGCGGTCCGGTCGGTCCACGTCGACCCGGCGATCAGCTCGTACGCCGTCAAGCTCGCGGCCGCGACCCGGGAGCACACGGCCGTCCGGTACGGCGCCAGCCCGCGCGGCAGCATCGCGCTGGTCCGGGCCGCCCGGGCCTTCGCCGCGACCGACGGGCGCGCGTTCACCACCCCGGACGACGTGAAGCAGGTGGCGCAGCCGGTCCTCGCGCACCGGCTCGTCCTGACTCCCGACGCCGAGCTGAGCCAACGGCCGCCGTCGTCGGTGGTGGACGAGGTTCTGGCCGCGACCCCAGCCCCGACCGCAGGCGCGAGCGCCGGCTGACGGGATGCGGTTGACGGGACGCGGGGTCGCGGTGCTGATCGGGTCGATCGCGGCGTACGCACTGGGTGAGATCGCCGGGTACGCCGTCTTCCGCGCGCTCGGCGGGATCGGTCTGGGCGCGCTGATCGCGGCGACCGTGCTGACCGTGCGGCAGCCGCAGGTGACCGTGCAACGGGTGCTTTCCCCGGACCGCGTCGAGCGCGGCCGGCCGGCGCTGGCGACGTTGCGGGTCCGGAACGAGGGCACCCGGTGGCAGGCGTCGTTCGCGGCGCACGACTCCGCGGGGGACGAGCGGCAGGAGGTCCGGATCCGGCGCCTCGGTCCGGGCAGCGAGGCGACGTACCGGTACGAGCTGCCGACCTCGAAGCGCGGGAAGATCGCGGTCGGTCCGTTGACGCTGGAGCGGCGCGACCCGCTCGGCCTGGCCCGGAACAGCCGGGCGACCGGCGAGGTCGCGACGCTGTGGGTGCACCCGAAGCGGCACCCGACCAAGACCGTCGTGGCCGGACGGCCGCGACACCACCACATCGGGCGGACCGCCGACGACTCGCTGCGCGGCTCGGCCGACCTGCGCGACGTCCGGCCGTACGTCGTCGGCGACGAGGTCCGGCACCTGCACTGGAAGGCGACCGCGCGGACCGGGCAGCTGATGGTCCGCGACTACGCCGATCCCGACCAGCCCCGGCTGACGGTCCTGCTCGACACCCGGCGCGAGCCGTTGTCCCCGGCAACCTTCGAGGAGGCGACCGAGGTCGCGGCCTCGATCCTGTTCGCGGCGTCGACCGCCGGCCACCGCTGCCGGCTCGTCACCACCTCAGGTGTCGACGTCGCCGCACCCGGCGGCGCGGTCGCCTCCCGCTTGTTCCTCGACGAGCTGTGCGTGGTCGGCCAGCGCGACGACCGCTCCGGCGGCCTGCTGCCCCCAGTCCTCACCACCGGCACGTCGGCCGGCGGGGCGATCGTGGTCGTTACCGGCGTCCGCGGCTCGGCCGCCGAGCTGGCTCCGCTGCTCAGCCGCTACTCGTCCGTGACCGTCCTCGGCCTCGGTGACGCGCAAGGCGTCGCCCCGATTCTCGGCGCCCAGGTCATCCTGGGCGGCAGCGCGCCCGAGGCCCTTCAGCAGTGGACGGGAGTGCTGCAGTGAGCAGGCGGCGGACGATCGCGGCGCTGACCGGCGTTCTGATCGGTGGGCTCTGTTTCGGTCCGGTCTTCGGACTCGGCAACCTGTGGCTTCCGGTCGCCGCGGTGTGCGTGGTCGCCTACCTGGTCACCGAGGCGGGCCGGCAGTGGCCGGGACTCGCGGTGTGGCGGCCGCTGCTCGTGGTCGTGGCCGGGCTGCTGGCCGTGGTGGAAACCGTGCTGAGGGCAACGACTCTCGCCGGGCTGCCGACGCTCGCATCGGTCCGGGCGCTGGGTCGTGGCCTCACGTCGTGGAAGCTGACGCTGGAGTCGACCTGGCCGGCCCGGCCGGATCCGGAGCTCGTGGTCTTCGTCCCGCTGCTGGTGCTCGTGGCCTGCGTGCTCGCCCTGGAGTTGCTCGATCGCGCAGCTCCGCTGATCGCTCTGCTGCCCGGGGTCGCGGTCCTGGTAGTCAGTCAGCTGTACATCGCCGCCACCGGGCTGACCGCCGTACTGATCGCCGCCGGCTTCTGCCTGGTCGTGATCGCGCTGCTGGTCCCCGACGGCATGGAGTACCGCCGGCTCGCACCCTGGGCGGCGACCGCCGCGGTGACCGTTGCCGCGATCGTGTGCGGGCTGGTCGTCGGCGGGATCGATCCGGTCGGGCGTACGCCGTACTCGCTGCAGAAGGTGCAAGCGGCGACCGCGCCCGGGTCGCGGGTGGCGAGTCCGCTCGACGAGCTCGGCAGCCGGCTCAGTGTGCGCGGCACGGAGAAGGACAAGGTGCTGTTCCGGTACAGCGCGTCGGAGCCGGTCGACCGGTGGCGGCTGGTCGCGCTGGACAGCTTCGACGGGGTGAACTGGAACACCGGCCACCCGGTCCTGCGGATGGGCGCTCAGCTTGCGCCCGGCGCCGAGGTACAGGTCGGGACTGCCACCCAGCGCGCGTCCGTCCAGCTCGCGGACCTGGAGGGCCCGTGGCTGCCCGGACAGTTGCTCCCGACAGCAGTCACTGGGGTGACCGAACCGCAGGTCGAGCCGATCGGCGGCACCCTGCTGGCGCCGAACCGGCCCGGTCACTACGACCTGACCTGGGAGGAGCCGACGGTCGACAGCTCGTACCTGCTCGGCGCGGGTGTCGACGCGGACGCGCCCGGTGGCCTGTCGGACCTCGGCGCGGTGCCGGCGGACATCGCCGAGCTCAACCCGCTGCAGGGCAAGCGCGCCACCTTCTCCACCGCGCTGGCGCTGGAGAAGTACATGCGGATCAACTACCAGCAGGCCGCCGGCGACCCGCTGCCGACCGGCCACGGCTGGCCGCAGCTGCGGGCGTTCCTGACCAAGCAGCGGTTCGGCACCAGCGAACAGTTCGCCGCCGGGTACGTCGTCCTCGCCCGGCTCAACGGGATCCCGGCCCGGCTCGTCGTCGGGTTCCGGGCACCCGCCGAGCCCGACCCGGACGGGCTCTACACGATCCGCGACAGCGACGCGTACGCCTGGCCGGAGGTCGCGGTCGAAGGGGTCGGCTGGTGGCCGCTCGACCCGGTCGACCAGGCCAAGACCGGGAAGGCGTCGATCGCCGGCTCCACCGCCGAGATCACCGAGCAGGCCCGGGCGGCGGTCCCGCCGGTCGAGCAGATCGAGGACCCGGAGGTTCCACCCTCGACCGACGACGGCGGCTCCGGCCGGAGCTGGAGCGGCGTCCGGATCCCGCTGCTGTGGATCTTCCTGGGCTCGGCGGCGTTGCTGCTGCTGTGGCTGGCCGGCGTACCGCTGCTGAAGTCGGTGCGGGCGCTCCGACGCCGGCGCCGTACCGGCAGTGCGTCGGTGGTCGGGGCGTGGGCTGAGGCCCGCGACCAGCTGCGGGCGCACGGCGTGCCGGTGACCCCCGGTATGACCGTCCGCGACCTGGCACATGCCGCCCGCGAGCTCCCGGACACCGAGCCCGGCCTCACCCGCGTCGCCCGGGCGGTCGACCATGCCGTCTGGTCGGGCGGGCCCAGCGGCCCGGACCTCAGTCAGCAGGCCTGGTCGGGCGTGCGCGACCTCCGCAAGGCGCTCCGGTCCCGCCCCTGGCCAGACCGCCTGCAAGCGTCCCTCGAGCTACGGACGCTGTTCAGCCGGTAAGGCATGCCGCAGCGGCCGTCGGGTTCCGGCTCGACGGCCGCTGTGGTGACTGCTCGGCGAACTGCGGTGACCTGGTCTGGCGGGCCCTGCCACCGGATCGTCAGCCGAGAACGGTCTTCTTCTCGTCCCTGCTCAGATGCTCACGTCCGGCCGGATGGCGTTCGTGAGGCTGCGTGTGGTCGGCTGTCCGTGGTGACGGGCAGACCGGCCCGCGGTGGATCGGACCACCGCCCAGCCGCCGGCTCTTCCACTGCTTCTCTTCGTAGTCGTAGTAAGTGTCGACGCCTCCGACTGTCATCTATGTCCTCCCGTCAACCCCCGCGACCCTGCTGGCGGTTTCCACAGTCCGCCACGAGTGGCCTGCGACACAAGCAATTCCGGAAATCCCCATCGACAAACGGATTCGAACAGCGGGATATGTTCGGTTTCCGCACAAATCTGGGCCAAAACCGTTAAATGCTTGACGTTCTCAGACTGACGCCGTGCCCGGAGAGCCGGACACCATCCGTGACCGCCGCCGCCGTGCCGAAGGTCAGCAGCTCGTGCGAAGCCCCGCCGTCGACCGGTACGACGGCCTCCCCGGCGGCCAGGTTGACCACCACGTTCACGTTTCCGCGGGTGACCACGATCCAGTCGCCGTCGGCGTCGTACGCGATGCCGACCGAGGACAGGCGGTCGTCGCGGAGGGCCGCCGTCCGGGCCCGCAGGGCCAGCAGGTCGCGGTACCAGGCCAGCAGCTCGCGGTGCGGCGACTCGTCCAGCTCGGTCCAGTCGAGCACCGAGCTGTGCCAGGTCTCCGGGTCCTGCGGATCCGGGATCTCGTCGGCGTCCCAGCCGTGGCCCGCGAACTCCCGCCGCCGGCCGGTCCGGACCGCCTCGGCCAGCTCGGGTTCCTCGTGGTCGGTGAAGTACCGCCACGGCGTCGAGGCGCCCCACTCCTCGCCCATGAACAGCATCGGCGTGTACGGCGAGGTGATCACCAGCGCGGCGCCGATCGCCAGCTGGCCGGGCGTCAGCGCGGGCCGGTCGCCGAGCGCGCGGTTGCCGACCTGGTCGTGGTTCGAGGTGTACGCGAGGAACTCCCCGCCGCGATGCCGGGCCGGGTCGACCGGCCGTCCCCAGTCCTTGCCCCGGAAGGTCGAGTACGACCCGTCGTGGAAGAACACCTGGGTCAGGGTCTTGGCGAACACCCCGGGCTCGCCGAAGTCCACGTAGTACCCGGCGCGCTCGCCGGTCAGCAGCGTGTGCAGCGCGTGGTGGAAGTCGTCGCTCCACTGCGCGGTCATGCCCAGACCGCCCTCGGACACCGGCTCGACCATCCGCGCGTCGTTGAGGTCCGACTCGGCCACCAGCCCCAGCGGCCGCCCGAGCTGCTTCGACAGGTCAGCGGTCTCCGACGACAGCTGGGCCAGCACGTGCGTCGGGCTGTCGTCAGCCAGCGCGTGTACGGCGTCCAGCCTCAGAGCATCGATGTGGAACGCCCGGAACCACCGCAGCGCGTTGTCGCAGATCCACCGCCGTACCTCGCTGCTGCCGGTGTCGTCGAGGTTGACCGCCGGTCCCCACGGCGTGGTGTGCCGGTCGGTGAAGTACGGCCCGAACTCGCCCAGCCGGTTCCCACTCGGGCCGAGGTGGTTGTAGACCACGTCGAGGCAGACAGCCAAGCCCACCTCGTGACAGCGGTTGACGAAGCGCTGCAGCGCCTCGGGGCCGCCGTACGGCTCGTGGACGGCGTAGAGGTGCACACCGTCGTAGCCCCAGCCGTGCCGCCCCGGAAAGGCTGCGACCGGCATCAGCGAGACCACCTCGACGCCGAGCGCGACCAGGTAGTCCAGGTGCTCGGTCGCCGCGTCCAGCGTGCCCTGCTCGGTGAACGTGCCGATGTGCAGCTCGTAGAACACCGAGCCCCGCGCGTCACGGCCCGCCCAGTCGCCGTCCGTCCAACGGAAACGGTTCTCGTCGAACACCCTGCTGAAGCCGTGCACCCCGTCCGGCTGCCACGCACTGCGCGGATCGGGCAGCGGCTCGCTTCCGTCCACGGTGAACGCGTAGTCGGTGCCGTGGTGGGCCTCGACGACGTCCCGCACCCACCAGGCGCCGGCCTGATGCAGGGGAAGCCGGCCGTCGCGCAGGACCAAGTCGACCGACTCGGCGTTCGGCGCCCAGACGCGGAAGGTGTGCATTCAGCTCCTTACGAGCAGCGCCACCGGGAGATCCTCCAGCAGCTCATGGATCCGGGCTGCTCCACTACCCACCTCGCGGCCGGTCAACACGTTCTTCCACTGGCCGCTCGGCAGCACCACCGTGCTGTCTCCCCAGCCGCCCAGCCGCTGCAGCGCGGCCGGCAGGCGAGTCGCGACCGTGATGACCGAGTCGCCGCGGGCGAAGGCGACCGCGTGGCCGTTGGAGGTCGGGAGCGGGGTATAGCTGCCGGCGAAGGCCTCCGGGTACTGCCTGCGGAGGCGGAGTGCCCTGCTGGTGACCAGCAGCTTCTCGTCGGACAGGTCGTCCGGCTTCGCGCCCTCGTCCAGTCCCCGCAGCCGGGCGATCCGCTGCTCGTAGTCCACCGGACGCCGGTTGTCCGGGTCGACGAGCGACAGGTCGACCAGCTCGGTGCCCTGGTAGACATCCGGTACGCCGGGCATCGTGAGCTGCACCAGCTTCTGGCCGAGCGTGGCCGCTCGGACGAACTCGGCTTGTCTTGCGGCGAAGCGCCGTACCGCGTCTAGTACGGCGCTGTCGGCGAGGACTGCGGTCGTGAACGCGGCGACGGCCTGCTCGTACTCCTCGTCCGGGGAGGTCCAGGTGGTGTGGCGCTTGGCTTCGCGGATCGCCTTGAGCAGGTAGGCCTGCAGGCGATCCTCCGGCAGCGGGCCGTCGTCCCAGGTGCCGAACAGCGTCTGCCAGAACAGGTACTCGGTGCTGCCGTCCAGCAGCGGGCTCCGGTGGTCCTCCGACAGCCGTCGCCACTCCCGGACGGCCTCCGACCAGGTGGCAGGCTGCTCGGACAGCACACCGAGCCGGGCGCGAACGTCCTCGGACCGCTTGGTGTCGTGCGTGGAGAGCGTGGTCATCGTCTTCGGCCAGTGCTGGTTCAGCCGGGCCGCGAAGCCGTGGAACTCCTCCGGCGTGACGCCGAAGTGCTCCGGATCCCCACCGACCTCGTTGAGCGACGCGAGCCGGAACCACCGGTAGAACGCGGTGTCCTCGACCCCCTTGGCCATCACCGGCCCGCACGTCTGCTGGAACCGGACGATCAGCTCGTGCCGCGCGTGCTCGTCGATCGGGCTCGTCTCCTGGCCGAGCAGGAGGTGGAGTACGACGTCCAGCGTCTCCTGCCGGTCCTCGTCCAGGTTCGCCCGCGCCTTCTCGGCCGCCCGCTCCAACGCCGCGACCGCGGTCGGAGACGGCTGCTCCCCCGGTACGACGTACGCCCGGTAGATCTCGAAGTGGACCAGCAGCTCCACGACCACCTCGTGGAACGCACGCCGCGTGTGGTCGCGCAGCCGGACGTCGTCCTGGCAGATGCGGGCCAGCAACTCGACCAGCCGGTGCACCTCGGCGTACTGCCCGTGCTTCACGACCTCCCGCTTGGCCTCCTCCACGACCGGACCGAAATCGGCAGGCTCACCGGTCAGCTCGGAGTGGAACGCTGCCAGCGGCGCAGCACCGGCGGGGTCTACGAAGAGCCCGCCGACGCGCAGCAGGGCGTCGTATCCGGTCGTGCCGGCGCAGGGCCAGTCGTTCGGGAGCTCCTCGTCGCCTTCGAGGATCTTCTCGACCACGACCCACGCACCGCCCGTGCGCTCAGCCAGCCGGCGCAGGTACCCACGCGGGTCGGCCAGGCCGTCCGGGTGGTCAATGCGGAAGCCGTTGAGCTTGCCCTCGTGCAGCAGCTCCAGCAACAACTCATGCGTGGCTTCGAAGACCTCCTGCGTCTCCACTCGGACCGCAGCAAGCGTGTCCACGTCGAAGAAGCGCCGGTAGTTCAGCTCCTCGTCAGCGACCCGCCAATGCGCCAGGCGGTACCACTGCTCGGTCACCAACTCCGCCAGCGGCAGGTCGCTGGTCCCCGGCCGCAGCGGGTACTCGTGGTCGTAGTAGCGCAGTACGTCGCCGTCGACCGACAACTCGCCGTCCGCGAGCACCTTGCCGATCCGCTGACCCAGCACGGCCATCAGCAACGGCTGGTTCCCCGCACCCCAGTCCACGTCGAACCACTCCGCGTACGGCGACCCCGGCCCGTCCCGCAGCACCGACCACAGGGCCTTGTTGAGCCGCGCAGGCGTCGGCACCGCGACGTGGTTCGGTACGACGTCCACCACCGCGCCCATCCGGTGATCGGACAGCCGTGCGGCCAGCCGGTCGAACGCAGGCCGTCCGCCGGCCGGCTCGGACAACCGGCTGTGGTCCACCACGTCGTACCCGTGGGTGGAACCGGGCGCGGCCTGGAGGATCGGGGACAGGTAGGCGTGCGAGATCCCGAGGCTCTGCAGGTACGGGACGACCGCGGCGGCGTCGTCGAACCCGAAACCGGCGTGCAGTTGCAGTCGGTAGGTGGCCTGGGGAGCCGAGTTCATTCCGCGGCCTGCCTCGGGCGGGTCAGGACCAGCGTGCTGCGGGACTCCAGCCGGATGGTGCTGCCTGCCGGGTGCGGCTCGTCACCGTTGCTGCCCTGTGCGGTCGTCGTGTCCACGACCACCGTCCAGGTCTCGCCGTACTGCTTCGGCGGCAGCAGGAAGTCGATCGGCTCGTGGTTGCTGTTCAGCAGGATCAGGAACGAGTCGTCCACCACCGGCTCACCGCGCGGGTCCGGCTCGGAGATCGCGTCGCCGTTCAGGAACACCGCGATCGCCCGGGCGTCGTCGCGCTGCCAGTCGCCGTTCTGCATCTCGGTGCCCTTCGGCGTGAACCAGACCAGGTCGCCGAGGCCGTCGACGCCGGTGTCGCCGTGGAAGAAGCGGCGGCGGCGCAGCACCGGATGGTCGTTGCGCAGCTTGACCAGCGCCTGGGTGAAGGCCAGCAGGTCCTTCTGGCTGTCGGTGAGCTTCCAGTCCACCCACGAGATTTCGTTGTCCTGGCAGTAGACGTTGTTGTTGCCGCTCTGGGTCCGGCCGAGCTCGTCACCGTGCGCGATCATCGGCACGCCCTGGGAGATCAGCAGCGTGGTCAGGAAGTTCCGCTGCTGCTTGGCCCGGAGCTCGAGCACCCCGGCGTCGTCGGTCGCGCCCTCGACGCCGCAGTTCCAGGAGCGGTTGTGGCTCTCGCCGTCCTTGCCGCCCTCGCCGTTCGCCTCGTTGTGCTTGTCGTTGTAGGAGACCAGGTCGCGCAGGGTGAACCCGTCGTGCGCGGTGATGAAGTTGATGCTGGCCAGCGGGCGGCGGCTGTCGTCCTGGTACAGGTCCGACGAGCCGGTCAGCCGGGAGGCGAACTCGGCCAGCGTGTACCGCTCGCCGCGCCAGAAGTCGCGCACGGTGTCACGGAACTTCCCGTTCCACTCCGTCCACAGCGGCGGGAAGTTGCCCACCTGGTAGCCGCCGTCGCCGACGTCCCACGGCTCGGCGATCAGCTTCACCTGGCTGACCACCGGGTCCTGCTGGACCAGGTCGAAGAACGCCGACAGCCGGTCGACCTCGTGGAACTGGCGGGCCAGGGTGGCCGCGAGGTCGAACCGGAACCCGTCGACGCGCATCTCGGTCACCCAGTAGCGCAGCGAGTCCATGATCAGCTGCAGCACGTGCGGGTGCCGCATCAGCAGGCTGTTCCCGGTCCCGGTGGTGTCGTAGTAGTGCCGCTTGTCGGCGTCCACCAGCCGGTAGTACGCCGCGTTGTCGATGCCCTTGAACGACAGCGTCGGGCCGAACTCGTTGCCCTCGGCGGTGTGGTTGTAGACCACGTCGAGGATCACCTCGATGTCCGCCTCGTGCAGCGCCTTCACCATCGTCTTGAACTCGGTCACCTGCTG
The DNA here is from genome assembly GCF_053592935.1 of Kribbella sp. NPDC002412. Lineage (NCBI taxonomy): Bacteria > Bacillati > Actinomycetota > Actinomycetes > Propionibacteriales > Kribbellaceae > Kribbella > Kribbella sp. NPDC002412. The sequence continues at coordinate 17,053 of NZ_JBSFBL010000029.1, forward strand.
GCCGAGGGTGCCGCCGGCGGCGTAGTCGTTGTGCGGCGCGAAGAAACCGATGGTGTTGTAACCCCAGTAGTTCGACAGGCCGCGCTCCTGCAGATGGCCGTCCTGGGCGAACTGGTGGATCGGCATCAGCTCGATCGCCGACACCCCGAGCTCCTTCAGGTGCTCGATGGTCGCCGGGTGCCCGATTCCGGCGTAGGTGCCGCGGATCTCCTCCGGCAGCGCCGGGTGGGTCTTGGTCAGGCCCTTCACGTGCGCCTCGTAGATGACGGTCTCGTGGTACGCATGCCCCGGCGGGCGGTCGTTGCCCCAGTCGAAGAACGGGTTGGTCACCACCGACAGCATCGTGTGCTCGCGGTTGTCCATCGTGTTCAGCTCGTCCGGCTTGGCGAACCGGTAGCTGAACAGCGACTCGTCCCCGTCGACCTGGCCGTCGATGGCCTTCGCGTACGGGTCCAGCAGCAGCTTGGACGGGTTGCACCGGTGCCCCTCGGCCGGGTTGTACGGCCCGTGCACCCGGAACCCGTACCGCTGCCCCGGCTGCACCGCCGGCAGGTACCCGTGCCAGACGAACCCGTCCACCTCGGTCAGCTGCACCAGCTGCTCGGACCCGTCGTCGCCGATCAGGGCCAGGTCTACTCGCTCAGCTACCTCCGAGAACAGCGCGAAGTTCGTCCCGGAGCCGTCGTACGTGGCTCCGAGTGGGTAAGGACGGCCAGGCCATTTCTGCACCTGACGACAGTAGCCACCCCGGCACTCACACGAGACATGCCGGGGTGTTTTGCTGCGAAGTGTTCATCAGTCCGAACAGGCCACCGGATCGTCGAAGTGTCCCGGCACCCACGGGTAGGCGCTTTCCGCACCGCGCAACACCCCGGAGCCGGTCCCGGTCGTACGCCGTACGACGCAAGCCGGGCAGCGGCACTCAGCGGTGCCGCGACGCGTCGTCCTTCACCAGGCGCGGCCAGTCCTCTCCCCAGACAGGTTCGACCGAGCCGGCTGGCAGCACGGATGCCAAGGTCCGGAACACGCGCTCGCTTGCTGCTACGTCGTACTCGTCGAGCCACTCGGACCACAGCATGTACAGATTCGCGCTGACCCGCTCGCCCCCGGCGGTACCGCTGAATCAACTCACCGAACACCGGCGCCATCATCACGTCGAACCACACCCGAAGGCCGTTGGCATATGCCATACCGCCCTCAAGTCCGACGTCCACGATCGTCATCAGCGACCCACACGGCCAGTCCTCCGGCGCAACGCCTTCCACGGCAAACCCACTTTCAACACCGAAGAGTCATTTGAAGGACGCAACGAACACACGACAGCTGGGAGCAGCCAGGTTCACAGAGCCGCTACTCGTTGCGGTGAGCAACCGGTTCCGGTCGTAGCTGAAGGTGGTCGGCACGTCCTTCACGACCTGGGAGACCACATTGCCCGCGGCATCGTGCGTGTAGCTCTCCGACGACACCACGTTCGAGCCACCGGCGTCTTTCTTCTCCACCTTCGCGACCCGGTCGAGCGGGTCGAACGTGTAGGCGTAGACGTTCTCCAGGTAGGCCGAGTGGTTGTCGGCGTGGGCGGAGATGGCTCGGTGAGGGGTCCGGGCGCGTGAATGGTCACACGTTGACGGTGGGCGACGGAATCGTTACCGGGCGGTCATGTCACTTGTTGCAAACGGTGTAACGCCGCGGGGTGCTTTTGCGATCACGCGCGACGGGGCGGCTTGTGGTGCAAGCGTTTGAGGTTCGCTTGGGGGTTGTGGGGGCAGTAGGGTGCGCCGATGGGTTACTGGGGCTATCTCGTCGCGGCCAAGAGCGACGGACCACTGGGCAAACTGGCCGAGCTCGCCGCGTTCGGGGACGAGTACCTCGAGGTCGAGGCGTTGCGCGACGGCTGGCAACTGGCGTGGGTTGCCGGGGCGAACGAGAATCCGCTGGTCGGCGCGCAGCTTCTCGCCAAGGCCACCGGGCATCCCGCTCTCGCTGCCCTGGTCCTCGACAGTGACTGTGGGCCTGTGGCCGCCGCCGAGCCTCAGGGCTCCAACTGGTCGGGCACCCTCGCCAAGTCGATGGCGATGAACTCGTACGAGATGCCGGACGACGGAGTCCCGCTCGCCACGTCCGTGGAGTCGTTCCTCGCCTGGGCCACCCAGGCCGGCCTCGCGGCCGACGAGCAGCTCGTCACCCAGGCCCTCGACCCCGCCGCCAAGGGCCCCGAGCACCTGTTCGGCTTGCTGCTCGAGGCAACCCGGATCGCCTTGTAATACAAGCGTTTGACGTTCGGACCCGGGTTCTTCCCAAGGGGCGAGGCTAGTAGGATCTCGCGCTTGTGAAGTCGCCTTCCGCTCGGCGGCCGGTTTTTCTGGACTCGACCGGGCGTCGCCATCGCGCCATTCGGCGGGCCGGTGCGGTTCTCGCCGTACCGGCTGCGGGTTATCTGATCCTGGTGGTCAGCAGCGTGCTCGGTGGGCCGAGTCTGGACACGCCGCTGGTTCCGCTGCCGGAGGCGGCGAAGCCGGCGCCCAACAAGCCGGTGGTCACGCCTGGTCCGGCCGCCGTGCAGTCCGTGCGCCCGAGCGTGGCGGCGGCCACCCCGCAGCGCGTGAGCACGCCGACCCCGAGCAGTACGCCGCAGCCCAGCAGCACGCCGACCGTCGTACCCACCCCGACGATCGCGCAGTCCACTCGGGTGACCGGTTCGCCCACGACTCCGCCCGGTAAGCCGACCACCGCTCACCCGAGCAACAAGCCGACCGCGCCGCCTGGTCGGACCAAGTCGCCGTCCAAGCCGTGAGTCGTCGACCGGTCGCGCGGCGCGCGAAACCTGTCCCGCTGCGCACGCACTGGGTCGTGCTGACCGTGCTGCTCGTCTGCCTCTCGAGCATGTTGCTGCTGAACGGCTACACGCACCACATGTTCGGCGCCGAGCCCGACGGTGCGGTCAAGGCCGTGGGCCCGGCCGGGTCGGTGCCACAGGCGATCGTCAAGGGCGGGCCGGTGGTCGACGCCGCGCCCGATCGGCCGCGGTCCGTGGCGCCCAAGGCCCGCACGATCGCGCTGACGTTCGACGACGGTCCGGATCCGGTCTGGACCCCGAGGATTCTCGACCTGCTCAAGGCGCAGCAGGTCAAGGCGACCTTCTTCGTCGTCGGCACCGAGGTCGCCGCGCATCCGGACCTGACCCGCCGCATCGTTGCCGAGGGCCACCAAATCGGCGTGCACACGTTCACCCACGCCAACCTGGGTACGGCGGCCGGCTGGCGCCGATCGCTCGAGCTCCGGCAGAGCCAGCTGATCCTGGCCGGCGCGACCGGGATGAGCACGCCGCTGCTCCGGCCGCCGTACTCGTCCGAGCCCGACGCGCTCACCGATGCGGACTGGACCGCCATCGAAGCAGCCCGCCAAGACGGCTACCTCACCGTGCTGAGCACGCAGGACAGCGAGGACTGGCGACGGCCGGGTACGACGAAGGTCATCGCCAACTCGATGCCGCGCGGCACCGCGGGCCAGGTGCTGCTCATGCACGACGCGGGTGGCGACCGGAGCGAGACTGTCGCCGCGCTCGCGAAGCTGATCCCGACGCTGAAGGGGCGCGGGTTCGCGTTCGCCACCGTAAGCGACGCCGTCGGGCTGCCGCAGCCGGTCCACGAGGCGAGCCTCGTCGAGCGCGGACGCGGTCTGGCCGCGATCTGGGCGATGCGGATCAGCGACGGCGTCCTGACGCTGCTGACCTGGTTCCTGTACGCCGCCGGCGCGCTGAGTGTGCTGCGGGCGATCACTACAGTGGTCGCGGCCCGGCGGCACGCGCGCCAGCGGGACTGGTCCTGGGGCGATCCCGTCACCGAGCCGGTCAGCGTGATCGTCCCGGCGTACAACGAGAGCGCCGGGATCGAGGCCACCATCCGCTCGCTGGTCGCCTCGGACCACCCGATCGAGGTGATCGTCGTCGACGACGGCTCGACCGACGGTACGGCGGACCTCGTCGAGGCGATGCGGATCCCGGGGGTCCGGGTGATCCGGCAGCCGAACGCGGGCAAGCCGGTCGCCCTCAACACCGGCCTGCAGGCGGCCCACTTCGACCTGGTCGTCATGGTCGACGGCGACACGGTCTTCCAGCCGGACACCGTGCGGATGCTGATCCAGCCCTTTGCGGACCCGTCCGTCGGCGCGGTGTCGGGCAACGCCAAGGTCGGCAACCGGCGCGGTCTGCTGGGGCGCTGGCAGCACATCGAGTACGTGATCGGCTTCAACCTCGACCGGCGGCTGTTCGACCTGGCCGAGTGCATGCCGACCGTCCCCGGTGCGGTCGGCGGCTTCCGTCGTACGGCGCTGGAACGCATCGGCGGGCTCAGCGACGTCACACTGGCCGAGGACACCGACCTGACGATGGCGCTGTGCCGGGACGGGTGGCACGTGGTCTACGAGGAGCGTGCGGTCGCGTGGACCGAGGCGCCGGCATCACTGGGTGCCCTGTGGCGGCAGCGGTATCGCTGGTGCTACGGGACGCTGCAGGCGATGTGGAAGCACCGTGGCGCGTGGGTCCAGCGCGGCCAGGCGGGCAAGCTGGGTCGGCGCGGGCTGAGCTACCTGCTGCTGTTCCAGGTCCTGCTGCCGCTGCTGGCCCCGGTGGTGGACGTGTTCGCGCTCTACGGCCTGCTCTTCCTCGATCCACTGCGGGTGGGCGTGGTCTGGGTGGGCTTCCTGGCGTTGCAGTTCGGGATGGGCGTGTATGCGTTCCGCCTCGACGGTGAACGGGCCGGGCCGCTGTGGACGCTGCCGCTGCAGCAACTCGTCTACCGGCAACTGATGTACCTGGTCGTCATTCAGTCCGTGTTCACCGCACTGGCCGGCTCCCGGCTGCGCTGGCAAAGGATGGAACGCTACGGAAGTCTGCACGCCCCCGCGCGGACCGAAGGTTTTCCCTAGACCACGCGAAATTCCCCGGTGATGGCTTCCGGATCAGACACTCGCCCACGGAAGATCTCCGGCAACCGGCCGCCCGCCCAGCGGCCCGACCCGGAGGAGCGCAGTCCATGCGATCTCTCATCACCCGTCCCCGCGTCGCGGCAGCCCTGCTGGCCGGAACGGCGCTCATGTTCACCTCGCTCAGCGGCCAGGCCTCCGCCCGGCTCCCCGCCGAGTCCCCCGACTGTTTCGTCCCACCGGCCGGCGCGTCGGCCAAGGGCGGGCACGGCCCGGACACCCGGGAGGTGTCGGCCGCCGAGCAGAAGGCGATCGAGGCCCGGACCGCGCAGTTGCTGAAGGCCAAGGCTGCCCGTGGTATCGGCGTGCCGCAGGGTGCGCTGGCGGCCGCGAACGTACCCGTGTACTTCCACGTGATGCGCGACGCCGCCGGCAACGGTGACGTCACCGACAGCCAGATCGCGCAGCAGATGGACGTGCTGAACAAGACGTTCGCCGGCCAGGAGTCGTCCGCCGCGGCCAACACCGGCTTCACCTTCACGCTGGCCGGGACGTTCCGCTACAACAACAACCAGTGGCACAAGGACAAGCAGAGCGCGTCGTACCGCAAGCAGACCCGCAAGGGCGGCGCGAACGCGCTGAACGTCTGGCTGGTCGACTTCGCCTACCTCGGGATCGCCACGTTCCCGTGGGACTACGACCGCAACCCGGGTGTCGACGGCATCCGCGTGCACTACGACTCGCTGCCGGGCGGCGGGATCGCCAACTACAACCTGGGTGAGACCGCGACTCACGAGGCCGGGCACTGGTTCGGTCTGTACCACACGTTCCAGGGCGGCTGCACCGCCACGAACGACGAGGTCGCGGACACTCCGGCGCAGAGCAGCGCCACCAACGGCTGCCCAGTGGGCCGCGACTCGTGCTCGCTGCCGGGCCTCGACCCGATCCACAACTACATGGATTACTCCTACGACTCCTGCTACAACCAGTTCACCCCGGACCAGAGCACCCGCATCAGCAACATGTGGACCGCCTACAGGGCCTAGGCTGTGAGACGTGGTCACCCCGGCATGCGTGGCCGGGGTGACCACCTTCAGTTCGGGGCGCTGCTCGTCAGAGGATGTAGCGGTCGCCTAGTTGGGTGATGCGAAGCCAGCGGGTGCCGTAGGGGGCCAGGTCCAGTTCGAGTACGCCGTCCTCGCGGACACTCGCCGTACCGTCCTGGAGGATGTCGACGGCTCGGATGCCGACTCCGTTGCCGGCGACCGCGAGGGTCACGTGGGCGGGTTCGTCGGCGAAGTTGTGGACGGCGACGATGCGGCCGCCCTCGTGCTCGGAGAGCTGGGCGAACACCGACGGCGCCTCGTGCTCGAGGATCGTGTACTTGCCCCAGGACAGCTCCGGGCACTCGCGGTAGCGCTGCGCCAGCAGCTTGATCCAGCTGAGCAGGGAGTCGGGATCACGACGCTGTGCCGCGACGTTGACCTGCTCCGGCCCGAAGTCGCCCTCGGTGACGGGTACGGCGAGGTCGTTCGGGTCCGCGGTCGAGAAGCCACCGTTCGGGTCGGCTGTCCACTGCATCGGCGTACGGACCGCGTTCCGTCCTTCGACGGCGAGGTTCTCGCCCATGCCGATCTCCTCGCCGTAGAACAGCACCGGCGTACCGGGCAGCGAGAAGAGCATGCTGTAGACCAGCTTCAGCCGGTCCGGGTCGTTGCCGAGCATCGGCGGCAGCCGGCGGCGCAGGCCGCGTCCGTAGAGCTGCATGTCCTCGTCGGGACCGAAGGCGTCGAACACCTCCTGCCGTTCCTCGTCGGACAGCTTGTCCAGCGTGAGCTCGTCGTGGTTGCGCACGAACGTGCCCCACTGCGCCTCCTCCGGCGGGTCTGGCCGCTCCCGCAACGCCTTCATCAGCTCAGCCGGGTCGTTGCGCGCCAGCGACAGGTAGAGCCGCTGCATGACGATGAAGTCGAACGACATGGTCAGCTCGTCGCCGTCCTCGTCGCCGAAGAACTGCCGGGTGTCCTTGTAGGGCAGGTTGACCTCGCCGAGCAGCATCGCCTGCCCACTCCGCCGGGACAGGAACGCCCGCAGGTCGCGGAGGTAGTCATGCGGGTCCGGCAGCTCCGCAGCATCGAGTGAGCCCGCCGGGTCGATCAGGAACGGTACGGCGTCCACGCGGAAACCGGACAGGCCCAGCCGCAGCCAGAAGCCGATCACCCGCATGATCTCCTCGCGCACGGCGGGGTTGGTGATGTCGAGGTCCGGCTGATGCTTGTAAAACCGATGCAGGTAGTACTGCCCGGCCTCCTCGTCGTACTGCCACAGGCTCTGCTCCTGGTCCGGGAACACGATGCCCTTGCCCGCGTCCGGCGGCGGCTCGTCCCGCCAGACGTACCAGTCCCGGTACGGCGACTCGCGCGACGCGCGCGCACTCCGGAACCACGGGTGCTGGTCGGAGGTGTGGTTGACGACCAGGTCGGCGATCACCCGCATCCCGCGGTCCTGGGCGAGCGTGATCAGCTCGACCAGGTCGCCGTGCGTCCCCAGCCGCGGGTCGACGCCGTAGAAGTCGGTGATGTCGTACCCGTCGTCGCGGTCCGGTGTCGGGTAGAACGGCATCAGCCACAGGCAGGTGATGCCCAGCTCGGCCAAGTGGTCGATCCGCTGGCTCACGCCGCGCAGATCACCCCGCCCATCGCCGTCGGTGTCGAAGAAGGTCTCGACATCGAGGCAGTACACCACTGCGTTCTTCCACCAGACATCCGCGGTCTCCGTCAGCCTCATGCCTTCGCGGTGCCCCGCGACACGGTGAGCTACACAGCGTTGGGTACAGCGCAGGCCATGGGGATCGCGCTTGCTCTGCTGTCGGCGCTCGCGTTCGGCCTGTCGGACATCGCCGCGGGGCTCGCGGCCCGGCGCGTGGGCGGAGCGGTCGTGGCGTTCATCGGGCAGTTGTCCGGCGTCGTACTGACCCTGGTCGCCGCCCTGCTGGTGGCTGCGCCTTCCGTCACGTGGACATCACTGGGCTGGGGCGCGTTGGCCGGCATCGGCACCGGACTGGGAGCCGCATTCCTGTTCCAGGCGATGGCCACCGGCCGGTTCAGCGTCGTGGTCCCGTTGAGCGACGTGGCCGGGGTCGCCATCCCAGTGCTTATCGGAGTGGCTCTGCTGGGTGACCACGTCGGGCTCGCGGCATGGTGTGGGTTCGCGCTGTCTGTTCCAGCGCTCTGGTTGATCACCAGCAAGACGGGTCCGCGTGGCGGCTCCGCTGCCGGGGCGCGCTGGGCACTGCTCTCCGGTGCTGCGTTCTCCTTGCAGTACTTGGCTCTGGCGCAGGCTGACCCTGCGGCTGGGCTCTGGCCGTTGGTGTTCAACCGGATAGCTGCAGTGTTGACCGTGGCACCGTGGGCCGCGCGTCCGGGCCGACTGCGGATGCAGCGACGCACACTGGGCATCGCTGTGGTCTCCGGTGTGCTCGGTACGGTGGCGATCGCTTCCTACTGGTTCGCGAGTCGCGCCCAGGCCCTGTCGATCGCGGTCGTGCTCACGTCGCTCTACCCGGTGGTGCCGGTCCTGGCGGGCATCGTCGTACTGCGTGAGCCGGTGACGCGGCGTCTGCTGGTCGGACTGGGACTCGCCGCGCTCACCGTCGTACTGATCTCCGTGTAATCAACCAGTCACCTGGAGTAGGTTCGTTGTCATGCTGAAACGGGCTGCTGTGCTTGCCGGGATCCTGATGCTCGTCTCCGCCGGGACGGTCGCCGCGTCGCCGGACAAGCGACTGGTCGTCGGCGGGACGCTGGCGAGCGTCAGCGAGGCGCCGTGGGCGGTGGTCCTGACCAACACGCAGTCCTCGCGGCCGACCGGGCGGTGGTGTGGAGGCGTGCTGCTCGCGCCCGACAAGGTGCTGACCGCCGCGCACTGCATGACCAAGCCGGTGGCGACGTACGGCGCGATCCAAGGCCGCGCCGACCTCAGTGACATCTCGACCGGGCGGGTGTCCGGGATCAGCAAGATCTGGATCCACCCCGGGTACAGCACGAAGAACAACCGCAACGACTTCGCCGTCCTCACTCTGGCCAAGCCGTTCACGCAGGTGCCGCTGATCGCGCTCGAGACGAACCCCAAGGCCGACCGGCGGGGCGTCGTACCGACCGTCTACGGCTGGGGCGACACCGCGGACACCGGGCCGGACGACACCTTGCAGAAGGCCGCCGTACCCGATCTCGGCGACGACGTCTGTCTGGCGAACAAGGAGTACGTCGCCAACGGGTACGCCGCCGCCTCGAACGTCTGCGCCGGCAACGGCAGCACCGACGCCTGCCAGGGCGACTCCGGCGGACCCCTCGTCCTCAACGGCCGCCTGCTGGCCACCGTGTCCTGGGGCAAGGGCTGCGCGGAACCCGATTTTCCCGGTGTCTACGCGGAAATCGCGCCAGTTGCTGAGACCCTCGCTCAACAGGTTCGTTAACCCGAAACATACCTGTCAGTACCGGTCCCAGGTCGTCACTGCTCGGACACAGCGGGAAAACACCATGTCTTTACCTTTCTGGTCAGCTACTTCGTTGCCCAGTGAGGAGAAGGCATGGCGCAGACCAGACGTCAGTTCCTGCAACAGGTCGGTATCACCGGTGGAGCCGGTGTCATGTACTCCACGATGTCGGCGCTCGGCCTCACGGGCGTCGCCGAGACGCCCGCGTACGCCGCCCCGTCGCGAGTCGAACTGAACGGCCACGGCCGCAAGCACGTCGTCATCCTCGGCGCCGGGATCGCCGGCCTGACGTCGGCGTACGAACTCCTGAAGGCCGGCTACCAGGTCACCCTGCTCGAGGCTCGCACCCGTCCCGGCGGCCGGAACTGGACGGTGCGTGGCGGCACCGTCGAGACCGACCTGGCAGGGAACACCCAGCGGGCCACGTTCTCGTCCGGCCAGTACATGAACGCGGGCCCGGCCCGCCTGCCGCAGCACCACGTGACCCTCGACTACTGCCGCGAGCTCGGCGTCCCGATCGAGCCGTTCGTCAACCAGAACGCGGACGCCTACCTCTACCGCGAGGGCACCACAGCCCTGTCCAACAAGCCGATCCGGCACCGCACCGCCAAGGCGGACGCCTACGGCTACGTCGCCGAGATGCTCGCCAAGGCCACCGACCAGGGCGCGCTCGACGCCCGGCTGACCGCGACCGACAAGGAGGCGCTGATCGGCTTCCTCAGGAGCTTCGGCGCGATCGGGAGCAAGGTGGACGGGTTCGCCTACACCGGGACCGACGGCCGCCGCGGCTACACGGTCGAGCCCGGCGCCGGCCTGGAGGGCGGCACGACGGCCGCGCCGTACGCGCTGAGCGACGTGTTCGCCAGCGGGGTCGGCAACTACTTCTCGTTCGAGTTCGGCTGGGACCAGGCGATGATGATGTTCCAGCCGGTCGGCGGGATGGACCGGATCCCGTACGCGTTCGAGAAGGCGATCGGCAAGGAGAAGATCCAGTACGGCGCCGAGGTGACCGGCCTGCGCAACACCACAGCCGGCGTCGAGGTCACCTACAAGACCGGGACGCGGACCCGGGTGCTCGCGGCGGACTACGCCATCTGCACGCTGCCGCCGCACCTGGCCGCGAAGGTCCCGTCGAACCTGCCCACCCCGATCGTCGACGCGCTGAAGTACGCCCGCCCGACGAACGCGGGCAAGATCGGCATCGAGTACGGCCGGCGCTGGTGGGAGGAGGACCACCGGATCTACGGCGGGATCACCAACAGCAACCTGGACACGGTCAACACCTGGTACCCGTCCACCGGCTTCCACGGCCGCCGCGGCACCGTCATCGGCTACTACAACACCGGCGCGAACGCCAACGTGTACGGCGCTCTGACACCGGCCGCCCGACTGGAGCGAGCTCTGATGCAAGGCACCAAGATCCACGGCGACGTGTACCGCAAGGACGTCAAGGCGGCCTTCTCGGTCAACTGGCTCGGCACCAAGTACTCCGAGGGAGCCTGGGTCAGCTGGCCGTCCCAGACCGACGGAGTCTACGCCCGGCTGCTCGATGCCACCGGCAACATCTACTTCGCCGGTGACCACCTGTCGCACGCCATCGCCTGGCAGCACGGCGCGATGACGTCGGCCCGCGCGACTGTGACCGCTCTGCACAGCCGGGTGGTGACGAGCCGATGAGGAAGCGTGCGTTGATCGCCGGCGTGGCCGCGGTCGCGATCTCCTTCAGTGCCGGCGCGGGTACGGCGGCCGGTTGGTGGGACAAGCCGAAGCCGCCACGACCGGGCACGGTCGCACCTGTCCTGCCTGCCGGCCAGGCCAACCCGATGATCGCCAGCGGCGTCGGCATCGGGGCCAACACACCGATCTACAAGACGAGTGGACTCGGGCCGTCGGCGCTCAACACGGGCGCTCCGGCCGGGACGGAAGCGTCGTACATCGACACTGTCGTCTTCCCGGGTGGGACGCTGCCGGCCGGCGTCACCATCACCGAGGCCCAGGGCATCAACGTGCTGCGGCGGATCGGCGAGAACCTGCAGGCCCAGGGGTTGTCGTACGCCGACGTCTACACGATGCGCGTCTTCCTGCAGAACCCGTCCGGCGCGGCCACCGCCGACTTCGCCGGCTGGAACCGCGCCTACCGCCAGTACTTCGCCAACACCGACCTGACCACCGGGAACTACGTCCCCGTCCCGCTCGGTACGGCGGCGCCCGCCAAACCGTTCGTGGTCAACAAGGCCCGTCCGTCCCGCTTCGCTCTCGAGATCGAGAACCTCCCGGTCAACGGCTGGCTGGTCGAAGTCGAGGTCGACGCGGCCTACCCCACGCGCTGACCACCTCGCCGGGGCCCGGTCCGGCCAGGGCCCCGGCGTAGGCTGGCCGGTGGGGGTGGGGCGGATGCGGCACGGGATCTACTTGCCGAACCAGGGGTCGTTCGCGGATCCCGCTGTACTGGTCGAGCTCGCGCAGGCGGCCGAGGCGGCGGGGTGGGACGGGTTCTTCGTGTGGGACGAGTTGCTGCCGTTGCACGCCCACAACGAGGCGGTCGCGGCGACGCTCGGCGACTCCGACGATGCTGCGGACGCGATGGTGGCGTTGACAGCGGTGGCGGCGGCGACCGAACGGATTCGGTTCGGCACGCTCGTCACCGCGGTGGCCCGGCTGCGGCCGGAAGCCTTCGCCCGGCAGGCGGCGACCCTGGACCAGCTGTCCGGCGGCCGGCTGATCCTTGGCGTCGGGCTCGGCCATCCGGACGACCAGTTCACCGCCTTCGGCATCGACGCGGACCTGAAGACCAGGGCCACGATGGTCGACGAGTTCCTCGACCTGGTGACTCGCTTGTGGACCGGGGAGCGCGTTGACTTCGAGGGCAACTACTACAACTGCCTCGGCGTCGCCCTCCGGCCCACCCCGGTCCAGCAGCCACGAATCCCGATCTGGATCGGCGCAGGCGGCTCCTACCGCGCTCCTCGCCGCCGAGCCGCTCGCTGGGACGGGTTCGCGCCCGCCAGCGAGCAGTGGCCGACGGTCGTCATCCCGCCCGAGACGTACGCCGCGATCGCTGCCGACCTGCAGGCCACCCGATCCGCCCGGCCGTTCGACCTGGTCCTGATCGGGAACGCCGACGCCACCGAACCCACACAGCCAAGCCTCCGGGATTACGAGCGCCACGGCGTCAACTGGCTGCTGACCCAAGCGCTCACCGTGGCGGACGCGCAGACGCGCATCCGCCTCGGCCCGCCGCCCCCGGGTCCGCCACGCTGACGCTCAGGCCATGCGTTCGTACGCCGGAAGCGTGAGGAAGTCGGCGTAGTCGTCGGCCAGCGCCGTCTCCAGGAAGAGTTCGCGAGCCGCCTTGAAGCGGTCGGGGTCGTCGCCGAGCTTGGCGATCTCCTCGTCGGCGATCCGCTGGACCAGGTCGGTCGTGACGGTGTCGCCGGTGTCCAGGACGACGCCGTTCTGCCGCCACTGCCAGATCTGGGAGCGCGAGATCTCCGCGGTCGCGGCGTCCTCCATCAGGTTGAAGATGCCGACCGCGCCGGTCCCCTCCAGCCAGGCCGCCAGGTACTGGATCGCGACGCTCACGTTGTTCCGCAGACCGGCCTCGGTCACCTCACCCGGTGTCGCCGCGACGTCGAGCAGGTCCGCCGCGGTGACGGACACGTCCTCGCGCAGCTTGCCGAGCTGGTTGGGCTCAGAACCCAGCACCGAGTCGAAGACGGTCCGGCAGGTCTCGACCATTCCAGGATGCGCGACCCACGACCCGTCGAACCCGTCACCGGCCTCGCGCCGCTTGTCCGCCTCGACCTTCGCGAACGCCTGCTCGTTCACCGCCGGGTCCTTGCTCGGGATGAACGCCGCCATCCCGCCGATCGCGTGCGCGCCGCGCTTGTGGCAGGTCCGGACCAGCAGCTCGGTGTACGCGCGCATGAACGGCACCGTCATCGTGACGCTGTTGCGGTCCGGCAGCTGGAAGTCCGCACCCCGGGTCCGGTGCGTCTTGATCACGCTGAACATGTAGTCCCAGCGACCCGCATTCAGCCCGGCCGAGTGCTCCCGCAGCTCGTAGAGGATCTCCTCCATCTCGAACGCGGCCGGGTAGGTCTCGATCAGCACGGTGGCCCGGATCGTTCCGCGCGGGATCCCGAGGTACTCCTGCGCGGTCACGAACACGTCGTTCCACAGCCGCGCCTCCAGGTGCGACTCCATCTTCGGCAGGTAGAAGTACGGTCCCTGGCCGCGGTCGAGCTGCAGCTGTCCACAGGCGGCCAGGTAGAGCGCGAAGTCGACCAGCGAACCGGACACCGGCTCGCCGTCGACCACGATGTGCTTCTCCGGCAGGTGCCAGCCCCGCGGCCGGACGACGATGGTGGCCAGCTCGTCGTCCGGCTTCAGGGCGTAGCTCTTGGTGTCGGTGCTGAAGTCGATCCGCCGGGTGATCGCGTCCAGCAGGTTCAGCTGGCCGCCGACGACGTTCTCCCACAGTGGGGTGTTCGCGTCCTCCTGGTCGGCCAGCCAGACCTTGGCGCCGGAGTTCAGCGCGTTGATCGTCATCTTCCGGTCGGTCGGCCCGGTGATCTCCACCCGCCGGTCCACCAGCCCGGGCGCCGCCGGGGCGACCCGCCAGTCCGGGTCGTCCCGCACGTCCTTGGTCTCCGGCAGGAACCCCAGCGAAGCCCCGCCTGCGATCGCCGCCACCCGCTCCCGCCTGCGCTCGAGCAGTTCGAGCCGGCGAGCGCCGTACTCCCGGTGCAACGTCTCGATCAGCCCGAGCGCACGCTCGGTGAGGATCTCGTCGTACCGCTCGTTGATCGGCCCGGTGACGTCGATTGACACAGAAGGCTCCTTAGCTGAGTACTACGACTTCGTGATCGGTGATCCGGTCTACTCCGACCGTAATCCAGCCGTCCTGGGCGGTCACCTCCGCCTCCGCCCCGGCGACCAGGAAGCGGGCCTGGGTGCCGGCTGCCCGCACCCGGACGGTGAACGGCCCGGCCGGCGTGAGCTCCTCCAGCCGGCCCCGCCACGCCCCGCCCTGGTCGAGGTTGACCAGGTGCAGGATGTGCGCGTCGCCCTGCCGGTAGAGCTGACAGTCGAGGACGCCGGCGCCCTCGACCTGCAGCGGGATGCCGTCGTGCCGCACCAGGTTCGCCAGCAACCGGCCGTGGTCCGGATGGTGGTGCAGCGCGTACTGCCGATCGAGGTCCGCCGCGAGGTACGTCGTGCGCTCCCCGACCACGAGCGCCGGGATGTCGCTCCGCGGCTCGGCCATCCACGACAGCTCCGGCGGGTAGATCGGGAACGGCGGTACGTAGGTCAGCGCCGCCCCGGTCGCCTCGACGAGCTCCAGCTGCCCACCGAACGGCAGCAGGTCCGTGTCGTCGAAGCCGTCGGCCACCGCCCGGTCCTCGATCCGCAGGTACGTGTGGGCGTCGTACGTCTCCCAGTCGACCTTCCCCGCCTCGAGCCGCTTGCCCTGATGGCGTACGCCGAGCAGTTCGGCGAGCGCGAAGTCGTCCCGCCGATCCCCCCACTCGTCGTACAGGCTCGACTCCCCGGTGATCACGAGCCGGCCGCCGTTCTCGACATACGCCGTCAACGCCTCGCACTGCGTGTCGGTGAGCACCCCGACGTTCGGCACGACCAGTACGGCGAAGCGCGAGTCGACCTCATGGGTCGGCAGGTACGGGATCCGGGCCCGGACCAGGGCGTCGACCCACCCCCGATAGGGCAACTGGCTCGTGGTCTCCGGGGTGTCCTTGCCGTGGAAGTCCACACTGCGCTGACTCCACAGCAACCCGACCGTGGCGACCGGCTCGCGGTCGACCAAGTAGGCCTCGTTCGCGGCATGCCAGCCGAACAGCGGCTCGGCCGTCGCGTACTGCCGCCGGTCCTCGTGCACCGAGCCGATGTGGTGCCACCACGGCTGGATCCCGCCGGCGAACCCCTCCACCGCCCACATGCGGGCCTCTGGCTCCGGCTTGCTGCCGAGGCGGAAGGTCGGCGTCCCGGCGTCGTACATGGCCGTGCTCTCCGGGATCAGCGTGTCCCAGCCGAGCAGGCCGTGCAGCCGCTTCCCACTGTCGGCGTTCGCCTGGAAGCCGGACTCCTCGTGCCGCCACTGCGAGTCGAGCATGAAGATCGGGGTCCGTTTGCAGATCTCCACGTCGTCCCGCAGTCGCTTGCTCTGCGCAACGAGCTCGCCGCCGTTCATCCCGATCCACAGGCAGTCCGGGCCACCGGCGCGCCGGGTCACCTCGTTGTTCAGGTCCCAGACCGCGAGCCGCCGCTCGTAGCTCCAGCGGATCCACTGCCGGTACGCCGGATCCGCCCAGTCGACGCCGGCCGGCAGGTCCTGGCCGAAGCTGTCCCGGCAGTTCGGGCAGTAGCAGATGCTGTCCCGGCCGAGACCGCTCCAGCTGTTGTCGGTGATCCCGTCCGGCGCGCTCCGCTCGATGATCTCCTCGAGGATCCCGGTCAGGAAGTCCTCGTAGTACGGCCCGGTCACACAGGCGACGTACAGCTTGCCGGCCCGGTAAGGGTTGCCGTCGGCATCGATCGCGAACCAGTCCGGATGCGCGTCGTACAACGGCTGGTGGGCCCGGTTGGAGTCCATCCGGGCCAGCACCGTGAGGCCGTCCTGCTTCGCCAGCTCGACGATCTCGCCGTACAGGTCGCGATCGCCGAGGAACTCCGCGCGGTGCTGCAGCTCGAACCTGCTCGGGTAGTAGGCGACGATCCCGCCGGCGTTCACGATCACGCCTTGGACCTTGGTACGACGCCAGTGGTCCCGCCACCACTCGGCGTCGTACCGCACCGGGTCCTTCTCGGTCAGGTTGGTCTGCGCCCACCGCAGGGTCCGCCGGTGCCAAGGCTTCACGGGAGACTCCGGACCGCGTCCCCCGCCCCGGACAGGTTCTCCAGCAGCATCTCGGAGTACTTCCGGCTCAGTACGACGCCCTCCGCGCCACCCTCGAACGCAGCCAGCGTCGCGTCCCGCACGGACTCGCGGGTGCACTGGGTCAGGTCACCCTCGTTGTCGTCCCAGTTGATCTTGGTCCCGAGGTCGCGGGGCTGCTCCAGCCGCTGCTTCGTGACGCCGACCGGGATGTCGATGTCGATGCCGGGGTAGATCGCGCTCTGCCCGGCCACACCCGCGACGGCCCGCTCCGTCTCCCGGCGGACGTAGTCGGCGGTGAACCCGGTCTGCGGCAGCTTCTCGTAGTCGCCCTCGTCGAGCTGCAGCAGCTTCATCATCAACGGGTAGACGTCCTCGGGGTCCGCGTCGGCGAACAGCGCGCCGCAGATGCTCTTCACCCAGGTGAAGAACCGCGGCCCGGCGCAGTTGTTGTAGATGACCACCTTGATGAAGTCGGAGAACTTCGCCATCTCGGTGTAGTCCTGGTCGGCCCGGTAGAACGGGCTGAACGAGATGTTGTGGTAGACGTGCCAGCCGACCTGCACCTCGGGTGAGATCGCCTTGGCCACTCCGTAGATGTCGCGGTACAGCTGGCGCTGGCTCTCGGTCCACAGCGTCTGCCAGGCGAGCACCTCGGGGAAGTTCAGCAGGATCCGCCAGAACGTCACGAACGCGCCGTCGACCGGCCGCTCACCGGCGCCGACGCGCTGGTTCCACTCGACCAGCTCCCGGTAGCCCCGCATCGCCCGCTCGACGTCGATCCCGCGGTCGCGGGCGATCTGCCGGCAGTGCGGGCAGAAGCAGCCGATCTCGGGGACGTCGACGGTGCCCTGCATGAGCATGTTCAGGGGGCCCGGCCGCTCCGAGCACCAGGCGAGTCCGTCCAGCTGGTAGCTCTGCAGGTAGTCCTCGACGAACCCCAGGTGCCAGTTGCGGTAGTCCGGGTTGTT
The DNA here is from genome assembly GCF_053592935.1 of Kribbella sp. NPDC002412. NCBI lineage: Bacteria > Bacillati > Actinomycetota > Actinomycetes > Propionibacteriales > Kribbellaceae > Kribbella > Kribbella sp. NPDC002412. The sequence continues at coordinate 34,334 of NZ_JBSFBL010000029.1, forward strand.
GAAGCACGGCCGGCGGCCGGGCCGGCCCCACGCGTCCACCTCGAGCACCTTGACGAAGTTCGGGTAGGTCCGCAGTTGGCGGGCGCCACCGCTCTCCTCCATCCAGGCGAACGACTTCATCCCGCGCTCGCGGGCCTTCGGCACCACCTCGCCGAGCAGGTCGAACTCCGGATTCTCCGGCGCCTTGCCGACCGCGCCGAGCACGGTGTTGCCGTAGTACTGCGGGTGCGGCGTGGCGTAGTTGCCGCCGACCCAGCCGAGGTCGTACTCGGCGCCGCCGTGGTCGGGAATCGGGTGGCCGGGGATCTGCCGGCCGCCGGTGCCCCGGGTCCAGGTCGGCGTGGCCAGGAACAGCGCGTTCACCGCGCCGCGGTCGGCCAGGATGTCCAGTGTCTGGTCGACGCCTTCGTCGACGAACGAAACCGCTCCGATCTGCATGGCAACGAGCCGGTCCGGCACGGTGCTCACCCCTTCATTCCTGTCATCGTGATGCCCTGGATGAAATAGCGCTGTGCAAAGAGGAAGACGGCGATGACGGGGACCACCGACACGGTCGCCCCGCACATCAGCAGACTGATCTGGGTGAAGTACTCGCCCTGGAACTGGGCCAGCGCCACCGGCAACGTCTGCAGGTTCTCGGAATTGATGTAGATCAGCGGACCGAACAGGTCGTTCCACGACTCGAGGAAGGTGAACACCCCGATCGCGGCCAGCGCCGGCTTGGTCTGCGGCAGCATGATCCGCCAGTAGATGCCGAACGTGGACGCCCCGTCGATCTTGCCCGCGTCCTCGAGCTCCTGCGGGATGGTCAGGAAGGACTGCCGCATCAGGAACGTCGCGAACACCGGTGTGAGCACCTTCGGCACCCACAGCGGGTACTGCGTGTCCACCCAGCCGATCTGGCGGAACACGATGTACTGCGGGATCAGGTAGGCGATCCCGGGGATGATCGAGGTGGCCAGCAGCACCATGAACGCGAAGTCCCGGCCGGCGAACCTGAGCCGCGCGAACGCGTAGCCCGCCATCGACGCGACGATCAGGATGCCGACCACGTTCAGCCCGGCCAGCTTGACGCTGTTCCAGAGGAACACCGGGATCAGCTCGAAGATCTGCCGGTAGTTCTCCCACTGCGCGTCCTTCGGCAGGAACTGCGGCGGCACCGAGAGCACCTTCGCCTCCGGCCGCAGGGACGCGCTGATCATCCAGACCAGCGGCGCCAGGAACACCACCGCGAACAGCGACATGACGACGTACTGCGAGGTCCTGCTCACCAGCCTCATGAGTAGAACACCCACCTCTTCTGGAGCTTCCACTGCACGAAGGTGACGGCCGCGATCACCGCGAAGAGGATCCACGCCATCGCCGAGGCGTAGCCGACCTTCCCGAAGCTGAACGCGTTCTGGTAGATGTTGAAGATGTAGACGCTGGTGGCGTGGCCCGGTCCGCCCTTGGTCATCACGTAGATCAGGCCGAACACCTGGAACGACGTGATGAACTGCGTGATCAGCAGGAACAGGAAGTGCGGGGTCAGCAACGGCAGCGTGATGAACCGCAGCCGCTGCAGCGCGTTCGCCCCGTCGATCTTCGCGGACTCGAAGTACTCGTTCGGAAGACCCTGCAACCCCGCGAGCAGGATGATCATCGGGTAGCCGATGCCCTGCCAGACGCTGACCATGATCACCGCAGGCATCGCCCAGGTCGAGCTCGACAGCCACTGCGGCCCGGTGATCCCGACCTGGCCGAGCAGCCCGTTGACCACGCCGTTGTCCGGCTGGAAGAACCAGAACCAGACGAAGCCGATCGCGACCACGTTCGTCACGTACGGCGCGAAGTACGCCGTCCGGAAGAACGCCACCCCGCGGATCGGCCGGGCGCACAGCAGCGCCAGCACCAGGCCGATCCCGATCGTCAGCGGAATGCTCGCCAGCGTGAAGTAGATCGTGTTCTTGAACGTCTGCAGGAACAGCGGGTCGTCGCCGAACAGGTCGGCGAAGTTCTCCAGCCCGACGAACCTCGGCGCCGAGATCCCGTTCCAGTCGGTCAGCGAGGCGCCGATCGAGACCAGGATCGGGAAGAACTGGAACGCCACCACACCGACCACGATCGGGCTGATGAACAGCCACCCGACCAGGGTCTGCCGGCGGCGCGCCCGCCGTACCTCGGCCTCGCGGTTCGGCGCCACGACCTCGGCGACCGGCTGCCTCGTGGGTGTTGTCGTTGCCATTGGCATCAACCCTTCAAGGCGTTGTCCACCTGCGGCTTGATCTGGTTCAGGACGTCGCCGACCGGCTTCTCGCAGTTGTAGGCCTGGTCCAGCGCGGGCCGGTACAGCTCGCGGGCGCCGAGCGTGTTCTTGGTCTGGTTGGTCGCGGTGAGGTGCTCCGCGGCCTCGCCGAACAGCCCGATGTGCTCGGGCATCTTCCCGTCCGGCGCGAGCTGGGCGGCGACCTTCTTGTTGATCGGGGTGAACGCGCCACCCTGCAGGAGGATCTTGCCGCCCTCCTCACCGGCCAGGAACTTGAGCAGCTGCCAGGCCTGGTCCGGGTTCTTCGCCGCCTTCGGGATGCAGAACACGATCACGCTGGCCTCGGTCTTCTGCTGGACGTCGGCCGGCGGCGGCGCGACGTCCCAGGTGAAGTCCTTGATCGTGGTCCGCATGTACGGCACGGTGCCGAAGGTCGCGAACATCATCGCGATCTTGCCCTGCGCGAACAGCTGGTTCTGCACGTTGTCCTGCTGCAGCGCGGACCACGGCGGCTGCACCTTGTCCTTGCAGGTCAGGTCGGTCGCCCACTGCAGCGCCTCGACCTCCTTGGCGCCGGGCAGCGTGAACTGCGCGCCGTCTTTGGAGTAGATGCCGGTCTCGCTGCCGTGGTTGACCGTGAACGTCTGCTCGTACCCCGTGTCCAGGTAGACCAGGGCGCCGTACTGCTTCTTGGCCGGGTCGGTGAGCTTCTTGGCCCGGTCGGCGAAGTCGGCCCAGGTCCAGCCGTCCGGCGACCAGGTGGTCGGCGGCAGCGGCACCCCGGCCTGCTTGAACAGGTCGACGTTGTAGAAGATCAGCCGCGGCTCGTAGCCGAGCACCCAGGCGGTGTGCGAACCGTCCGGCTGCTTGGGGAACTCGAACGCCTCCTTGGCGAACGCCGCGGTGTCCACGCCGTCCTTGTCGAGGTACGGCTTCAGGTCGAGCAGCGCTCCCTGCTCGGAGAAGCCCCGGACGAAGTCGTCGTTGATCCGCATCACGTCCGGCGGGCTGCCGCCGGCCAGCAGGGTGCGCATCTTGGTGTCGTACTCCTGGGTGACGGCCGGCTGCACCGTGACCTTCGCGCCGGACGACTTCTCGTAGGCCTGGATCGCCTGCTCCAGCGGCGTGCCCTTGACCTGCTGCCAGTTGAGGAAGGTCAGGCCCTTCCCGTCACCGCCACCACTTGCGTTGCCGTTGCCACCACAGCCGGCCAGCATGCCGCCGGCCGCGAGTCCCGTCAGTCCGGCGAGAAACCTGCGGCGGCTCAGGTTGGAGTGGAATGTCTGCACCGGAATCTCCCATCCGCGAGGGATGAATACGTATACAATGAATACGTATACACACCTCGGGCGGCGTGGTCAACGGCGAGAGGTGACACTCTTCAGTAGGGTTTCGGATTCGAAATCAGAGGGGAGGGCCGATCATGACGCGACCACCGACGAGCCGTGATCTGGCGCGCCTGGCCGGGGTCTCACAGGCCACGGTCTCGCGAGTGCTGACCAACAACCCGAAGGTCAACGCGGAGACCCGCGCCCGGGTGCTGCAGGTGCTGAAGGACGCGAACTACACGCCGAACGCGCTGGCCCGGGCGATGAAGACCGGCCGGACCGACACCATCGGCGTGTTCATGACCCGGGTGACCAGCCCGTTCCACGCCGAGCTGCTGGACGAGATCGGCCGGGTGCTGAGCGCGCTCGGGCTGCACATGATCCTGTGGAACATCGAGCACGACCCGGAGGAGTCGGTCGGCAAGGTGCTGCAGCAGCGCCTCGTCGACGGGTTCCTGCTCACGTCGGCGACGTACGACTCGTCCTTGCACACGATGGCGGTCGAGTCCGGCACGCCGACCGTGCTGCTGCACCGCGGGATCGACGGCCTGGACTGCGACCAGGTGGTCGGCGACAACTGGCAGGGGGCGTACGACGCCGGCCGCTACCTGGTCGAAGCCGGCCACACCGACATCGGCCTGGTCACGCTGACGCACACCGGGAACACCTCCCGGGACCGCGACCTCGGCTTCCGGGCCGCGCTCGCCGACGCCGGCGTGAAGATCAAACCCAGCAACGTCGTGTCGGTCGGCGTACCGCACGCGGACGGTCATGCCGCGGCGCAGAAGCTGCTGTCGCGGAAGAAGCCGCCGACCGCGATCTACACCGTCACCGACCTGCTCGCCTTCGGAATCCTGGACGGCGCTCGCGCGCTCGGCGTCCGGGTGCCGGACGACGTCTGGGTGATCGGTTTCGACAACACGTCCCTGGCCGCGTGGGAGGCGTTCGACCTCACGTCGGTCTCGCAACCGATCCACGCGATCGTGGAGAAGGGCATCGACCTGCTCCGCCGCCGCATCGAGGACCCGGATCGGCCGACGGAGATCATCACGCTGCCCTGCCCACTGGTGGTCCGGGGCTCAACCGGTGGGCGCTAACGTCGGGAGGACCTCCTGGAGCAGGGCCGCGTGATCCTCGGGCCTGGACAGGCCCAGTTTCATCGTGTTGACGGCCAGGTGGGTCGCGCCCAGCTCACGCCAGCCGTCGACGAAGTCCGGCCAGTCCTGCTCGGGGATCTCGGCGAGGGTGAGGCGGGGCTCGACGCCGATGGTCGCTGGATCCCGTCCGGCCGCTCTGGCTGCTTCGCGGATCGTGGCGAGCTGGGCGCGGGCCCGGTCGTCGGGCCTGCCCTGCGGCATCCAGCCGTCGCCGATCCGTCCGGTACGACGCAGCGCGCCGTCCGCACTGCCGCCGAACCAGATCGGGATCGTGGTCTTGGGGAGCGGGTTGAGTCCGGCTTCCTCGATCTGGTGGAACTTGCCGTCGTACGAGAGCACCGGCTCTGTCCATAGGCGGCGCAGCACGTCCACCTGCTCCTCCAGCAGGGCGCCACGCTGCTTGAACGGTACGCCGAGGGCCTGGTACTCGACCTGGTTCCACCCGATGCCCACGCCCAGCCTCATCCGGCCGCCGCTCAGTACGTCAACCTCTGCGGCCTGCTTGGCGACCAACGCCGTCTGCCGCTGCGGCAACACCAGCACGCCGGTTACCAACTCGACCTTGCTCGTGATCGCTGCAAGGTAGCCGAACAGCACGAAAACCTCGTGAAACAAGGACTTGTCCGTGTACCCGCTCCACCCCGGCCGGTTCGCCGGATCCGCGCCGAGCACATGGTCGTACGCGTGCACGTGCGTGTAGCCGGCTCGCTCCACCGTTGTCGCCCACTCCTTGACGAGCTCCGGATCCGCCCCGATCTCCAGCTGCGGGAACACCGCGCCGATCTTCACTTCACGGCCTCCTCGAGCAGGTTGATCAGCCCTTGCACGGCGAGTTCGAACGGCTCGTCGGAGTCGGCCGCGCGGGCCAGCACGTACCCACCCTGCAGCACAGCTGCAATCGTCGCGGCGGTCTGCTCCGGATCGAGCGTTTCCGGGTACTCGTGGTTCCGCTTGCCCTCAGCAACGATCTCGGCCAGCCGCTCGCGCAACCACTGGAAGGTCTCCGCGACCGGTCGGCGCAACTCGGGATCGGCCATCACGTCCGGATCCGCCGTCAGCCGGCCGATCCGGCAGCCACGCAGGACGTCGCGATCCCGCTCGAGGTACTCCGTGATCCGCTCGGTCGCCGTACCCGCACCCGCGAACTGCTCCTCGGCGGCCTCCCGCAACTCCACCCCGGACCGCTCGATCGCGGCCTTCGCGAGCTGCGACTTCCCGCTGAAGTGGTGGTACATACTCCCTTGGCCGGCCTCCGCGGCCCGCTGAATCGCCTTGGGACTGGTCCCGACGTACCCCCGCTCCCACAACAACTCCTGCGTACTGCGAATCAACCGCTCCACCGTCTCCACGTCCCGACTGTACCTACCACGAGGTACAAATGGTCGTTGAGCCCGGCGAAGGCGGCTGCCGCCCTGATCCAGGCCGTCGAGTCCGACTCCCCGTACCTTTCTCGTGCCGGTTGCATGGGCGGTTGTTGGGCGGGACCGATAGTCTCGGGCGCCATGAGCACCAGCGTCGCCATCGCGGTCATCACCTTCCGGCGACCTGCTCTTTTGCATGCTCTGCTGACCAGCCTGCAGGCCCAGGAGCTTCCGGAGGATTCGGATTACGCGATCCGGATCGTGGTGGTCGACAACGACGCCGAGGGTACGGCGGCGGCGGTCGTCCGGGGGTTCGACGACGCGCGGTACCCGATCGAGTCCGTGGTCGAACCGGAGCCTGGGATCCCTTTCGCCCGGGAGAAGTCAGTCGAGTTGTGCTGGAACGACGACGCGCTCGTCTTCGTGGACGACGACGAGGTCGCCCCGCCCGGCTGGCTGGCCACGCTGCTGCACGCGTGGGAGACGTCCGGCGCCGACGTTGTCACCGGGCCCGTCAAGGGCAACCTCCCGCCCGGCGCCCCGCCCTGGAACCACTACAGCGACGTCCACGACTCGACCGGCAAGCACACCACCGGCGAGGAGCTGCGCAAGGCGTACACGAACAACACCCTGGTCAGCCGCCGCGTCTACCACACGGTCACGCCCGGATTTCACCCCGCGTTCCGCTACACCGGTTCCAGTGACCTGCACTTCTTCCTCCGGGTGCACCGCGCCGGATTCCGGATCGTCTGGTGCGAGGAGGCGTGTATCGCCGAGGAGGTCCCGGCCGGGCGCACGACCCTGCGCTGGCTGGTACGGCGTGCCTTCCGCTCCGGCAGCGGGGACACGATCAGCCGGTTGCTGATCCGGCCGGGCGCGGTCAGCTACCTGCTGGTGCTGGCCTATGCTTCGGCCCGGGTGGTCTCGGCGATCGGGTTCGCCCTGGCCGGGCTGCTGCTCGGCCGCAAGACGCACCTGCTGAAGGCTGTCCGCCGGTTCTTCTCGGGCGTCGGGAGTCTCGCGGGGATAGTTGGGATCAACCATGACGAGTACCGGGAACGGCACGGGGCCGAGCACTGGCCCGACGGTGGCGAGCCTGTGCCGGGCGATCTGGCAGGTGGAGCGGGACCTGAGTCTGCTCGACTGGCGGATCGGGGACGTTAGCCCCTGGCCCGTGATCCGGATGCGGATCTTCCATGAGCTGACCCGCCGCAGCGGGATCCACGGCGCCTCCCATCCGGTACGACGTACGCCGTACGACAAAGCGCGGTTGGTCGGCAGGCACCTGGCCGGCCTGGTCACCCGCAACCCGTTCCTGGGCTCGTACGACGCGATGGTCGTCCCGCACCCGCGGAAACCGGGCGGTGTCGAGATCTACACCGACGAGCTCCGCACGGCGCTCGGAACCAGCGCACTGGTCCTGGACTCCGGGATCAACGGCAGCCCGCTCCCCGGCAGCAGGAACCTCGACTTCTTCACCTCGGCGGCCGGCGCGGTGCACAAGCGCCAGGTGGACGATCGCGGTATCGCCGAGGCCCTCGAGCAACTGACCGGTTTTCGGGTGCCGGTCGGGGCGCTGCTGGCCCGGGAGGTGCCGAAGCACGAGCGGTTGCGCGCGCTCTACCGAGCGCTGCTGCGGAAGCACCGGATCCAGACCCTCTACGTGGTCGTCGCGTACTTCCACCAGCACATCGTCGGCGCCGCTCGCGATCTCGGGGTCCGGGTGGTCGAGCTCCAGCACGGCGCGATCAGCCCGTTCCACCTCGGCTACAGCTACCCGGGTCGTCCGGCCGTCGCCGACCAGCCGGACGAGCTGTGGTGCTTCGGCTCGTACTGGACCGACATCGCCGACCTTCCGGCCGGAATGAGTACATCGGTGATCGGGGCGTCGTACCTGCCTGAGACGACCGCGAAGGACACCAACCTGGCGGTCTTCCTGTCGCAGGGCACGATCGGCGCCGAGCTGCTGCACGTCGCGGAGTCGGTCGCGAAGGAGCACCCGGCGCTGGATGTCGTGTTCAGGCTGCACCCGAGCGAGCGAGCGGCGGACTACACGATCCCGGACGGCGTCCGGCTGTCCACGGAAGGCAGCACGCTCGACTTGCTCGCCGCCGCCACCTACCAGGTCGGCGTGTCCACAACCGCGCTGTTCGAGGGGATGGCGCTCGGTTGCCGTACGGCGGTGGCCAACCTCCCCGGCCACGAGTACCTCGAACGCCCGATCTCCAGCGGCCATGCCCTCCTGATGACCAAGCCGGCCCAGCTCACCGGCGCGCCGTTGTGCCCGACGCCGGAGACGTACTACGCGCCGAGCGACCTCTCACGGCTGGCGGCCGATCAGGCCGAGTAGGCGGTCCTGCAGCGGGGCGCTCGGCGGGACTTGGACCTCGGGTCCGTAGACCTCGACACCTTCGCCGAAGGCACCCGGCGTACGGAACTTCTCCATCACGTCGGGAGGTACGGCGGACGCGGTGGCCCACAGGCGTTCGACGTCATCCGGGTCCATCGTCTCGTCCTGACCGGTCGCGCGGGCCAGGTCCCAGCCGTGCAGGACGAGATCGTCCGAGATCACCTGGTCGATGTGCGCCTCGGTCGTCAGCCGGCCGGCCGGCGTGTCGGTCTCGGTGAGCGCGAGGATCGGGTCGTCGAGGACGTCCTCGACCGCCGCGCGGGCCTCCTGGAACGCGGTCAGCGGGTCGTCCGCCGGCTCCAGCTTGCGGGCCACCGGCATCAGCATCACGCCGTGCATCATCACGATGTGGTCCACCACGTCCTTGGCCGTCCACTTCTCGCACGGCGACTGGTTGTCCCACTGGTCCGCCCGTACGGCGGCGACCTTCTGCTCGAACGCCTCGGCCCGCCGGCGGTACCGCTCCGCGATCTCACCCATCTCCGCATACTGCCGCCTCCCCACCGACGTGAAAAGAGCAGGCGTATGACAGACCGCTCGGGGTACTGGGCCGGTTTCAGCGAATCGAGGAGGGAACGCAGATGAGCAGCATCACCCAGTCCGTCGACGTCGACGTGCCGGTGACGACGGCGTACAACCAGTGGACGCAGTTCGAGTCCTTCCCGCAGTTCATGGAGGGCGTCGAGGAAGTCCGGCAGCTGGACGACACCCACACCCACTGGGTGACCAAGATCGGCGGTAAGACGCGCGAGTTCGACGCGACCATCACCGAGCAGCACCCGGACGAGCGGGTGGCCTGGCGGTCGGACTCCGGGCCGCAGCACGGCGGCGTGATCACCTTCCACCAGCTGTCCCCGAACCAGACCCGGGTGACCGCGCAGATGGACATCGAACCCGAGGGGATCGTCGAGAAGGCCGGCGACAAGCTCGGCGTCGTCGAGGGCCGGGTGAAGGGCGACCTGCAGCGGTTCAAGCACTTCATCGAGGAGCGCCCGGGGGCGACCGGCGCGTGGCGGGGCGACGTACCCCGCTGACCGAACGCTGACCACCGGAACTGTCGGCGGGGGCTTCTAGGGTCGGCGGCATGCGGAGTGTGGAGCTGGGGCGGACGGGGATGCGGGTGAGCAGGTTGGGGCTGGGGCTTGCCTCGATCGGGGGGATGTTCGCCGCCGTACCGGAGCCGGACGCCGTGGCGACGATCGACCGGGCGTGGGAGCTGGGGATTCGGCTGTTCGACACCGCGCCGGTGTACGGGTACGGGCTGTCCGAGCAGCGGGCCGGGATCGCGCTTCGCGGTCGGCCGCGGGAGGAGTTCGTGCTCTGCAGCAAGGTCGGGCGGCTGATCGAGCCGGGCGGGCCGGACATCCAGCCGATCTGGGCCGAGCCGCCGGCTGGGGTGGGGCCGCGGCTCGACTACTCGTACCGGGCGGTGATGCGGTCGTTCGAGGAGAGCCTCGGGCGGATGGGCATCGACCGGATCGACATCCTGCACATCCACGACCCCGATCTCGACTACGCGACCGCGTCGACGGACGCCATGCGTGCGCTCGCCGAGCTGCGGGGCCGGGGCACCATCCGGGCGATCTCGCTCGGGGTGAACCACGCCGACGTGGCCGCCCGGTTCCTGCGCGACACCGGCGCCAAGGGGCCCGACTGCATCCTGCTGGCCGGTCGCTACACGCTGCTCGACCAGTCCGGTGCTGAGGAGCTCCTCCCGCTCTGCGAGAAGCTCGGCGTCGCCGTACTCGCGGCCGGCGTCTTCCAAGGCGGCGTGCTCGCCGAGGGCGCCCCACACGGCCAGCAGCCGCTCCCCAAAGCCCTCGTACGACGCATCGAGCGCCTACGCGAGCTGAGCCGCCGGCACGACGTCCCCCTCCTGGCCGCCGCCGTCCAGTTCCCGCTGTCCCACCCCGCCGTACCAGCCGTAGTAGTAGGCGCCCGCAACCCCCAAGAAATCACCGAAGTAGCAGCCTGGCTCGACCACGAAATCCCCACAAAGTTCTGGACCGAACTGGAACGGCACTAAGGTCTGATCTATGCGGTACATGCTGCTTCACAAGACGAATGACAGGCTGGAGGCGGGGGAGCCGCCGGATCCGGAGATGTTGGCTCGGGCGGATGCGGTGCTCGAGGAGATGCGGCGGGCGGGGGTGTTGCTGGCCGCTGAGGGGTTGATGCCCAGTTCGCGGGGGGCGCGGATCACGTTCCCGGCGCCGGGTGAGGAGCCGCGGGTGGTCGACGGGCCGTTCGCGGAGACCAAGGAGCTGATCGCCGGCGTCTCGATCATCCGGGTCGAGTCGAAGGCCGAGGCGGTTCAGTGGGCGCTCCGGTTCGCCGAAGCCGACCCGAACACCCCGATCGACATCCTCGAACTGGCCGACTGACCGAGGACGGTTCGTCCGACGCCTCAACGCCCCGGCGGCGCGTCCACGTTGACCGTCGGGATGCCGCCGCCCGCCCGAGCGATGATCGCGACCGAGGGTTCGCCGGTCGGGTTGCTCTCCCGGTGCACGGTGTACGACGGGACGTGCACGAAGTCGCCCGCGACGGCGTCGAGGTAGTCGTCGTACCCCTCGAACTCCAGCCGCAGCACACCGGACACGATGTACAGACTCGACTCGTTCCGATCATGGTGGTGCCAGCCGGACAACGCCCCCGGCGCGGTCACGACCTGACCGGCCCAGAGGATCGGCAGCTCGAACGCCCGGGTCCGGAACATCCCCGGCGTCGGATCCGCCGCCACCAACTCGCCGGCCCGAATCACCCGAACAGGCTCACTCATGACGGCATTGTCCCACCGCAGGGTCAGTCCGCGAGGGTGCCTTCCTCGGCGACGACCAGCGAGTCGATGGCGGCGAAGAAGCGGGCGATGCCGGGCAGGTTGGGGCCCTTCGCGCGGGACGCGGCGAAGTCCTCCGGGGTCTTCCACTCGACGATGTCGAGCCACTCGTCGTTCGGCAGCCGGACCAGGCGGGCGCTCAGGAACCCCTCCCGGTCGGCCTCGAAGTCCTGAAGCATGGCCGGCCGCGCGGCCAGGAGTTCGGAGACCTGCGCAGGGCGCACCCGGAAGCGGGTCAGCTCAACTGTCGTCATGTCGAGCAGCAACCACTCAGCGGCCCAGATACTTCCCGGCCCACTCGGTGATGTCCTCCCGCTTGATCGCCGCGGCCATCAGGTCCGGGAACAGGTCGGGAGTGCAGGCGAAGGTCGGTACGCCGAGGTCGGCGAGGGCGGCCGCGTTCTCGCCGTCGTACGACGGGGTGCCCGAGTCGGCCAGGGCGAGCAGAGCGATCAGCTGCACACCCGACTCGACCAGCGAGCGCGCCCGCCGCAACATCTCCTCGCGGACGCCGCCCTCGTAGAGGTCCGAGATCAGCACCATCACCGTCTCGGCGGGCTTGGTCACCAGGTCCTCGCAGTACGCGAGCGCCCGGTTGATGTCCGTGCCACCACCAAGCTGCGTCCCGAACAGCACGTCGACCGGATCCTCCAGCTGATCGGTCAGGTCGACCACCGCAGTGTCGAACACGACGAGGCTCGTCCGCAGCGTGCGGATCGACCCGAGTACTGCGCCGAACAGCGACGCGTACACCACCGACTCCGCCATCGAACCCGACTGGTCGATCGCCAGCACGATGTCGCGCTGGACGCTGTGGTTCCGCCGCGCGTACCCGACCAGCCGATCCGGGACGATCGTGCCGAGCGCCGGTGAGAAGTGCTTGAGATTGGCCCGGATCGTCCGATCCCAGTCGATGTCCGAGTGCCGCGGCCGCCCGGTACGCCCGGCCCGGTCGAGTGCGCCGGTGACCGACGCCCGGGTGCGCTCTGCCAGGCGCTCCTCCAGCGAAGCGACGACCCGCCCGACCACGTCCCGCGCAGTCTGCTTGGTCTCCTCCGGCATCACCTCGTTCAGCGCGAGCAGCGTGCTGACCAGGTGTACGTCGGGCTCGACTGCCCCGAGCAACTCCGGCTCCATCAGCATCCGGGTGATGCCGAGCCGCTCGACCGCGTCCCGCTGCATCACCTGGACGACCGTGCTCGGGAAGTACCGCCGGATGTCGCCCAGCCACCGCGCCACCCGCGGCGCCGACGACCCCAGCCCGGCCGCTCGCTGAGTCCCGCCGGACTCGCCGGGCGTCGTGTCGTACAGCGCCGCCATCGCCGCGTCGACGGATCGGTCCTCGGCGGACAGCGTCGTACCGAGCTCGTCGTCGGCCTCGCCGCCGAGCACGAGTCGCCACCGGCGCATGCGTTCGTCGTCGGTCATCACACCCCCAGCAACTGCGCCACGACGGGCAGGACGGTCGCGGCCAGCTCGGTGTCGAGGTCGTTGTCATCAGCAACAACCACGGCAGCGGGATCGCTCAGCGCACGGGTTCGGGTGCCGATCGACCGCCTCTCCGGCGACGCGAAGGTGCCAAAGGTACGGCGAAGCAGCGGCAGCACCTCCACGAACGCGTCGGACGGAATCGCCGCGAGCCACGCGTCCACCAGCGCCAGCAGCCGTTCGTCGTGCACGAGCAACAACCCGCCGCCGGCCAGGAATCCCTCGACATACCCGGCAGCGTCGGCGGTCGGCGTGCCAGGCGACAACGCCCGCCCGAGCCGCAGCGCCACCTCGTGATCCGGTAGCCGCGACGTGTCCAGCATCAACCGGGTCAACCGCCCGCGGATCAACGGCGGCACCGACGACCGATCGCTCAACCCCTCGAGCGTCGCCAGCCACTCCGCCCGGACCTCCTCGGCCAGCAAGACCGTCGCGTCCTGCACTCCGTCGATCAGCTCCTGTACGGCGGCCGCCGCATCCGGATCGAGTCCGTGCACAGTTCGCCCGAGGCCGGCACAGACCCTGGACACCATCCGGCCGGCGACCGCGGCCAACCCCGCGGTGTCGGTGCCACGCACATCGCCGTACCGCGAAGATCGCGCCAACGCGGGCAGCGCCGCCATCAGATGACCGACATCCGCATCGGCCGCCGCCCGGGTGTCCACACCGCGCAGCAAGGAAGGCAGCGCCTCCGCGAGATCCGCCAGCAGCGACTTCTCCAGTGCGGCGGTCACGTCGGCGAGGGTGGACGACTCGTCGGCGACCCGCAGCATCACGGTCGTCGCGGCGCCGAGGACCGTCGTGCCGTGCGCCCCCGCGGCGACCAGTTCGACCTCGAGCCCGGGATCCCAGGTCAGCCGCCAGATCTCCCGGAACGTGCCCTGCGCGCGTCGCTCGTCGGCGGTCGGCACACCCCAGTGCACCCCGAGGATCCGCAGCCGGTGCAGCAGCCGCGACTTCTCCAGGTCGTTCGGCTTCCGCAGGTCGAGCTCGACCACCCGCTCGGTCGCGTCCCGACGCATCCGCAGCCGCCGCGCCTGCGCCGCCAAATCGGCGGCGACCGGAGCCTGCGGCGTCTCCCCCGGCACCGATCCCAGCAGCTCGCCGACGACCGCTTCCCGAGTGACAAGGTCGAGCAGTACGTCGTTCCCGCCGCACAGCACGGCCCGAGTCGCCTCAGTGACCTCGCTGAGCCCGGCCAGTGGCCGTTCTCGCAATGCGGCCAGGGTGTCTGCGAGCCGGACCGCCTCGATCACGTGGGCGCTGGACACCGGCAGGTCCTGGGAGCGCAGCACCTGCGCCACCTTCGACAACCAGCGTGCGGTGATCTGGTCCGGCGCGGTGAACAGGTGGTGGTACCAGCCGGGTGACGTGATCCCGGCGCCGTACCCGGACGACGCCGCCAGCCGGCCGTGGGTCCACGGCACCCAGGTGCACGCGACCTTCCGCTTCGGCAAGCCCTTCAGGATCCGTGCGTCATGGGTTGCCGGAGGCAACGGCACCTCCAAGGCGGGCACGTGCCAGGCACCGCAGATCACCGCGATCCGCTCGAACCCCTCACGGATCGCCTTCCGCAACACCGTCCGCATGTAGGCCTCGCGTTGCGCCTCCCGGCCAGTCGCCTCCTCGCCGTGCCGGAGCTCACGCATCGCGTCGGCGATCACCGTGAACGGCTCGGCACCCTCGCGCCGGGACTCGATCACGTCGTCCCACCAGCGCTCGGGATCGTCGTACCCGCCCGCGTTCGCCAACGTGGCCAGCGGATCGATCGACAACCCACGCCGCCCCTCACCACCGGACGACGCGAACTGATGCGCGGCAGGCAGGTCGCAGAACCGCACCGGTACGCCGGCGCCGAGCGCGTACTCGATCGCCCGCCACTCCGGGCTGAACACCGCGAACGGCCAGAACGCGGCCCGGGTCGAGTCATCCACCGCGTAGGCGAGCAGCGCGACCGGCGGAACCATCTCCTCCGACCCCGCCAACTCGACCACCTTGTCGGCTTCCGGTGGGCCCTCGATCAGCACCACGTCCGGCCGGAGCTCCGCGAGCGCAGCCGCGACCGCGCGCGCCGACCCCGGCCCGTGGTGCCGAATCCCCAGCAGGTGAACGGTCATCCGGTGATCTCTCGGCAGGCCCGGTAGAACGGCGCCCAGTCGTCGCGTTCCCGGACCACGGTCTCCAGGTACTCCGACCAGACGACCCGGTCCGCGGACGGGTCCTTGATCACCGCACCGAGGATGCCGCCGGCCACGTCGGTCGGCCGCAGCACGCCGTCGCCGAAATGGGCCGCCAGCGCGAGCCCACCGGTGACGACACTGATCGCCTCGGCGGTGGAGAGCGTGGCCGACGGCGACTTCACCGCGGTCCGCCCGTCCTCGGTGCGGCCGGAGCGGAGCTCGCGGAAGATCGTCACCACTCGGCGGATCTCCTCCAGCGCGTCGTCCGGTTGCGGGAGCTCGAGCGCCGTCCCGAGCTGGGCGACCCGGCGGGACACGATCTCGACCTCGTCGTCGGCCGAGTCCGGCAGCGGCAGGACGACGGTGTTGAACCGCCGCCGCAGCGCGCTGGACAGCTCGTTGACGCCCTTGTCGCGATCGTTGGCGGTGGCGATGACGTTGAAACCCTTGCGGGCCTGGACTTCGGTGCCCAGCTCGGAGATCGGCAGTGCCTTCTCGGACAGGATCGTGATCAGCGCGTCCTGGACGTCGGACGGCATCCGGGTCAGCTCCTCGATCCGGGCGATCTTCGCGTCGGCCATCGCCCGCTGCACCGGACTCGGCACCAGCGCCGCCTCACTGGGGCCCTGGGCAATCAACTGGGCGTAGTTCCAGCCGTACCGGATCGACTCCTCGGCCGTGCCCGCCGTCCCTTGCACCAGCAGGGTCGAGTCACCGCTGATCGCGGCCGCGAGGTGCTCGCTGACCCAGGTCTTCGCCGTTCCCGGTACGCCGAGGAGCAACAACGCACGGTCCGTCGCCAGGGTGGCCACCGCGACCTCGATCAGCCGACGCGGGCCGACGTACTTGGGGGAGATCTCCAGGTCGCCGGCGCGTCCGCCGAGGAGGTAGGTGACAACCGCCGCCGGCGAGAGCCGCCAGGCCGGCGGACGCGGCCGGTCGTCGGCTGCCCGCAGCGCGGCAAGCTCACCGGCGTACTCCTCCTCGGCGTGCGGCCGCAGTACTTCTGTGCTCATGACAGCTCCTCGTACATCTCACGGCGGAAGGTCAGGGTCTCCACCAGCCGCCGTCGCCAGGTGTCTTCCTCACCGGTCGGCTCGCGGGTGATCGGATGGTTCAGTACGTCGGGTGGCACGGCCCGGGCCGCGATACTCGCGAGCCGAGCCGAGGACCGGGCGGTCCCGGCAGCGGCCAACTGGTCGAGGATGAGCGAGCCGAGCGACGCCGGCCACGGCACCGGCAACCCGCCCACCAAGTCGGCCAGGTCGATGGTCTCCTGCAGCGCCTGCACGGCTCGGACCCATTCCTCGGCAGGCAGGACGCGCAGCAGCTCGGCCGCACTGCGAGTGCCAGTCGAGGCATTCGCCTTCAGCAGCTCACGCGCCCAGACTTCCGAACGTTCCCGTACGGCGGCCTCGGCCCACGCCGCCTGCAGGACCTCAGGTGCACAACCCTCGACCGGCAGCTGGAGCCAGGCCGGATCCATCACCGCGAGCGGGGTGTTCGCGACGATCTGCAGGAACCACCAGGCCCGCTTGCCGATGCCTTCCGGGTTCTGCGAGTCGAGGCCGTCGCGTTCCATCGACGCGCTCAGGCGCTTCGGCAGGTCGACTGCCAGCACGCCTTGGCTGACGACCAGGTGCGACCACAGTCGCTCGGCCATGCGGTCGCCGTACCGCGATCCTTGGAGTTGGGCGAGCAGGCGGGCCGCCCCTCGGCGGACGTCCTTGGAGCGATCGTCGAGCGCCGTCTCCAGGAACTCCTCGTCGGCCAGCGACAAGCCGTCGGCGAGCACTGCGAGGAACTCGGCCCGGGTCGCGGCGGACTCGGTCGGCCAGACTTCCTGCAAGGCTTCGAGTGCGACGGCTGGATCCTGCTGGCGCGTCGTGCGCAACCACGTACGTCGCTGGAGTGAGGTGCCGTGCGTCCACAACGCGATGTCATTGCTCTCGGCAACCGCTGCGTGGAGGAACTTCCACTCGGGGTTGAGGTCGGCCAGCCAGGTCGCTCGCCGTCCGGCCGCGGCGATGACGAGCGGCCGGTACTCCGCGCGGTGCCGGGCGTAGTCGGCCAACGCCGGCAGATGTTCCGGAGGCACACCCCACCCCCGGGCGTCCGCCGCACGCAACCACTCGCCGAGCGCGGTCGTCTGGAATCCACCGAGCATCGCGGCCAGCCGGCGGATCGCGACCGGCCGGGGCAGCGGACGATCCTCACCAGGGGCCGCAGGCAACGGTTCGAGCTCGCGCAACGGCTTGCGGCCCGCGCGCTTGTAGACGGTCGCCAATGCGGCCGCGTCCAGCAGGCCGCCATCACCCAACCGCTCCTGGATGCGCTCCGGCAGGTCCTCGAAGTGCACCGGCCGCCGATCGGTCCCCAGCAGCGCCGAGCTGACCAGCCCGTCCCAGCCCTTCACACGATCACCGGCCGGTCGCCGTGCCAGCACGTCATCGGCCGGAACCCGGCCCGGTTCCACTCACCTGCGACCGTGACCGGATCACCGGCCGAGACCGCGAGCAGCTTCACCGAATCAAGGCCCGGCAGGATCTCGAGCCCGTCACCCGCAGCGTCCACCAGCGCCCAGCCCTCGCCGTACCGGGCCGGTCGCACGTCCTGCAGGACCAGCGGCCAGCGTTCGTTCCACGGGTCGGCGGCGACGGATTCGACGTACGACGCCAGCGCCTGGCGCGCGGTGAGTCCGGCGGGCCGCGGTGCGGGCAAGCGTGGAGCGGTCTGCGTGAGGAGTGCGCGCATCGGGAGCGCGCCGGGGTAGTAGGAGAGCGCGCCGGGCACGTACTCACCCGGGCGGGCCGGGAGCGGGTCGAGCGGACGCCCAGCGGCGGCGAAGGTGAGGATGAGGCCGAGTCGGCCGGTTGTTGCTCCGCGCAACCAGACACGGCGGACCGTCAGCCGGTCGTCGGGCTCGATCACCCGACCCAGCACCAGCCAGTCGTCCTCCACCTTCTCCCCCTCGGCCAGCACCCGCGCGGTCTCGACCGTCCAGCCGATCCTGGACTGGACAGTGTCGGCCAGCGACGGCGGGAGGTCGGCCAACCGACCGTGCGCGGACACGATCAAGTGGATGAGTGACAGCTCCTCCAAAAGCTCGCCCGGCCAGCCGTGACCACGGCCGACGACACCCGCGGCGCGCCGTACCGCTCCGGCAACGCCTGGCGCCTGGGCGTCCACCATGCGCGCAGCCAGCCGACTGAGCTCGCTGTACGCACGCTGGTCGAAGCCGCCCAGCCCCTGCCGGACCTGGTCGTCGAGCCAGCTCGCCAGCTCGGCCATGCCCGCGGAGACCCGATCCGCCCGCCTCGACGCCCGCTGCTGAGCGGCCAACGGATCTGCGACCTCACCGGGCTTCCGCTCGGGTCGCTCGGCCCGGGCCGCGCGCTGGTCCACCCAGGTCTTCACCCAGTCCGGCTCATCACCTGACCGGACCTCGCCGGTCGCCCAGAGCAGCATCAACCCAAGCGAATGCTTGCATGGGAACTTCCGGCTCGGGCAGGAGCACTTGTACGCCGGCCCGCTCAGATCAACCGTGGTTTGGTACGGCTGCTTGCCGCTCCCCTGACACAGCCCCCAGACGGCTCGCTCGGAGGCGCCGGACTCGGGCCACTTCGTCGGACGCGCCTGAGCCTGGGCTGCCTTGGCGGACGCGGGATCCGGCGCCAACCCCAGCACCTGATCCACATCCCACGGCCCCACGGCACTCCTCGCTCGACGACACCTCTACGCCGAGAGCATGCCATCCAGCGCCGACAGGCCGATCATCACCCGAACGGTTGGCGCGCCTCGACCTCCACCTCCGGGTATCCGTTGCCCGCCGGACGCGGGATCGGGGTGCCGGACAGGCCGTCGCGGATGTTCCCGAGCAGGCGCCGTTCGACCGCTTCCAGCTCGGCGATCCGCTCGCGGATCTCGTGCTCCTCCGACCGGGCTTCGGCGAGCAACTGGTCCGCCTCGGCCGCCGCAGTCTGCCTGAGGTGGTCGGCGGTCCGCCGGCCGTCGCTCAGCTTGTAGCGCCGTCCTCACCCAGCCAGTATCTGGTTGCAGGACCCAACGATAATGCCGCTGCGTCAGCGACCGATCACCGCCTGCTGCCTTTTCCTGAGACGAGCCCTCCTCAGGAGAGGGCTTACCGCGTACGATCCGGTGGCTGTTGAGAGATCAACAGTCACCCCGGCGGTGCTGTCAGGGCCCGCCGGGGTCTCTCTCAGGTCGCGACCTTGGCGCCGATGAGGCTTTGTGCGTTGGCCCGGACGCGCTCGCGCCAGTCTGGGGAGCGGGTGTCGAGGGCCGCTAGTTGGCGGGCGATCGCGTCTGGTGGGGTGAAGCAGTAGTCACTGCCGTAGAGGGCCCGGTCGCCGGCGACTGCGTCCGGGGTCCCGGCGACGTCGTACCAGAGGTTTTCCAGTTGGGGCGTCACGCTGGGCTGGGCGTCGGGGGCATAGGTACGGCGGAAGTGGTCGAGCCGGTCGCCGAGCAGAGGCAGTACGCCGCCATGCGCGACGATGAAGTTGATGGCCGGGTAGCGCGTGAAGATTCCGGTCAGGGCCAGGTCGGTGACGGCGCGGGCGCTGTCGAAGAGGAACTCGATCATCGGGCGCGGCCGGTCCAGCGCCACCTGACGCCACTGCGGTGGCGACGTCGGGTGCAGCAGGACCACAGCCGACCTGGCGTTCAGCGCTCGCCACAGTGGTTCCCACGACGGCTCCCCCGGATACAGACCGCCCGCGTTGCTCATCAGTACGACGCCATCCGCGTGCAGGACGTCGTACGCGTAGTCCAGCTCGACCAACGCGCCCTCGACGTCCGGCAACGGCAGGCTGGCGAAGAACCCGAAGCGCCCAGGGTGGTCCCGGCCCAGCTCGGCCGCGCTCTCGTTGACCCGCCGCGCGAGCACCCGCGCCCGGAAGTCGTCGCCGAAGTGCACACCGGGCGACGAGACCGACAGCAGCGCGGTGTCGATCCCGTTCCGGTCCATCACCTCGAGGTGGCGGCGGACAGACCACTCCGGCCAGCCGGGCATCCCGTCTGGCCGAAGGTGTCCCGCCCGCTCCGCCGCGGCGACGTACTCCGGCAGCAGGAAGTGAGCGTGGAGGTCGAACAAAGTCATGATGCGACCGGGTGGAGGAGGTCCTCGAGGCCGATGCGGCGGAGCAGCTCGGTGCGGACCCGGTCGGCGACCGCGTTCACCACGGCGGCGCCGTCGTCGGACGGGTCGATGTGCACCCGGAACGGGCGCTGACCCTTCTCGGTGCCGACCACGGTGACGATCGCCTTCGCGACGTCGGCGACGTCGGCCCACTCGGGCTCCAGCTCGGCGAGCTTCTGGCTGACCTGCTCCATCAGGCCGGCGTACTTCGTCTCGTACGCCGTGACCACGTCGGTGTCGGCCGGCGAACCGCTGTGCGCGAAGTGGTTGGTCCCGTGGGTGAACGCGCCCGGCACGACGATCGTGGTCTCGATCCCGAACCGCGACACCTCCAGCGCGTAGCTCTGCGCCAGCGCGTCCATCGCCGCCTTCGCCGCGAAGTACGGCGCCAGGTACGGCGGGGTGCCGCCACGTGTGCTGGAGCTGCCGACCCACAGCAGCAACCCGTCCTGCTGCTCACGGAGCTTCGGCAGCGCGGCCCGGTTCAGCCGCTGCGTGCCGAGCACGTTGGTGTCGTACAGCTCGGCGAGCTGCTCCGGCGTGAAGGCCTCGGCCGGCCCGGTGACCATGTGCCCGGCGTTGTGGATCAGTACGTCGAGATGCCCCTGCTCACTGATCACGGTGTCGACGGCTTGCTGGGCGGAGGCGTCCGAGCTGATGTCGAGCTCGACCGGACGGAGGTCCACGCTGTGCTCGGTCGCGTATTGCTTGGCGTCGGCAGCCGCGGCCACGTTCCGGCCGGCGAGGTCGCGCATCCCGGCGTAGACGATGTGGCCGGTGTCGGCGAGGGCGCGGGCGGTGAGGGCGCCGAAGCCGCTGGAGGCGCCGCTGATCAGAACTGTCTTGCTCATGGTCGGTGTCCTTTCACATCAAGAGGGTGGTGGTGGATGGTCAGGCGGCCGAGCCGCCGTTGGCGTAGATGACCTGGCCGTTGATCCAGCGCGCCGGGCCGGCCAGGAAGGCGATGATCTCGGCGATGTCGGACGGCTCACCGAGGCGCTCGAGCGGCGGCTCGGCGGCGATCCGGTCGATCAGCTCCTGCGGCTTGCCCTCGAAGAACAGCGGGGTCGCGGTCGGGCCGGGGGCGACGGTGTTGACGGTGACGTCGCGGCCGCGCAGCTCGCGGGCCAGGATCAGCGTGATCGCCTCGACGCCGCCCTTGGTCGCGGAGTACGCCGAGTAGCCCGGGCGGGCCAGCTTGGTCAGCGAGCTGGACACGTTGATCAGCGCGCCGCCCGAGCGCAGCCGCCGTACCGCCTGCTGGTCGACGACGATGGTGCCGCGCAGGTTGGTCCGCACGACGCGGTCGAAGACGTCCAGGTCGAGGTCGGCCAGCGGCGACAGCGGCATGATCCCGGCCGCGTTCACGACCACGTCGACGCCGCCGAACTCCTGCTCGGCGCGGTCGAACAGCGCCGCCACCGCGGTCTCGTCGGCGACGTCGGCCTGGACCGCGATCGCCC
Source organism: Kribbella sp. NPDC002412 (assembly GCF_053592935.1). Lineage (NCBI taxonomy): Bacteria > Bacillati > Actinomycetota > Actinomycetes > Propionibacteriales > Kribbellaceae > Kribbella > Kribbella sp. NPDC002412. The sequence goes on from NZ_JBSFBL010000029.1 coordinate 55,966, forward strand.
GGCCGCCGGTCTGCTCGACCTCCTTGACGGCTTCCTCGGCCGCGGCCTGGTTACCGGCGTAGCCGATCACCACCGCGTAGCCGTCCTTGCCCAGCCGGGCGGCGGCCTCGCGTCCGATCCCACTCGATCCGCCGGTCACGATCGCGACTCGCTCGGTGGTGGTGTTGTTCATCGTCCCGCTCCTTCAGATCTTCGGTTTCTTGCTGACACCAAAAATCTTCCTGCGAGCGATGCATCAAGTCCAACGAATCAACTCGATGGGTAGATCAATTTGATTGATCCAAGGCACCGCCCTTCGGGCGGGTTGGAGGGGGATGGGTGGATCAGTTCTGTTGATCCACGTCGGCGCCCAGTTCGGTGCCCGGTGGGTGTTGGAGGTGGGTGCCGACGAGGCCGAGGAGGGCTCGGAGGGCGGCGGAGGGTTTGCGCTTCTTCAGCGTGGCCAGGTAGAGCGTCCAGCGGAACGTCTCGTCCGAGACCGGGATCGCGCGGATCGAGTCGATCTCGGCGACGGCGTACCCGGGCAGGATCCCCAGCCCGACGCCATGCGCGACGAACTGGACCCCGCCCTCGATCCCGAGCGCTTCGACCACGACCTTCCGCTCGATCCCGGCCGCCTCGAACTTCTGGTCGATCAAAGTGCGCGTCCCAGATCCGGGCGGGAAGTCGACGAACGCCTCGTCCGCCAGATCGGCGAGCGTCACCGACCGCCGCCGCGCCAGCCGATGACCGACCGGCACCGCAAGCACCTGCGGGACCCGGAGCAACTCCCACGTGGTGAGGTCGCGCGGCGCACTCCCGGCCGCGATCCCGAGGAACCCACAGTCGATGTCGCCGTTCCGGAGCCCCGCGATCACCCCGGCCGACCCCTCGGCCTCGGCCCGCAACTGCAGCTCGACGTTCGGATACCGCCGCCGGAACTCACCGGCCGCCGCCGGCAGGTTGATCAGCCCAAGCCCCGGCAACAGCCCGACCCGCACCGACCCGCGCATCCCCGCGCCGAGCTCGTCGACCACATCACGAGCACCCTGTACTGCGTCCATCACGGCCAGCGCTTCCGGCAGCAGCGCCGTACCCGCCTCCGTCAGCACCACCCGCTGGGCGCTGCGCTCGAACAGCGTGACCTTCAGATCGCGTTCCAGCGCGGCGATCGCAGCGCTGACCGCACTTTGGACCACATGCAGCCGCCGAGCCGCCAGCGTGAAGCTGCGCTCATGCGCCACCGCCACGAAGTACTCCAGCTGCCGCAACTCCACGAGGGCAGTCTGTCAGCCCACGTGCACCCAGGGCCGCTTCGACAAGGTGTGTCAAAAGCGGCCGAGTGGCTCCGACCTGGGTGGTGACTGACCTCTCACAGACAGGATGACGAGCGCGACTGACCTCCAGGAGCAGGTGCAGCAGCGCCTCGACGAGTTGGCCGGGACCGAGCTCGGGCTGCAGGTGGCGGTCTACCAGAACGGCGAGCTCGTCGTCGACGCGGTCGCCGGCGAGGCGGTCGAGCCGGACACCCTCTTCTACAGCGCTTCCACCGGTAAGGGCGCGACCGCGACGGTGGCCAACGTGCTCGTTGACCGCGGCGTCCTCGAGTACGACGCTCCGATCGCGGACGTCTGGCCCGAGTTCGCGGTCCACGGCAAGGAGAAGGCGACGCTGCGGCACCTCCTCACCCACTCGGTCGGCCTGCCGGCGCTCCCGCCGGACACCACGGCCGACGACCTGGACGACTGGCCGAAGATCACGTCGTACCTGGCGGCTGCCGAACCGTGGTGGGAGCCGGGGACGACTACGACGTACCACGCCGAGACGTTCGGCTACCTGGTCGGCGAGGTCGTCCGGCGCGCGACCGGCCGGTCGATCTCCGCCGTACTGCGGGAGATCGCCGAGCCGCTCGGGATCGCCGACGAGGTGTACTTCGGTGTGCCGCGGGACCAGCAGCACCGGTTGTCCCGCTGGTCGAGCCGGCCGGGGCGGAGGACACGTTCGCGATGCTGGCCGGGATGTTCGGCAAGGTCACGCCGGCCGCCAATTTCCCCCGAGCCGTGTTGTGCAACAGCCCCGAACACCTCGCCGCCGAGACCCCGTCGGCCGGCATCCTGTCCGCCCGCGGCATCGCGAAGCTGTACGCCGCTCTGATCGGCGCGGTGGACGGGGTCCGGCTGGTCCGGCCGGAGCGGGTCGCCGAGATCACCGGGCCGGCCTTCATCGGCAAGGACGAACTGCTCGGAAACGAGGCGACCTGGGCACTGGGCTACGCGATCGGGCGGCTCGGATCGAGCGCGGAGGAGAGCCCGATGTCGTTCGGCCTGCCGGGCATGGGGGGTAGCGCCGCCTGGGCCGACGCGCGATCAGGTGTCTCGTTCGCCCTGACCAGGAGGTTGTTCGACCCCGCGCAGTCCGCGTCGGCGGTCGAGATCGGCAACCTCGTTGCGAAAACTCTTTGCTGAAATCCCTTGTGTGTAAGGGCTTTCCAGGTCCTAGGCGGTGCGGACGGAGTGCTGGTCGACCCAGACCAGGTGACCGTGGTGGCTGACGAGAACCTCGTCAGCACCGGCCGCGCCGGTCCGGCGACCGAGCTCCTGGCCCGCGATCCAGCGGCCGCCGATGCGGACCTGGACGGCTACCGGCCGGGTCGGAGACGTGGCTACGGACATGGCACCTCGAACGGCAGTGGAGTGATGCTGAAGATCGGTCATCGTCGCCCTCGCAGGGACACGGCAGCCAACGTCGGGGGGCTGGCTACTCAACCAAAGGCCACCCTACAACCGCGGCATGACACAGCGTTAGCGATAACTCGAATTGACCGCCAACCCCGTGGGTACCGGAAAGATCTCACCTGAAGGAGGTGGAGTCATGAGCACCAACCCGATCCCTCCGGTGCCGGTCGGCCCCGGCGACTCCAGCAACCCGGACAACCCGGATCCGGACATGCCGGACCTGGTCGATCCCTCCATCGATGAAGAAACCACCGTCGCCGACCGTCCCGACGACGACTCACCACTGGAGCAGCCCGCCTCCAACCCGGACGCCCCGGACGAGGACCCGAACGAGCAACTGCCCCGCTTCGACCGCTAGCTAGCGCCACTCCGGCATCTGCTGGAGGGCCCAGGAGTTCCCGTCGGGGTCGTCGAAGAAGGCGAAGGTCCCCCACGGGAACTCCTGCAGGTCCGACACCGCGACCCCGCGGCCGGCCAGCTCGTCCCGGGCCGCCGCGACGTCCGGCACGACGATCTGCAGGCCGCGAACCGAGCCGGGCTCACCTTGGGGCAGCCCGCTGCCGATCGCGATCGAGCACGCCGAGCCCGGCGGGGTCAACTGAACGAATCTCAGTTCGTCGGTGACCTGGTGGTCGTGATCGGCGTGGAACCCGACCTTCTCGGTGTAGAACTCCTTCGCCCGGTCCACGTCCGTCACCGGCACCGACACCAACTCAAGCTTCCAGTCCATGGCCAGACCCTAAGGCCGATCCGGGCGGCCCGGAACGGTTTCTCTTCTGCTCGAAATCGATACAGAGGTATAACGCCGCCACTCCCGGGGTAGGGTTCAGATCAGATAGCACTGACCGCGGTCCAGACATGTGCCGCGCCGTGACTCAAAGTCGCGAGGTCAGCAAAAATGGTCACCGTACTTTCCAGCAGTACCGTCGACGAGCCGCGCAGCACCGATCCGAAGCAGCGCCGGGACACGACGACCCGAACCCTTCTCAGCCGGCGGGCCGCCACGACGGACGAAGAGCTCCGGCAAGCTCTCCTCAACGAGGCGATCGAGCTCAACCTGAGCATCGCCCACAGCATCGCCACCCGCTTCCGCGGTCGCGGCGTGGAGGCCGAGGACCTGGACCAGGTCGCGTACCTGGGACTCGTGAAGGCCGCCCGCAGCTACGACCCCAGCACCGACACACCGTTCCTGGCGTACGCCGTGCCGACCATCAGGGGCGAGGTGAAACGGTACTTCCGCGACTGCTCGTGGACGGTCCGGATCCCGCGCCGCCTGCAGGAGCTGCAGGGCTCGATCGCCTCGGTCCGCCCACAGCTCGTCCAGGACCTGCACCGCGAGCCCACGCTCGCCGAGCTCGCCGCCGAGATAGGTGCCGAGGTCAACGAGATCGAGGCCGCGCTGGCCGCCGACGGCTGCTTCTCGGTGCTGTCGCTGGACCGCCCGGTCGACGACGACTCGGCCGCCAACCTGGCCGACACCATCGCGGACACCGACGACGGCGCGTTCGAGCGGACCGAGGCGGTCGCCGTCCTCGAGCCGGTGCTCAGCGACCTGGAGCCACGGGAGCGCAGGATCCTCGAACTACGGTTCATCGAGGGCCACACCCAGGCCGATATCGGCGCCGAGATCGGAGTGAGCCAGATGCAGGTCTCACGGCTGCTCCGCGGCATCCTGAACCGGCTCCGCAACCGGATCGAGCCGCCCACGGCAGCTGCCGCTTGACGTCCAAGCCGATCTTCGTGGTGCAGCTGCATGACGCCCGGCGGCTGCACTACGACGTTCGGCTGGAGGTCGACGGCGTCCTGAAGTCCTGGGCGGTTCCGCGTGGGCCGTCCCTGGACCCGACCGTGAAACGGCTGGCGGTCTTCACCACCGACCACGACCTGGAGTACGCCTCGTACGAGGGTGTGATCGCGGACAGCGAGTACGGCAGCGGCGCAGTGATCGTGTGGGACGCCGGCATCTACAGCAACCTCACCCGCGACGATCGCCACCAGCCGGTGGACCCGGCGGTGGCGATCGAGCGCGGGCACTTCAAGGTGCAGCTGCACGGCGTGAAACTCAATGGGGCCTGGGCCTTCACCAGGACCGGGGCGGACTGGCTGCTGGTCAAGGTCCGCGACGCCGCGGCCGATCCGGATGTCGACCTGACCGTCTCCGAGCCGCGGTCCGTCCTGAGCGGCCTGACGATCGAGGAGATGGCCGCCTCCTGACCGTTTCCGGCCAGCAGGCTCACTTGACCCTGTCCAGGCGTCTCCTCACACTCATGCGTACTTTCCGAGTCCCGCCTGGAGGACCCGAATGCGCATCTCAGCCGCCCTGCTGTCCGCCGTACTGCTAGCCGCCGCGCTCCCCCTTCCAGCGGCCGCCGCGCCACCGCCGGTCTGGACCCACAACGCGAGCGACCGCTTGTTCCCCGGCACGACCAGACCGGCCGGCGCACCGACGTCGATCGACCTGTACGCGGCCCGCAACGAGACCGAGGCCGCGCAGCTCGCGGTCCGCCCGACGGTTGCGGTCCAGAACGTGTCCGTTGCCGTGAGCAACCTGATTGGGCCGGGTGGCGCGACGATCTCGGACATCGCCGTACGGCGGGAATACCTGCATCCCGACGTCACCCGGCCCGGTCCCGACGTGGAGGTCGAAGGCAGCGGAACGGCGTACTACGACGCACTCGTCGAGAACACTCCGCGATCGCTCGCCGCGAACGTCACCCAGCCGTATCACTACAGCGTCCACGTCCCGGTCGACGCGACGCCCGGCCTCTACACCGGTACGGCGACCGTCCAGAGCAGCGCAGGCAATGTCGTCGTGCCCGTCCGGCTGACCGTCTACCCGGTGACCGTCCCGCCGACGAACCAGTCCACCTTCAAGCTGAACAACTGGACCACCTCGGCCGGCTGGGACTACGACGGCACGATCAAGGCGATCCCGGTCCAGTACGGCGTCCAGATGTACGACACCAACTGGTGGAAGGTGATCGAGGCGATGGCCCGCAACCACGCCAAGCACCGGAACAACGTCGTGTACGCCGACTTCCAGGCCCTGCTCATCCCGCGCACCCGGATCGATGCGGCAGGCAACTACACCTTCGACTGGACCGACTTCGACCGGTTCATCAGGATCTACCGGGACGCCGGCGCGCTGCAGTGGATCTACACCCCGACGCTGCTGATCAGCAGCGATCCGGCGGCCGGCCGGCCCTCGCAGCTCGAGATGCTCAAGCGCGCCTCCGACGGATCGACGCAGATGGTCCCGGTGCCGTCCCAGTCGGCGGAGGCGAACGCCTACCTGGACAAGCTGTTCCCGGCGCTCAAGCAGCACCTCGACGCCAACGGCTGGACCGACCTCTTCTACATGAGCGCGAACGACGAGACCCGGCACACCGCGGACACCACCGCGGCGAACTGGTTCTACGCCAAGTACCGGCAGTACTTCCCGAACCCGCGGCTGAACGAGGCCGAGCTCGCGATCCACAACCCGCCGCCGAACCTGACCGCGAACACGCCGATCCTCGACCTGTACGAGAAGAACGTCGGCTACTACCAGAGCAAGCGGCTGGGCGGCAACGAGCTGTGGCTCTACAACTGCATCGGCCCGCAGGGCCCGTACCTCAACCGCTTCCTGGTGTCGCACCTGGCCAAGACCCGGCTCACTCCGCTGCTGGCGTGGAAGACCGACTCGATCGGCTACCTGCATTGGGGCTGGAACTACTGGTTCGAGCACGTCGGTGGGCCGTACGTCCAGTACGACACCTTCGACGGACCGCAGAACGGCGACAACTTCATCGTGCGGCCGAACCGGGCGGCGTACGACGTCTACGACAGCATCCGGAGCGAGGCGCAGCTCGACGGCGCCGAGGACTACGAGCTCTTCACCAAGCTCGCCGCGACCAAACCGCTGCTCGCGAAGGCGCTGGCCAACTCGCTGCTCGTCAACTCCTACACCGGCGATCGCTCCGGCACGGCCGTGGACGCCGTACACCGCCAGGTCCTCGACGCGCTCGTGACCGGTGGCCCCGATCAGGCCTACCCGTACGCCGACGACTTCGCGGCCGGATCGCAGTCCTGGCAGACGAACAGCGGGACCTGGTCTGCCTCCGGCGGCGTGCTGACCCAGACCGACGTCAGCCGCTGGAACCACGTCGCCGGGCTCGAGGGACGCGCGTACGGCGACGTCGTGGCGAGCGTGGACCTGCAGATCCGCGCGGTCAACCCGACCGGCGGCAACGAGAACTGGGCCGGGATCGTCGTCCGCAACCTCAACCCGACGGACTTCGAGAGCGGCTACCTGGTGGCCCAGCGCAACAACGGTGAAGTGTTCGTCTATCGCAGTGGTACGACGCTCGGGCGCGCCCCGGCGCCTGGATACGCGGCCGGCCAGTTCAACCGGCTGCGCGTGGTCGCGCGTGGCAGCACGCTGCAGGTGTACGCGGGGTCGGGGCATGCGCCGGTGCTGACCGTGACCGACTCCGCCTTCCGGGCCGGCGGGATCGGGCTGGCGAGCGGTGGCGTGAACGTTGCCTTCGACAACGCCCGGCTCAATCCGGAGGTGAACCCGGCGGAAGGCGCCACGGTCGCCGTCAGTTCGTCGTACGACGGGGATGGGTGGAATCCGCGTGCGGTCGTGGATGGTCGGCGTACCTCTGGATCCTCCTCGATGGGGTGGACCAGTGCGGCGGCCGCCAGTGCGACGGATGCGCAGTCCTTGCAGGTGGATCTCGGGGCGGTGCGGTCTGTCGGGCGGGTCGATCTGTACCCGCGGTCGGACGGGGCGAATGCCGGGATCGGATTCCCGGTCAACTTCGCGGTGCAGGTGTCGACGGATGGGTCGGCGTGGTCGACCGTCGCGTCTCGGCAGGGGCAGGCACGGCCGAGTGAGGTGCAGACGTTCCCGTTCGCGGCACGTGACGTGCGGTATGTGCGGGTGGTGGGGACGCGGCTCGGGCAGGATCCGTTCGGGACTTACCGGATGCAGTTCGCGGAGGTGGAGGTCGCCGGTGGCAACCTGGCGGCCGGACGGACGGTCAGCTCGTCCTCGTCGTCGGAGCTCACGGCCGAGGGCTGGTTGCGGGCGAACCTGACCGACGGCGCCCGGCAGTCGCGGTTGTGGAACTCGATGGGCTGGACGAGTGCGTCCGTACCGGCCGGGTCGTCGCAGTCTGTCCGGGTCGACCTCGGTGGGCCGAGCCTGGTGAGCCGCGTCGACCTGTACGCGCGGTCGGACGGCGCGGGCACCGGGAGCGGTTTCCCGGTCGACTTCATCGTCGAGACATCGGCCGACGGCGGCACCTGGACGCCGGTCGCGACGGTGGCCGATCACGCCCAGCCGGGATCCGCGCCGGTGTCGTTCACCTTCCCGCCGACGACCGCGCGCTACGTCCAGGTGCGTGGGACGGAGCTGCGGCCGGACGGCGAAGGCGGGTACCGGATGCAGTTCGCCGAACTGGAGGTGCGGTAGCTACCAGGCGTTGAGGTGCAGTACGTCGTCCAGCGGCTGCCGCGGGGCGGGCTTGAAGTCGGTCCCGATCGTGTACGCGGTCGGGATCAGCACCGACTGCCGAATCTCGTCGGGCAGGCCGAGGACGTCGGCCACCTCCTGCTCGTAGTTGAGGTGCAGCGTGGTCCACGCCGTACCGAGGCCGCGGGCGCGCGCGGCGAGCATGTAGCTCCAGGCGGACGGCAGGATCGAGCCCCACAAGCCGGCCTGGTTGCCCGCCGGAAGGTTGCGGGCCTCGAGGCACGGGATGACGAGCACCGGGACCTGTCCCATCCGCTCACCCAGGTAGGCCACGCTGTTGCCGATGCGGCGCTGCACCGGGCCACGCACCGGGTCGTCCGCGAACAACTTTCCGGCGGCACCCGTTCCGGCCAGGTACTTCTCCACGGCGAGCCGGTAGTACTCCCCGATGGCCGCCCGCTTCTCCGCATCCGTGACCACCAGCCAGTGCCACGTCTGCCGGTTGCTCCCCGACGGCCCCTGCAACGCGATCTCCACACACTCCCGCACCACCTCGAGCGGCACCGGCTTCTCCAGATCCAGCCGCTTCCGCACAGTCCGCGTCGTTGTCAACAGTTCATCGGGATTCAAGTCCAAGGCGTAGGTCACCCCACCAGTCTGCTCGGTCAGCAGGTGTAGAGGCTGTTGGGGTGGACCTTCTCGCAGAAGCGGACGTGGAGGTGGTTGTCGTGGGCCGGCCACTCGGTGGTGAGGCCTTCGCTGATCAGGACCGGGTCGTTGAAGAAGATGATCCGGACGTGACCCGGCGCGGCGGCGCGGATCGCCTGTACCAGCTGGCGAGTGGCGGCCCGGTCGTACGTCGACGACTCCCAGGTGATCCGGCCCGCGGTGCACTGGGCGCTGTCCGTCCGGATCGGCCAGATGTCGATGTCCAGGCCGACCTCGTGGCTGCCGTGGCCGGGGATGTCACCACCGTGCTCGAACCCGGCGTCGCCGTACGGGACCTTTCCCTGTGCGGTGCCGGCGAACGACCGCGCTGCCTGCTCGAGCTGGGCGACGGCGGCCGACGTTGCCCAGTTGGCCGCCGTACCGTTGCCGTCGGGGTCCTGGTCGCACAGGTTCGCGGCGAAGTCCGGGTAGTCGTAGTGCCAGGCCAGATTGCGCCAGGTGACCGGGCCGACGATCCCGTCCGCGCCGATACCCGCGTGCGACTGGAACGCGACCACCGCGTCGCGGACCGCGGTGCTGAACACCCCGTCGACAGGCAGGCTGAGCCGCCGCTTGGCGTTGAGCTCGACCTGGAGGGCCTTCACCGCCGCGTTGTTGTCACCCGACCGGATCGTCGGCGCCAACGCTCCCCAGGTCTGCGGCCCGACGATTCCGTCGGCGCCGAGACCCTTCGACGTCTGGAACGCCTTGGCCGCGGCCGTCGTCGTCGCGCCGAACACTCCATCGGCGGTGACGGACTGCCCGTTGTGCTGCAGCAGGTACTGGATCGCGAGTACGTCGGCACCGCGATTGCCACTGCTCTGCGTCGGGAAGAACGCATTCGCGTAGGCCTGCGCCGGCGCCGGCACTCCGATCAGCAGTACGGCGGCCAGCACCGCGAACACGAGTCGTCGTCTCATGGCTCCTCCGGGGCGGGTGAGGTGCGCTGGTTACTGACTAACCTCTACGCAGCCACGATCGGGCATGATCTTCCCGCCCGCAAGAGCTCACTGGAAAGGCGCGGGATCCCCGGCCCCGACCCGGACCACCTCGGCGAAGTCGTCGGAGAAGTCGACGACAGTGGTCGGCTCGGTGCCCGCCTCGCCCTCGATGACCGCGTCGACCTGGTTGTCCAGCTCTTCCTTGATCTCCCAGGCCTGCGTCATCGGCACCTCGTGGTCCGGGAGCAGGAGGGTGCTCGACACCAGCGGCTCGCCCAGCTCCTCGACCAGGGCCCGGGCCACGACGTGGTCCGGGATCCGCACGCCGACCGTCTTCTTCTTCGGGTGCAGCAGCCGGCGCGGCACTTCCTTCGTGGCCGGCAGGATGAACGTGTAGCTGCCCGGCGTGGCCGCCTTGATCGACCGGAAAACCGCGTTGCTGATGTGCACGAACTGCCCCAGCTGGGCGAAGTCCTGGCACACCAGCGTGAAGTGGTGCCGGTCGTCCAGGTTCCGGATGGCGCGGATCCGCTCGATCCCTTCCCGGTTCCCGAGCTGGCAGCCGAGCGCGAAGCACGAGTCGGTCGGGTACGCGATCAGCCCGCCGCCGCGCACCAGGTCCACCACCTGGCCGATCGCGCGCCGCTGCGGATTCTCCGGATGCACATCGAAATACCTCGCCATAACGGGCGAGCCTAGCGCCCGGATCAGCGGGCCGGACCGACCGCGGTGGCGGTGACGACGAGGTTGGCCTCGTAGCCGCCGCGGGAGGCGTCGTACGCGCCGGTGCAGGTGATCAGGACCAGCCGGTGGCCGACCTTCTGGTCGAAGGCGCCGCTCTTGGTCTCGAGCGCGTTCTTCGGCACCGACACGATCGAGCTGACCCGGTACGTCGCGGTGTGGCCGGAGCCGTGCAGTAGGACGAGCTCACCCGGCTTGATGCGGAGCAGCCGGGCGAAGTACCCGACGCCCTCGGTCTTGGTGTCGACGTGGCCGGCCAGAACCACCGACCCGAACGGGTCGCCGGCCTGTGCGCCGCCGTCCCACCACCCGACGCGTTGCCCTTGCTCCGGGACCTTCAGCTCTCCGTTCACCGTGCTCGCCGGGAACACCGGAGCCTTCGCCCCACCCGGCAGGACGACCTGGGCGGGGACGAACCAGATCCGCTGGCTCGGGGCCGGCGTGCCGATCCGGGCCGGCGGGGCCGTCGTCGCGCCGGTCCGCGCCGGCGCAGGCGTGACCCTGGGTTCGATCTCCGGAACGAACCCAGGGACACCACGTGCAGCCGGAGCGGACGACGGCGTTGGGGTACCGCCGCCCGCCCCGGGGTCCGGCACGGCATTGCCCGTCTGCGCAGCGCACCCCTCCAGGCCCGCGCAGCACAACACCAGTGCGAGCAGGAGCTTCCTCAGCGACGGACCGCCTTCCGGACTGTCACCACCGCGGCCAGCAAACCGGCCAGGACGACCACGAGCCAGAGGTCCGAGGTGGAGGAGCTGTGCGCCTGGTCCAGCTCCGCCGCCTGACCGCCGGTCCCGGTGTTCACCAGGCCAGGTGTGCCCGAACCCGCAGCGGGCAACTTGATCGTCCCGAGCGCGACGTTCATCGTCTTCGCGTTCGGATTTCCGACCGCGAACACCCGGGTCAGATATCCGGCCCGGGCCGGCAAATCCAACGGACCGAGAACAACAGGTGAAGTCGCGCCGGCCGGCACGATGTCGACCTTGTAGGTGGCCGCCGGGACGACCGCCTCCAGCGATTCTCCATTCGCCACGTTCGCGAACGCGACCTGCCCGTTGACCCGGATGTCGGCCGGGCCGACCGCCGCGTCGTGCGCGACCCGCAGGGCAGCCTTGTCCTTCGGAATGGCGCTCAGCTTGTTCACGTACGACGTCAGCACCGGCGCACCGGTCGGCGAGACCGGCAGGTGGATCACGGCGTCGACGCTGGACCCGGATCCGAGCGAGACCTCCCGCTGGATCACGGTCTTGCCGTCCTGACGCGCGGTCAGCATCCGCTTGCCGGGAGACACCCCGAACGGACCGACCACCTTCGTGACCGCGACGCCGGTCGCCACCGTGCGGCCGTCGATGCTGATGTCGAGCGACCGTCCGGGCAGCCCCTGGACGACGTACAGGTTGGCCCCCGCGGCCCCCTCGGCCGGCGCCACGAGCACTGCCGGCGCCGCCGCGACGGTCACCACCAGCGTCAGTGGAATCACCCTTCGAATTACCGGACCAGGAATTCTCGAAATTTTCTCGAATACGGGCCGGAATGATCCGGACACGCTCCGTCTCACCATTTTGTGCCCCCTCGAAGTCCCCATGAAAAATTCGGCAGTAATTGCCGCACCCCACTAATTCCGGCGTATCGTATGCGCAAGTCCGATCCGACCGCCAGAGGAAGCGGCCGAATCCGTTGGGGGGCGATGAAGCGTGTCTGAACGCGGTTCGCCGGACTGGGCATCGAGGACGGGCGCGGAGTTCCTCCCGGAGGCTGCATCGGGGGTGGAGGACCTCAGGCGACGGGCGACGGGGACACGGTGGCTGGCTACGGTCGCGCTGACTCTGGGGCTCAGCGCGACCGCAGCCTGCTCACCGGACGCGGCCCGCCCCGTGGCCCCCAGTCCCGGCTTGCCCTCCGGTCCGGTCAGCAGCGCGCGGCCAGGCGAAACCCCGTCCACCAGCCCTGGTCCGGGCGCGACCAGGGCCGGCATCCGGATGGTCGCCGTACCGCTCCCGGACGGCTCGTTCGACATCACCGAGGACGTGATGTTGCCGAAGGCGACGAGCATCCTGCAGGTCCAGCTGCCCGCATCCGGTGAGCAGTTGCCCGGGATGATGACCAAGACGTCGCCGATCGCGACCAACCTCCGGGTGCTCGCCAACGGCGCAGTCATCCCGCTGGCCAGCTCCAGCGTCACCACCACGACCGACATCCCGCTGACCACCGCCGCGGCGAACCTGCGCCTGACCTACCGGCTGTCCGGTTCGACGGTACGGCGCACGGAGTCGAAGCCGGAGCGAGCCTCGTCGGCCATCCGGCCGCTCACCGCGATCACCGAAGGCGGCCTGCCGACCAACCTGATCATCAACGGCGGCGAGCTGCTCAACGTGGTCTGCCCCCTGCTCACCGAGACCCGTTGCGCGGTCGGCAACCCACCCAAGCTGTCAGTGCTCCCCGGCATCCCGGCCGACAAGGCCCTCATCGTTCTCCAGCTGGATCTTCCGCAGCCGCAGTAACCACCTACTGTGAGTCCATGACGGACGAGCGGATCGTTTTCGGCACCAGCCGGGCAAGGTGGGTTCTCGCGGCCACGGCACTCGGGTCGGGGATGGCGTTCCTCGACGGCACGGTGGTGAACGTCGCACTGCCGGCGATGGGCGAGGAGTTCGACGCCGAGGTCGCCGGCCTGCAGTGGATCGTCAACGGGTACATGCTGCCGCTGGCGGCGCTGATTCTGCTCAGCGGTTCGCTCGGCGACCGGCTGGGCCGGCGGCGGGTGTTCGTCGCCGGGGTGATCTGGTTCGCGGTCGCCTCGGTGGTGTGCACGGTCGCGCCGACCCTCGAGGTGATGATCGTGGGCCGGGTCCTGCAGGGCATCGGCGGCGCGTTGCTGACCCCCGGCAGCCTGGCGATCCTGCAGACCACGTTCGCGCCGTCGGACCGCGGCAAGGCGGTCGGCGCCTGGTCCGGCCTGACCTCGGTCGCCGCGGCCATCGGCCCGTTCGTCGGCGGCGGCCTGGTCGACAGCGGGTCCTGGCGGTTCATCTTCCTGCTGAACGTCCCGCTCGCCCTGGTCACCATCCTCGTCACCCTGCGGCACGTGCCGGAGACCCGCGACGAGACCGCGGCCGGCAAGCTCGACCTCAGGGGCGCCGCTGTCGTCACCGTCGCCCTCGGCGGACTCACCTTCGGCCTGATCAGCGCCGGCGAACGCGGCTGGGGGGACCCGCTCGTACTGTTCTCGCTGATCGTCGGCGTGGTCGCGTTCGCGGTCTTCGTGGAGGTCGAGCGCCGGGAGTCACACCCGATGCTGCCGCCCGGCATCTTCTCCAACCGGGCCTTCACCGGCGCCAACCTGGTCACCGTCGTCGTGTACGGCGGCCTCGGCACGGCGACCTTCCTCCTCGTCGTCTACCTCCAGACCGCACTCGGCTACTCCGCGATCTGGGCCGGCGCCGCCCTGCTGCCGATGACCCTGCTGATGCTGGCGCTGTCCGGGTACGCGGGCGGACTCGCGGACCGGATCGGCGCGCGGATCCCGATGACCGTCGGACCGCTGCTGATGGCCGCGGGCCTGCTGCTGATGCTGCGGATCGACATGGACTCGAGTTACGTCTCCGCGGTGCTGCCGGCGGTCGTCGTCCTCGGCCTCGGGCTGGTCGCCACCGTCGCGCCACTGACCGCGACCGTACTGTCGTCGGTCGACGACCACCACGCCGGGATCGCGTCCGGCGTGAACAACGCGATCGCCCGGTCGGCACAACTGATGGCGGTCGCCGCGATCCCGATCGCGGCCGGCATCACCGGCGACTCGTACCTCGATCCCGTTGCCTTCAGCAATGGGTTCGCCAACGCGCTGTGGATCTCCGCGGCACTGTCCGCGGCCGGCGGCGTGATCGCCTGGTTCACGATCGGCGGCCGCGTCGAGCAGCCGGTCGAGGTCGAGCACCACCCACACTGCGCGCTGACCGCCCCGCCGTACGCCGACAGCCGCAAGGCCTCCTGACCGCGGCGACATGTCGACAAATCCAGGATCTGTTGACACAGTCGGCGAACCCGGCTGACCGGCGACGTCGCGACGCCGGGTGGTCAGCCGAGCTCATCAGTCCGGACGTGGTGCTGCTCTACTTGTCGCTGGCGGCCGTTGGCTTTCAGCAGTTCGGCAAGTCGCGGCCGTTGTTGTCCTTCGCCTCGTCGTTGCCCCAGCGGGACAGGTAGTACGCCGACACCCACTGGTTCGCCGGGCCGACGTCGAGGTCGGTCTTCATCCACCAGTGGTTGTAGGCGCTGCCGACCCGGACCTCGGGTCCCCAGACCTTGCAGAACACGTAGTTCGTGCCCTTGTAGAGCGTGCCGGTCTGCGTGCCGCCGGGCGTGCTGTGACCGGGTGCGTTCGCGAACGTGTCGACCCAGAACTTCCCGTCGCCGGCGCCGCAGTTGGCGCTGGTCTCGAAGTGCTGGTTGTACGACCAGGTGAGCGGTACGGCGTGCCCGTTGAACCACGACTGCTGGACGGTGCCGTTCAGCTTCTGCTCGTAGTGCAGGTGCGGCCCGGTGCTGTCACCGGTGTTGCCGACGATGCCGATCTGCCGGCCCTGCGCGACCACGTTGCCGACAGCAACGTCACGGCGATCCATGTGCAGGTACCGGGTCTGCCAGCCACCGCCGTGGTCGATGACGACCATGTGGCCGCCGCTGGACGACAGCAGCGACGCACTGACCGTCCCACCGGCCGACGCGAGCACCGGTGTGCCACGGGTGGCTCCGCTCGGCGAGACCATGTCCAGCATCCACTGGCTGGCGTGGCCGCCGTGCGTGGCGGTGGTCCACCGCAGCCCGCACGGGATCGGCATCTGGAATCCGGGTGCGGCCGTGGCTGTGGTCGGCACGGCGACCAGGCCGGCGGCGACGAGTGTCGCGAGCAGCAACAGCTTGATGATGCGCTTCGGGTTCATGGGGGCGGCCCCTTCCGCGATCGATTTGAGCGTCAGAGTAACGCTCCGTCGCAGGATCACGAGGCCTTTCGACCTGCGCGAAAACGTCAGCCCATCGCCAGGTACTGCTTGCGTACGGCGGGTTCCAGCCGCTCGATCGCGTACCGCAGCATGGTCCGCGGCATCACCGCCGCGTGCTCGTCGAGGAACTCCCGGAGCTCGTCCTCCGAGACTCGCTTGCCGGCCTCGCGCAGCATCCACCCGGACGCCTTGTGGATCAGGTCCTCCCGGTCGTCGAGCACCAGCGCGGACAGCGCGTACGTGTCCGCGCTCTCGCCGTTCCGGATGAACAGGTGCGTCGCGACCAGCGCGATCCGCCGCTCCCACAACGAGGACGACCGGACCAGCGTGTAGAGCACGTCCCGCGGCTTGTCGAGCAGGTACCCGCCGACGATCTCCGACGTGCTGCAGTCGACCAGGTCCCAGTTGTTGATGTACGCCGTACTGCGCAGGTAGAGCTCGAAGATCGCGGTGACTTCGGCCGGGTCCGCCGTCCGCGGCTCGAGGCTGCGGGACGCGCGGTCGGCGAGCAGGCACAGGACGGCCAGCCGGTGCTCGTGGATCGGGCTCTTCAGCGCCTCCTCGAGCTCGGCGAGCGGCAGGCCGGCGCGCAGGTAGGGCTTGAGCAGGCCGCGGATGGTCGACAGCTTCACGCCGATCATCTGGTCGCCGTGGCCGTAGCCGCCGGGTCCCAGCTTGAAGTAGCCCGCAAGGATCTTCGCCGCGGCCGGGTCGGCCGCGGCGTCGATGTCGGCGAGCAGGTCTGCGGTGCTCAGATCAGCAGCCCTCCGGTGGCACGCAGGTTCTGCCCGGTCAGCCAGCGGCTGTCCGGACCGGCCAGGAAGGCGACTACGTCGGCGACGTCGGACGGCTCGCCGACCCGGCCGAGGGCGGTGATGCCGACCAGGGCGGCCTTGGCCTCCGGCGGGTTGGAGTCGCGGAACATGTCCGTGTCGGTCGCGCCCGGCGAGACGATGTTGACGGTGATCCCGCGGGCGCCGTACTCGCGGGCGGCGACCTTGACGAACTGCTCGAGCGCGGCCTTGCTCGCCGCGTACAGCGAGATCCCGGGTCCGGGCACGACCGTGTTCAGCGTCGAGAGCGCGATGATCCGGCCGCCGTCCGGCAGCACCCGGGCGGCCTGCTGGATGGCGAAGTACGGACCCTTCACGTTGGTGGCGAAGAGGTGGTCGAAGTCGTCCTCGGTGACGCCGTCGATCGGCTTCACCGTCACCCCGGCCGCGTTGCTGACGAAGATGTCCAGGGCACCGGTCGGCTCGGCGGCGTGCTCGAACAGCTCGGGGATGCGGGCGAGATCGGCCTGGTCGGACTGCACCGCGATCGCCTGGCCGCCCGCTGCCTTGACCTCGTTGACGACCTCGGCGGCCGCGGCTTCGCTCGACAGGTAGGTGAAGGTGACCACGGCGCCGTCGGCAGCCAGCCGCCGGACGATCGCCGCCCCGATCCCGCGCGAACCGCCGGTGACCAGAGCCGCCTTGCCGTCGAGCACACCCATCGCCGCCTCACCCCTTGTGTCAGATTGCTTCCATAACGTGTCTATCACGCATACCCTGGGGACCCCAGTGAAGCAGTCCCGGAAGGGCATCACGACCTTCGGCGTCCGTGAGGTGATGCGTTTGTTTGAGTGACGTTTGCCTTTGTACGAGGCATTTGCACAGGCAGGTGATCGAGGCGTCTGCACAGGCAGATGCACTGGCTGGTAGCGCTTACACCCATGGTTAGATCACGCTCCGAGGTCATCCGGGTCGGACCCGTTGTGACGCCCGCGCGTTGGGGCATACGGTGAGGGCAGGGCAGTTCCACCTCGCCAGGACCGACCGGCGTTCGCGGGGCTACCCGGGGGAGAGACCGGCGTGACAAGCCACCCTGAGCCGCGGGACGGCGAGATGATCAAAACGACTTTCGACGCTGTGACCGAGGAGCTGGAACCAGGCGTGCTGCTGGTCCGGCTGTCCGGTGAGATCGACATCGCGACCACCGACTTCGCCGCCGAGTCGATCCGTGCCGCGGTGGCCCCACCGGCCCGGCTGGTGCTGATCGACGTCTCCGCTGTCACCTTCTGCAGTTCGGCCGGACTGGGCAACCTGGTGGAGGCCCGGAACCTGGCCGGCCGGCACAACATCACCCTCGCGCTGGTCGGCGTCGGCCGCCCGGTCGACCGGCCGCTGTCGATCACCGGTCTCGGTG
Organism: Kribbella sp. NPDC002412; assembly: GCF_053592935.1. Lineage (NCBI taxonomy): Bacteria > Bacillati > Actinomycetota > Actinomycetes > Propionibacteriales > Kribbellaceae > Kribbella > Kribbella sp. NPDC002412. The sequence goes on from NZ_JBSFBL010000029.1 coordinate 73,718, forward strand.
GCCAGTTCCGGATCTACTCCACCGCCACCGAGGCGCTCGCCGAGCTCTGAGCCCTCCGGGCGGGGGTGGAATCGATTCCAGCATGCCTCTAAGGTGCTGGGTGTGCTGCACGCCATCGAGGACACCTGTGTGGTCTACCTGCTGGTCGACCCGGCGACGCGGTCGGCGGTGGCGATCGACGCCGGCAGCGGACGCTGGCTGGACCAGTTGCCGTCGTACGGCGTGGACCGGGTGACCGACGCACTCGTCACGCACCACCACCGCGACCAGGTCGAAGGGCTGCCACGACTCGCGGCCGCCGGCGCCCGGATCTGGGCGCCACAGGGTGAGGTCGACCTGATCGCCGACGTCGATCATCACTGGCAGCAACGACGGGTGGTGAACAACTACGATCTGCACACGGACCGGTTCTCGTTACTGGAACCGGTGCCGGTCGCCGGCGTGATGAAGGACTACAGCGTCTCCCGCATCGGGCATCTGGAAGTGCGGACGCTGCCGACACCTGGTCACACGCCAGGCAGTGTCAGCTACCTGATCGACGGCTATGCCTTCACCGGCGACCTGCTGCACAGCCCGGGCAAGGTGTGGTCGGCTGCCGCCTTGCAGTGGTCGTACGTCGGGCTCGAGGGCGCCGCGATGACCATGGCGTCGCTGGTGCAGCTGCTGGACTACCAACCGCGCGCACTGATGCCCAGCCACGGCTCGCCGATGACTGACCCGGCGCTCGCCGTCCGGCAGACGTGCGACGCCCTGGGTGAGCTGATCAAGGTGCGACTCGGCCAGCCGACCGGTCTGCTCGACAAGCTGGAGAACCCGTACGTCGAGCTCAGCCCGCACCTGCTGATGAACCGCACGAGCGAGTCACACAGCTACGTCCTGCTCAGCGACTCGGGTACTGCGCTGCTGATCGACTATGGCTACGACCTGACCACGGGCATCCCGATCGGTGGCGCGCGGCACCATGTCCGGCCCTGGCTGCCCAGCCTGCGTGCCCTGCAACGCGACTACGGCATCGAGCGGGTCGAGGTCGCCATCCCCACCCATTACCACGATGACCACGTCGCCGCGTTCAACCTGATGCGCGAGGTTCACGGGACGGAGGTGTGGGCGTCGAGTCCGGTGGCACACGTGCTGGAGAACCCGACGCACTACGACCTGCCCTGCCTCTGGTTCGAGCCGATCCCCTGCGCGCGGCACGTGGCGGACGGGACGAGTGTGCGGTGGCGCGAGTACGAGCTGGACCTGCACGCTCTGCCAGGACACACGCTGTACGCCTCGGCCATCGGGTTCGAGGTGGACGGGCAGCGAGTGCTGTCCACGGGTGACCAGCAGACGGGCAGCTGGGTTCCTGGCGAGTCAGCCGAGATCCCGAACTTCCAGTACGCGAATGCGTTCGCCGCGGACGACTACGCGGCCTCGGCTGCGCTCTACCAGCGGCTGCAGCCTTCTCTGATGATCTCGGGGCACTGGGAGCCGCGACCGGTGACCCAGGACTACTTGGACGAGCTGGTGCGGCTTGGCGACGCGGTTGCACGGGTACACCGGGAGTTGTTCTTACCGGACGACCCGGTCTTCGCGGGTGCGGTGCGCATCTCGCCGTACCGGATCGATGCGGTGGACGGGCAACCGTTCACTGTGCGGGTCAGCTGCGCGGGTGCGGCGCTCGTGGTGCCTGCGGGGTGGGAGTGCTCGCAGGTTGCTGCGCAGGAGTTTCTCGTGGTGCCGCATGTCGGGCAGCCGGTCCGGCAGGCGCGGATCGCGGCCGGGATCACCCGGGACGGGCGGTACGTGGGTCAGTTGGCAGAGGCACTAGTAGACGTGAGGACGGGTCGTTGAAGTACACGGTCGATGTACAGGAAGCCAAGGCCTACGCCAGTGTGGTCGTCGACGGACGGTCGGTGCTGAAGCTGCGGCTGTTCGCCTCGCTCGACACGGTGGACGGGTTCGACGAGAGCTACGGCGACATCTCGGTGGACGTTGTCGAGGGCGCTGAGGGGCTTGTCGTCACTGCGACTGCTCGCAGCACGGTGTGGGACACAAGGGTGACGACCACGCGGTTCCTGGCCGACCGGATCGAGACCTCGACAGTGGTGACCGGGCGGGGGCGGCTTACCGACGTACATCTGCTTGGTGGCCGTCGTACGCCGCGTGGCTTCCTGCCCAGCGGGTCGCAGCTGCAGCAGGCGTACTCCCCCAACCCGGACCACCCGACTCGAGTCATCCGGGACGCGCTGGAGCCGGCGACGATCAGTGTGTGCGGTGAGGGCAGCGAGCCGGGGATCGAGCGGTGGCTGTTCACGCCGGCGCCCTGGTGCTTCGCGGCGGCTGTGGACGACGAGTGGCTGGGCCTCAGTGTGGTGGCGCCGGTTGCCGAGCAGACCTTCACCAGCTACCACTACCTGCCGGTGACGGGTGGCTTCAGTCTGCGGCTGGACTACGAGGGCCAGACAGTGGTCGAAGGGCAGTTCCGCACGCCGCCGCTCGTCGTACACCTCGGTGGTGAGTCCCCCGCCGATGTCCTGCTGCGGCATCGGTCGTTGCTCGATGCGTACGGCGTAGTGCCCGAGCGGAAGGTGGTGGACGCGGAGTGGTGGCGCGGGACGATCTTCTGCGGGTGGGGAGCGCAGTGTGCGCTGGGTGCTCGCACTGACCAGGCTCCGCAGCCGCTGGCGACCCAGGTGAATTACGACGGGTTCCTGGAAACCCTTGCTGGGCAGGGGATCGTGCCGGAGACGATCGTGATCGACGACAAGTGGCAGGCGTCGTACGCGACCTGCCAGCCCGATCCGGTGAAGTGGCAAGACCTCAAGGGCTGGATCGCTGCCCGGCATGCGGCCGGACAGCGGGTGCTGCTGTGGTGGAAGGCGTGGGACGAGGAGGGCGCTCCGCTCGACGCCTGCGTGACCGATGCCGGCGGCAACCCGGTCGGTCTCGACCCGGACTCCCCCGCCTGCGTGTCACTGATCACCGAGGCCGTGACCTACATGCTGTCGGCAGACGGACTGGATGCGGACGGGTTCAAGGTCGACTTCACCGCGCGGACGCCGTCCGGCTCGTCGCTGCGGCACAGCGGACGCCGGTGGGGTGCTGCGCTGCTCCATGAGCAGCTGCGACTCGTCTACGACACCGCCAAGCGGGTCAAGCCGGACGCACTGGTCGTCACACACACGCCGAACCCGGCCTTCCTCGACGTGACCGACGTGATCCGGCTGAACGACGTACTGCGCGACGACACCGCCGAGCCCGGGTATGTCGCTCGTCACATGGCCTACCGGGCCGAGGTGGTGCAGGCGGTATGTCCTGAGCTGGGCATCGACACCGACGGCTGGATGATGCCGAGTCACGGCGAATGGCGCGCGTACGTGGCGATGCAGGGCAGTCTGGGCGTGCCGGCGCTGTACTACGTGGACGGTACTGACACGGACCGCTACGACTTCGGTCCGGACGACTTCGACGCCATCACGGGCAGCTGGAACCGCTACCGGGCGGCCCGGAGCCTCTAGACTGCGGCCCATGAGTCCCCGGGGGCAGCAGGCAGCACGGGCCGTGCAACAGCAGCCGGCCCAGCCTGCGCAGCCGTCTGTACGGCGTCCGACGGTGCAGGACGTGGCCCGCGAGGCCGGTGTCTCACCGTCGACCGTGTCACGCGCGCTGCACACCCGCGGCTACGCGTCTCCCGCCGTACGGGCCCGGGTGCGGGCGGCGGCCGAGCGGATCGGGTACGTGCTCGACCACAACGCCCGCAACCTGCGGAGCCGTACGTCGACCTCGATCGGCGTGCTCATCTCCGACCTGCGCAACCCCTTCTACGCTGACCTGGCGGCCGGGATCGAGGAGGAGCTGCGGGCGGCGGAGTACCAGATGGTGCTCGTCAACGACAACGGCGACCCGGCAGAGGAGATGCGGGCCGCCGAGACGCTGCTGGCGATGCGCGTGCCCGGTGTGATCGTCACGCCCGTCACTGCCAAGTGCCCCCGGGTGCTGCAGGAGAACGGCGTGCACGTGGTGTGTGCGGACCGTGAGCTCGGCCGGGGCAACGGCGACGTGGTGATGAGCGACAACAAGGCTGGGGCGCGAGAGCTCACCGATCACCTGCTGGCTCTCGGTCACACCCGGATCGGGCTGCTGATCGACGAGACCAAGTGGTCGACCGGCGCCGGGCGGCTGGCCGGCTTCCGGGCCGCGCACCTGGACAACTTCGTCGACCTGGACGAGGACCTGATCGCGTACACCAGCTTCGACGCGGAGGCGGCCCGGGAGACGACCCGCAAGCTGCTCAACGACCACGAGGTCACCGCGATCATCTCGGCGAACAACGTGCTGGCGCAGGGTGCGCTGGCCGAGCTGAAGGACCGGCGGCTGAAGATCCCGCGGCAGCTCAGTCTCGCTGCGTACGACGACGTGCCGTGGATGTCGCTGGTCCAGCCGGCCCTGACCACGGTCGACCAGCACACGGTCGAGCTCGGGCGCAGCTGCGCCCGGTTGCTGCTGGCGCGAATCCGCGGCGAGCTCCCCGCGAAGCGGCGGATCGTGCGCGTGCCACCGCGGCTGATCGTGCGCGGCTCGACCGGTCCCGCGCCGCGCTGATTATCGGCCTGTTGTCCACAACCTCCCACCTGACGTCTTGACGTCGGCAGAATCTCACACCTAACGTGCTCTGCAACCGAATGTGGCATCGATGCCACATTCGGCCACTCGCCCCCTGTCGAGGATTAGGAGCACACGCAATGAAGCACCTGCGCCTTCCCGTGGCGCTGGCCGCCGGGACCCTGGTTCTGACCGCCTGCGCCGGCGTCGGGAACAAGGAGGACTCCGGTGGCAGCACCCCCGGCTCCACCGACTCGACCCCGTCGGGAACCCTGAACGTGATGGGTTTCAGCGGTGAGGACGAGGTGGCCCAGTCCCGGGTGAACGCGTTCAAGGCCGCGTACCCGACCGTCACCGTGAAGAACAACAAGGGCGACTTCGACGCCCAGCAGTTCCTCACCGCGGTGTCCAGCGGCAACCCTCCGGACGTCGTCTACATGGCCCGCAACCTGATCGGGACGTACGCGGCGAAGGGCGCGATCCAGCCGCTGGACGACTGCATCAAGAACAGTGGAATCGATACCACCCAGTACCGCGAAGCCGCGATGAACGAGGTAAAGCTGAAGGACAAGACCTACGGCATCCCGGAGTTCTACACGGTCTCGACGAACCTGATCAGCGGCAAGGCGCTCAAGTCCGCCGGTGTGCAGCCCAGCGACATCCAGACCGCCGACTGGGACAAGCTCGAGCAGACGGTGAAGAAGCTGTACGTCGCGAAGGGCGGCCGACCGGCCCGGATCGGCTACGACCCGAAGATGCCGGACTTCTTCCCGCTCTGGGCGATGGCCAACGGCGCCGAGCTGGTCAAGCCCGGCGGCGAGCCGAACCTGAACGACCCGAAGGCGGTCGAGGCGCTGCAGTACACGATCAAGCTGATCACCGACCAGGGTGGCTGGTCGAACTTCAAGACCTTCCGCGACACCTTCGACCTGTTCGGGGAGAAGAACCAGTTCACCAAGGACCAGCTGGCCGCGTTCCCGATCGAGAACTGGTACGTGAACGTCCTGCTCGACTCCCGCAAGCAGGGCCTGGAGCTGCAGTCGACGATGTTCACCAACCGGCAGGGCGAGCCGATCAGCACCATCGGCGGCTCGGCCTGGGTGGTGCCGAAGGGCGCGAAGAACCTGAACGCCGCCTGCCAGTGGGCGAAGACGATGACCTCGCTGGAGACCTGGCACAAGGCGGCCGAGGCGCGCATGCAGACCGTGACCAAGGACAAGAGCTTCTTCACCGGCCTGTTCACCGGCAACAAGAAGGCCGACGAGGAGATCAAGGCCAAGTACCTCAAGCCCACCGGTGACGCCGGCTTCGACCAGGCGATCAACAACTACTACGACGTGCTGGACAAGGCGAAGTCGATGAACCCGTCGCCGGCCGGCGCGGAGATCGACGCCGCCTGGAAGAACGCGGTCGGCAAGGCGCTCGGCGGGTCCGCCACCCCGCAGACCGCCCTCGACCAGGCCCAGTCCGAGGCCAAGGCCGCCTTCGACAAGGTCAACCAGGGCTGATCGATGACCACCACCGTCGAGCGTCCGGTGGCGGGCGGGCAGGCCGAGCCCGACCGCCGCCGGTCCAAACCGCGGCGCAGCCCGCTGGCGAAGCGGGAGGACCGGGCCGGGTGGCTGTTCGTCTCGCCGTGGGTGATCGGGTTCCTGATTTTCACCGCGGGGCCGATGATCGCCAGCCTGGTGTTGTCGTTCACCGACTATCAGATGATCCAGGCGCCGCGGGCGGTCGGCCTGGACAACTACCGCGAGCTGTTCGACGACCCGCGGGTGCTCAAGTCGCTCAGCAACACGTTCGTCTACGCGGCCATGTTCGTCCCGATCGGGACCGTCGTCGCGCTGGCGCTGGCGCTGATGCTGCAGCGGGTCGGCCGGGCCGGCGGCTTCTTCCGGACTGCGTTCTACCTGCCGGAGATGACGCCGGCGGTGGCCGCGGCGGCGATGTTCCTGCTGCTGCTGAACGGTCAGCAGGGCCTGGTCAACAAGGTGCTCGGCTGGGTCGGCATCAACGGGCCGAACTGGACCACCGATCCGAACTGGCTGAAACCGTCGCTGGCGATCGTGAGCCTGTGGACGCTCGGCGGCACGGTGGTGATCTACCTGGCGGCGTTGAACGGCGTGCCGAAACAGCTCTACGAGGCGGCGGAGCTGGATGGCGCCGGGCCGGTGACGCGGCTGTTCCGGATCACGATCCCGATGATCTCCGGGGCGCTGTTCTTCACCGTGATCACCAACACGATCGCGGCGATGCAGATGTTCGACCAGGCGTACACGATGTTCTACGGCCCGCAGCAGAAGGCGGCCGCGTCGGAGGAGTCGCTGGTCTACATGGTCTACCTGTTCCAGAACGCCTTCCAGTTCTTCAAGATGGGCTTCGCCTCCGCGATGGCATGGCTGTTGTTCGTGATCATCCTGCTGATCACGTTCATCCAGGTCCGGATCGGCAACCGGTACGTGTACTACCACGGGGAGCGCTGATGACGATCCCGTACCGCCGGTTGCCGTTCCTGTTCTTCCTGACGCTGGCGACCTTCGCGTTCTGCTACCCGTTGGTGTGGCTGGTGTCGGCGTCGCTGAAGCCGCGGTCGCAGGTGTTCGACAACCGGCTGATCCCGGAGATCTTCCAGCCGTCGAACTACGTGCGGGTGTGGGAGGCCGCGCCGGTCATGCGCTGGCTGACGAACTCGCTGACCGTCGGGTTCATGGCCGCCGCGGCCGTGACGCTGTCGAGTGCGCTGGTCGCGTTCGGGTTCGCGTACTTCCGGTTCCGCGGCCGCAACCTGTTGTTCGGCGTGCTGCTGTCGACGATGATGCTGCCGGGTGCGGTGACGATGATCCCGGTCTACCTGATCTGGAACCGGCTGGGCATGATCGACACCCAGATCCCCCTCTGGGCGCAGAACCTGTTCGGCTCGGCGTTCTACGTCTTCCTGCTGCGGCAGTTCTTCCTCGGCATCCCACGCGAGTTGTTCGAGGCGGCCCGGGTGGACGGCTGCGGGTACTTCGGCCTGTTCCGGCGGATCGCCTTCCCGCTCTGCAAGCCGGCCCTGGTGATCGTGTTCGTCTTCGAGTTCAAGGCGAGCTGGTCGGACCTGATGAAACCGCTGATCTACCTGCAGACCCCGGAGTACTTCACGATGCCGCGCGGCCTGAAGCAGATCATCGACGCCTTCGCCCTCTCGGGTCACTACGAGTGGGAGATCGCGGTGGCCGCCAGCGTGATCGCCGTGGTGCCGATGATCATCCTGTTCGCGTTCGGCCAGCGGTACATCCTCGACGGCGTGGCCACGACCGCGCAGAAAGGCTGAGCGTGCATCCCCTGGAGGAGCCAGTGCTGGCCCTGGACGTCGGCGGCACGAAGCTGGCCGCCGGCGTCGTCACGCCCGACGGCACCGTGCGGTCCTTCTGCCGGATCGACACGGTGGTCGGCGAGGGGCCGGCCGCGGTCGTGAAACGCCTGCTGGAGCTGGGCGAACAGGCTCTGGCGGAAGCCGGTGGCCCCTCGGTGCACGCTGTGGGTGTCGGTTGTGGTGGGCCGCTGGATCCACGGACCGGAGTGATCCTCGGGCCACCGGGGTTGCCCGGGTGGGACGAGGTTCCGTTGGGTCGGCTCGTGTCCTCGCGGTTCGGTCTGCCGACGTACGTCGAGAACGATGCGACCGCGGCGGCGCTAGGCGAGTACCACTGGGGTGGCTGGGGCGTGCAGAGCTTGGTCTATCTGACCGTCTCGACGGGCTTCGGCGGCGGCGTGGTTGCCGAAGGCAAGCTGTTTCGCGGCGCGGCGCTACAAGGCGGCGAGCTGGGACATGTGGTGGTGGACTGGCAGGGCCGCGAGTGCGGATGTGGTGCCCGCGGCTGCGCCGAGGCCTACGTCTCCGGTACGGCGATTGCGCGCCGGGCTGCCGAGGCGGTGGCGGATCGTCCATCGTCGAGCCTGGCTTCGGTCGGCGCGATCACGGCCAGGGATGTCGCCGAGCACGCCCTGGCCGGTGATTCGGTCGCCCGGGCGGTCTGGGACGAGACGACCGCGATCCTCGGCCGGATGGTCGCCGTACTGATCAACGTGTGCGAGCCGGAGCTCGTCGTACTCGGGGGTGGCGTGACGCGTGCAGGTGCCCAGTTGCTGGATCCCGTGCGTGCGGCGGCACTGCGGCAGGCGATGCCGCCGGCTGCTTCGGCCTGCGACGTGGTGCTCAGCAAGCATGGTGGTGCGGTCGGGGTGCTCGGCGCCGCTGCGATCGCTTTCGATCGTTGGGACGGTCGCCGATGACTGAGCTCTGTGTGGACGGGCTGCTGGACGGGCAGCTCGAGCGGCATGCCGAGGTGACCACGGCGATGCGGGAGCAGCTGCCGCAGGTGCAGGCCGTCGCCGAGGAACTGATCCGGCGGCTGGCGGTCGGCGGCGTGCTGTACACGTACGGGAACGGCGGGTCGGCCGCCGATGCGCAACACCTGGCCGGCGAGCTGATCGGCCGCTACCTCCGCGAACGCCGCCCACTCCCCGCGGTCGCTCTCATCGGTGACGCGGCGGTGGTGAGCTGCATTGCCAACGACTACTCCTACGACGACGTGTTCGCGCGGCAGGTGACCGCGCTGGTTCGTCCACAGGACATGGTGGTGGGGTTCAGTACGTCCGGCACGTCGCCTACGGTGGTGAAAGGCCTCGCGGCGGCGCGGGCGAACGGCGCATGCTCGGTCGCCTTCACATCGACGCGCGGCAAGGATCTCGCGGCGGCGGCGGACCTGGCGGTCGTCGTACCGGCCGAGGAGACCGCCCGGATCCAGGAGATGCACGTCCTCGCCCTGCACCTGGTCAGCGAACTCGTCGACCGCTGGGCAGCCGGCACTGACATCGTGGAGACCTCATGACTGTGTTGAATGCTTCGCTCCCTCCGCTCCTCAGTCCAGACCGGGAGGCCCCATGACACGCGGCCCCTTGCACATGATCGGCAACGCGCACATCGATGCGGTGTGGCTCTGGCAGTGGCAGGAGGGGTACCAGGAGGTGCGGGCCACGTTCCGGTCGGCGCTCGACCGGATGGACGAGTACCCGGACTACGTCTTCACCGCGGACTCGGTTGCGTACTTCAGCTGGATCGCCGAGCACGATCCGGGCCTGTTCGAGCGGATCCGCAAGCGGGTCGCCGAGGGCCGGTTCGAGATCGTCGGCGGCTGGTGGGTCGAGCCGGACTGCAACATCCCCGGCGGCGAGGCGTTCGTCCGGCATGCGCTGTACTCGCAACGGTGGCTGGCCGAGCACCTTGGGGTGATCGCGACAGTCGGCTGCAACGTGGACCCGTTCGGCCACAACGCGACGCTTCCGCAGCTGCTCAGCAAGGCCCGGCTGGACTCGTACGCATTCCTGCGGCCGCAGAAGCACGAGCGGGAGTTGCCGGGGCAGAAGTTCTGGTGGGAGTCGGCGGACGGGTCTCGCGTGCTCGCGTACCGGATCCCGCACGAGTACTGCTCCCCCGGCGGCGAGATCTCCGGGCACGTCACCAAGGCGCTGCAACAGCTGCCGGAGACGACCGAGCCGTTGATGGTGTTCTACGGCGTCGGCAACCACGGCGGCGGCCCGACGATCGAGAACATCGAGTCGATCAAGCAACTCGCCCGGCGAGACCTGTTCCCGGAGATGTTCCCGTCCACGATGCGCCGGTTCTTCGACGAGGCCCGCACCTTCGACGGCATCCCGGTGCATCCGACCGAGCTGCAACCGCACGCCATCGGCTGCTACGCCGCACACTCCGGTGTGAAACGGCAGAACCGGCTGGCCGAGCAGGCGCTGCTCGCGGCCGAGAAGTGGACGACCATCGCCTCGGTGGTCAGCGGGACGCCGGATGCCACGGCCGAGCTCGGTCACGCGTGGAAGCAGGTGCTGTTCAACCAGTTCCACGACATCGCGGCCGGCACGGCGATCGAACCGGCGTACGACGATGCCCGCGACCAGCTCGGTGAGGCGAAGTCGATCGCGGCCCGGCTCGCGAACCGCTCGATCCAGTCGATCGCGCGGCAGATCGACATCCCGGCCGAGTCGGCGATGGTGCCGGTGGCCGTGTTCAACCCGCACGCGTGGCCGGTGACGGCGACCGTGGAGCTCGAGCTCGGGTACCCGGCACCGCTGCGGGGCGCGATCGCGTTGTCCGAGGGGCTCGACGGCCGGCTCATCGACGTCCAGGAGGTCCGGTCGGCGGCGACGGCGAACGGGCGGCGGCGGGTCGCCTTCAAGGCAACGGTTCCACCGCTCGGGTACCAGCTCTACACGATGCGTCCGGGCGACGGGTCGTCGTACCACCTAGGTGAGCCGTCTCGTGACTTGGTGTTGGACAACGGCGTCGTGCGGGCCGAGGTGGACCCTCGGACGGGCTGGTTGCGGACGCTCGCGGTGTCGGACGGGCCTTCGCTGGTCGCGTCCGGGGTCGCGCATGCGCAGGTGATCGACGACGACACCGACACCTGGAGCCACGGCGTCCGGTCGTTGTGGAACACCGAAGGTTCGTTCGAGGTCAAGCGGGTCCGGCGGCTCGCGGATGGGCCGGTGCGGCAGGTCGTCCGGGTGGAGTCGGCGTACGGGGAGTCGAGGCTGGTCGAGGAGTTCGTGCTGGATGCGGAGTGCGACGCGGTCGAGGTGCAGGTCACGATCGACTGGCGGGAGAAGCTGAAGGCGCTGAAGCTGTGCTTCCCGTTCGCGGTGAAGAAGTCCGAGGCGACGCACGAGATTCCGTACGGGCACTTGGTGCGGGAGCAGAATCGCGAAGAGGTTCCGTCGCACGCGTGGGTGGACATCTCGGGCCCCGGTGGCGGCGTCGCGGTGCTGAACGACGGGAAGTACTCGTTCGCCGTCGACGGCTCCAAGGCCGGCAAGCCGGTGCTGGCGATGACGGTGGTGCGGTCGCCGGTCTACGCCTGGCACGATCCGCGGCAACTGGACGACGACGGGGTGTACGAGTACCTCGATCAGGGGATTCAGCGCTTCACGTACCGCCTGCAGCCGCATGGTGGTGACTGGCGTGCCGCGGGCGTGGTCCGGCGTGCGGCCGAGCTCAACCAGCCGGTCACACCGCTGATCGAGTGCTTCCACGACGGTCCGCTCCCGGTCTCGCAGTCCTATCTGACCGTGCACGGCTCGGACGACGTGATCTTCTCGGTCCTGAAACGGGCGGAAGACAACAACGGCGCCGTGGTCCTCCGCGGCTACGAGACCAGCGGCCGCCCCGCCGAAGTACGAGTCGAGCTCCCGTTCCTGGGCCGCTCGTTCGACGCCGTCTTCGGGGCGCACGAGGTGAAGACCTTGCAACTCCCGTCGTCGGCGGAGGCCGCTCCGGTCGAGGTCGACCTGCTCGAGTGGGACCCGGCCAAGCCGCCGCCGCTGGGGCAGTGACGTGCGGGTCCTGCTCGACGAGTCGGCCTGGCAGGTCCGTGGGTTTCTCGGGGACGAGTGGCGGCATCACCGGGTCTGGGGTCCGCTGCGGGAGCCTGACGCCTGGTTGCCGGCCCGGGTTCCAGGGAGCGTCGTCGAAGATCTGTGGCAGGCGGGCGCCGTACCGGATCCGTACGTCGGGCTGAACACCAGGGCGATCGAGTGGGTGGCCGATCGGCACTGGGTCTATCGGCACGAGTTCACGCTGGAACCACCGGAACCCGGGCAGCAGGCGTGGTTGTGTCTCGACGGCGTGGACCACAGCGGGATCGTGTTCCTCGACGGTCGCGAGGTGGGGCGGGTCGACGGCATGTTCGTCGCGGCTCGCTTCGACGTCACCGCGTTGCTGGCAGCCGCCCGAGACCATCTGCTGGTGGTCGTGGTCGAGCCGGCGCCGGTGAGCGAGCCACAGGTCGGGCACACCTCGAAGGTGCTGGTGCACAAGTCGCGGATGACGTACGGCTGGGACTTCTGTCCGCGGTTGGTGCACCAAGGCATTTGGCAGTCCGTGTACGTCGATCTGACCGGGCCGGATCGGATCACCGACGTTGCCGTGAGCACCGAATTGTCGGGTGACGCCGCCTTGGTGACCTTCGATGTTCCGGGGTGCGACCTGGTCGAGCTGACGCTCAGCGATGCGGACGGCACGGTCGTTGCCGTTGGGAATCACACTTTGGTCGTGGACGAGCCGCGGCTGTGGTCGCCGAACGGTCACGGGGAGGCGTACCTCTACCGACTGGCGATCGTCGCTCGCTCGGGCGGGCTGGTGAGTGATCGGCGCGAGCTCGACATCGGACTGCGGACGCTCGGGTTCCACCGCGCCCACGGTGCCACCGAGGACGCAGCGCCGTACGGGATCTCGGTCAACGGCCGCCAGATCTTTGCCAAGGGGTGGAATTGGGTGCCGCTCGATCTCAGCTACGGCGTACCTCGGCCGGAGCGGCTGAGGCACCTGCTGGATCTCGCCGTCGATGCGGGCGTGAACCTGCTGCGGGTGTGGGGTGGGGGGTTGATCGAAACGCCGGAGTTCTACGCCGAGTGCGATCGGCGCGGACTGCTGGTGTGGCAGGAGTTCTCGCAGTCCAGCTCAGGGATCGAGTCGACGCCGGCGGCCGATCCTTCGTTCGAGGCGATGATGCGCGCGCAGGCCGAGGAGATCGTGCCGCGGCTGCGCCATCATCCGTCGCTGGCGATCTGGGGTGGTGGCAACGAGTTGCAGGCCGGCGAAGGTGAACCGCTCGACGATCGCACTCCGGTGCTTGCCGCGCTCGCAGACGTCGTACGGCGGCTGGATCCCGAGCGGCTCTGGTTGTCCACGTCGCCGACCGGGCCGGCCTTCCTGAATCGGCTCGACCTGATTCGGGCGGCCCCGGATGACCAGCATGACGTGCACGGGCCTTGGGAGCATCAGGGGCTGCGTGACCACTACGCGTTGTACGACGCGGGGTCGGCTCACCTGCTGAGCGAGTTCGGGGTCGAGGGGATGACGATGCCGCACACGCTGGCATGCGTCGTACCGGAGCACGAGCGACGCTTGCCGACTCGTGGGCGACCCGTGTGGGACCACCTCGGCCGCTGGTGGAACAACGAGTCACTTGTCCAGGCAAGCTTCGGCGGAGGGATCGAGGACCTCCGCACGCTGGGCCTGGCGAGCCAGTTCCTCCAGCGCGACGGTCTGTCGTACGCCGTCGAGGCACATCGCCGGCGTACTCCGCGCTGTGTGGGGACGCTGCCGTGGCAGTTCAACGAGCCCTATCCCAACGCGTGGTGCACCTCCGCGATCACCCACGCCGGCGAGCCGAAACCGGCCTACTACGGTGTGGCGGCGGCCTACCGCCCAGTCCTCGTCGGCGCGGTCTGCGCGCGGCAATCGTGGTCCGGCCACGCCGAGGTGACGCTGCCACTGTGGGCCTTGGCCGAACAACCGTTGTCCGGAGCCACGGTCACCGCCCGCCTGGTCTCCTGGACCGGCGAAGAACTAGCCGCCACCACCCTGAAGGACATCGCCTTGGGCCCTGTCCCAACCACCCTCGGCACCCTCGAGGCCCCAACCCCACCAGGCCCCTTCGTGGTCGACATCCACCTGGCAGCCGGAGAAGTCACAGCCAACCGCCGCTACATCCTCACCGGATCCCAAGACCTAGCGGACCTCCTCGACAGCCAGGCCGAACTGCACGCCGCAACCCACCACGTCCCCGCCGACCGGCTCACCTCACCCGACCACCCCGGCCCCGGCGACCGGCTCACCTCACCCGACCACCCCGGCCTCGGCGACCCCCACGCCTCACCCGAGCACGCCCCCGGCGACCGGCTCACCTCACCCCACCACCCCGGCTCGGGCGACCGCCACGCCGGCAGCGCCCTGCAGGTTTGTGAGCTGGTAGTTCGGCACGTTGGTGGTCCGGTGGCGCCGTTCGTCCGGGTTCGGGACGGGCGACCGCCGGAGGGTGACTCGGCGGGGTGGCTCCGGTTGTCGAACAGCGGCTTCGTCCTGCTCCCGGGCGAAGTGCGCGTCATCCAGCTCACCTGGCCGGCGACCGGTCCTCGCGTGGTCGCGCTCGACGGCCTCGGCCTCCACCCCACCGAAAGGCTGATCCGATGCAGCTGAACGTCTCCGTCGAGGACGCCGACGGGCGGCCGCTCGACGCCGGCTGGGACATCGACGTGGACGTCCGTCCCGTCGGCGACGGCGAACACGACGTGCGCGTGCGGGTCCGGTACGACGGTGCCGCGGCGGTGGACGCCCGAGTCCGCGTCGAGACGCCGGTGCCGGGGACACATCCGCACTGGTTGATCCCCGGCCTGTTCTACGGCGACAACCGCGATCCGGCCTGCATCCGCCTGTACCCGCGCTACGCGCCAGGCTCGCCGGACGCCGAGGATCTGACGTCCGACCACTGGGCGTTCCGCGCCGACCGCTCGGCGACACCGGCCGTCTTCGGCTGGGGTCCGTCCGGTGGCGTGGCCCTCGAGGTCGACGCCAACACCTCGTTGGGATTGAGCGGTCTCGGCCTCGGTGCGGGGCCCGATCGGCCGGCCTCGATCTGGGTTTCGTTGCCCTACCGGGAGGAGCCGTTCAGCTACGTCGGTGAGCCACACGGAGTGCCCGCGCTGGCCGAGTCGCACCGCTGGGAGCCGGGCGAGGTCCAGGAACTACGTGTCGGACTCTGGAGCTTGCCGGCGGACCGCGACAGCTACGCCCCGGTTTTGCGCCGACTCCGAGATCGCGAGCGGGCTGCCAAGCCGCCGGTCGAGCCCTGGGTCGACCTCGTCGAGGCTGCCGAGCTCACGTCGTACGGGCTCTGGCGGTGGCACTACCGCGAAGATCCCGCGGTGCTGGTCGAGACCGCGCTCTTCGACCGCGAGCTGATCGGCGGCGAAGGTGGCAACGACCGGATGGCGATGCATGTCGCGTGGGTGAGCGGCATCCCGTACGCGCACGCCCTGTTGCGACACGGCCGGCGCGTCGGCAATCCGTCGTACGTCGAGGCCGGTACGGCGGTGATCGACCACATCACGAGCAACCGCACGCCGGCCGGGACTTTCTGGGGTTGCTGGTACGCCGAGGGCGGCTGGAAGCAGTCGTGGACGCCGGTGCCCGGCGGGCTGCATGCGCGGACACTGGCCGAAGCGACGCTGTTCACCGTGCGCGCGCTCGCCGCCGAGCCGGTGGATCATCCGGCCTGGAGCGAGGCTGTGCTGAGCAACCTCGGGTTCGCGCTGTCGGCACAAGATGCCGAGGGCAACTTCGGCAGCATGTACCACCAGAAGTCCGGCGAGGTGCTCTCGCGGCGAGGTGCGGCCGGTCTGACGTGGGTGGCCGCGATGGCCGAGGCATACGAGCTGTTCGGCGACGAGCGTTACCTCGCCGCGGCCCGGCGCGGCGGTGCGTACTACGCGACGGACGTCCGGGACGGCTCGCTCTGCGGAGCACCGGAGGATGTCGACCTCGCGCCCACCTCGGAGGACGGCTACGCAGCCGTTATCGCGTATGTCGCGCTCTACCGGATCGAGCAGGACCCGGCCTGGCTCGAGCTCGCGCAACTGGCGGCCGACTGGACGCTGACCTTCCGCTACAGCTACGACGTCAGCTTCTCGCCGCAGACCATCCTCGGCGCCTACAACTTCCGCAGCCGCGGCGCGGACACCGCCAGCCCGTCGAACCAGCACCTACACAACTACGGCCTGATCTGCACGGCCGAGCTGACAGCCCTCTCGACCTGGACCGGCGACGACTGCTACGCCCTCGCAGCCGCCGAGCACCTCCGATTCGCCCGCCAGTTCGTGGCCCGACGCGACGGCGACTTCAACGCCCGCCGCGGCATGGTCACCGAACGCTACTACCAAACCCAATGCTTCGGCCCACCCGGCGCCATCCTCACCCTCTCCCACTCCTGGTGCATAGGCCTCCTCCTACTGGCCTGCGAGGAGGCCCTAACCCTGACCACGATCAACTGGTAACCACCTCCTGCCACGGGCGGGCGTGCTTGTGCACGATGTCGGCGATCAGCGCCAGGCGGGCTCGGCAGGTTGTCGCCAGGGCGGCGGCCGGGTCATCGGTCTCGAGTGCTGGTGTCCAGAGGGCTCGGCCGGCGAGGGTGCCTGAGGCGCCGCCGCGGCAGGCCAGCTCGACTGCGCGGGGGAAGTCGTCGCGGGCGACGCCGTTCGACAGCACCACCCATGGCACGTCCAGCGTGTCGGTCAGCTGCTCGCAGGTCTTGATGATCTGGTCGGGGTCGCCGAGGCCTCGGCTTGGGACCTGGGCCTTGTAGAGGTCGGGGTGGACGGGGCCGAGGACCTCGGCGGCCTCGATGATCGCCGCGTCCAGCTCGAAGTCGTCCTCACCCGCTGCAGGCTGCGCGACCGGCTCCAGCACCGACAACAGTCCGGCCGCCGCGCATCGCCGTACGAACTCCGCGGCCATCTCCACCCGCCGCTGCGCCTGGTCGTCGCGCTTCCAGATCACCAGCAACTTCAGCGCGACCGCACCGGCCTCGCGCGCCGCGGAAGGATCGATCGACTCGTCCAGCCGCGTGTCCGTGACCGGCCCGCCCCGCTCCTGCGTCAGCGCATCGGCCGCCAGGATCCAGCCGGGCTTGCGTGGTGCGTCGTACCCCTGGTCGATCAGGAAGCCGGACGCCAACGGCGCAAGGTGTTCCGCAACGGCCGCCTTGAACGCCGTGATCGCCGCGGCATCATCGGGCCGCCCGTGCTCGGCCAGCATCGTGCGGAGGCTCTCGCGTTGGTCCATCGCGACCATCGCGAACGTGCCGTCGGGATAGGCAAGGGCGTCAAGTGTCGGGCTCACGCCACCACCTTATGGAATCGATGCCAGAACGCGCCATCCCACACCTCGGCCAACTGTGGACAAACCTCGATCCCCCTTGCCCGCAACGGCTCCACCGGCGTGCCGGTCACCACCTCGGCCGCCATCAGCGCAGCCCCTTCGGCCGCCGTCGCCTCACCGTCGAGTACGGCGAACTCCCGCCCACCCGACGCGAGCGCCTTCCGCCGCATCCACCCGCCCAGCCTGACCGGCCCACCGAACGCCACCGTGCTCCGCCACGGGATCCCGAGCAACCGCGTCTGCTCCTCGGCCATCCACCGCGCGTGGAAGCTCAGCGCATCGACCAACGCCCGCATCTCCTCGGCCGGATCGTCGACCGGCCGCTGCACGTCGTACGTCGACGCCGGATCCGGCGCAGGCGCCTGACGGCCCTGTGGATAAGGCGCAATGAACCGCTCACTCGGCGACTCCACCTCATCCAGTACGGCGTTGAGCCATGGGTAATCGCGGTCGAGCGCAGCGAGCCGCTGCTCGACCAGTCCGCCCGCCGCGCCGTTGCCGGAGATGGCGCAGCCGTGCCGTCCGTCGACGTACCAGCCGGTGCTGATGCCCTGCTGCCGCAGTACGTCGTCCAACACCGGCGCCGGACTCGGTGTGATGACCGCCTCCGCCGTACCGAGGGAGTCGGCTACCTGCCCCGGCTCACGCACCCCAGCGGCCCATGCACCGACCAGGTGGTCGTGACCGTACAGCACCACCGGCACACCGGCGGGTGTGGTCGCGGCGACCGTCATCGGCTCGACCACAGGCGGCAAGCGGTCCAGACCGCCGTACGCGAGCAGGTCGGGGTCCCACTGCCTGGTGCGGAGGTCCAGTACGCCGAGACGCTGCGCATGAGTGAGGTGCATCGCATAGGTGCCGGTCAACGCGGCCAGGACCAGGTCAGGAGCACCCGCCCACAGCCTGGTGCGGGCCAGGGTGTCACCCAGCCAGCGCCAAGTCACCACGGGCAGCTTGGCGCTCAGCCGGAGACCGGTCCGGGCGTACAGCTCCTCAGGACCGACCTCAGCCCGCAGCTGCTCGGCCTGCTCCACGCCTGGCTGGTCACGCCAGGTGATGAGCTTGGTGAGCGGCTCCAGGTCCCGGTCGAGCGGCACACCGGTCTCCGCCATCCCGGAGATGCCGATCCCCTCGATCCACTGCCCGTCGGACAGCTCCCCGACGAGTCGCCGTACGGCGTCCTGCAACTCCCCAGCGTCATCCGGCGTCCGCACCGACCGGACCACCATCTCGGGCCCGGCGCCGCCCGGAACTCGGCACACCTTCAGGTTCGTCGTACCGACATCGACACCTATCCAGGTCACCCGTCAGACCCTAGACCGGGTGATGCGATAGCGTCCGGTGGTCCCCGAAGAAGGAATGTCATGGGTGAGCTGAGCAAGATCGTGGTCGTCGTGCCGACCTACAACGAGCGGGAGAACCTTCCCGTGCTGGCCGGGCTGCTGTCCGACCTGAACCTGCCGGGCCTGCAGATGCTCGTGGTCGACGACAACTCCCCCGACGGTACCGGCGACGTGGCCGACGAGCTGGCGAAGGCGTCGCCGGAGCAGGTCGGCGTACTGCACCGGACCGAGAAGAACGGCCTCGGCCGCGCGTACATCGCCGGCATCAGCCGCGCGCTGGACGAGGGCGCCGACATCGTGATCCAGATGGACGCGGACCTGTCGCACCCGGCCTCGGTGATCCCGACCATGGTCGAGATGCTGCGCACGACGGACGCCGGTGTGGTGATCGGCTCCCGGTACGTCGAGGGCGGCTCGGCGGCCGCGGAGTGGGCCTGGCACCGCCGGGCGCTGTCCGCCTGGGCCAACTTCTACGTGAACGCGATCCTGCGGCTGCACGTGAAGGACGCCACCGCCGGGTTCAAGGCGTGGAAGGCCGACACGCTGCGCTGGATCGACGTCACCACGATCCAGAGCAACGGGTATTCGTTCCAGGTCGAGATGAACTACCGCACGGTCCGCCGCGGCCTGCGCATCGCCGAGACCCCGATCCGCTTCGAGGAGCGCACGGCCGGCGCCTCCAAGATGAGCCTGAAGGTTCAGCTGGAGTCCGCCCTGATGCCCTGGAAGCTGCTCTTCCGCCGCTCCGCCTGACGCCTCAGCCGTAGCCGAGCTCGTGCAGGCGGGCGTCGTCGATGCCGAAGTGGTGGGCGATCTCGTGCACCACGGTGATGTTGACCTCGTCGACGACGTCCTCGACGGTGTCGCAGATCGCCAGGGTCGGGTTGCGGTAGATCGTGATCCGGTCCGGCAGCACGCCGCCGTAGTAGTGCCCGCGCTCGGTCAGCGGGATGCCCTCGTAGATCCCGAGCAGCCCTGGGTCACTGGCCGGCGGCTCGTCCTCGACGAAGATCGCGACGTTGTCGATCAGTGCCGCCAGCTCCGGCGGCACCTCGTCCAGCGCCTCGGACACCAGCACCTCGAAGTCCGCCCGGCTCATCTCCATCACGCTGCCAGCGTAGTGAGTCAGAGCCAGCCCTGCCGTGATGCTTGGACGCCGAGCTGGAACCTGGTCTGGGCGCCGAGTGCTTCCTGCAGGCGACCGATGCGGCGGGCGATGGTGCGCTCGCTGACGCCGAACTCCCGGGCGATCGACTCGTCCGTCAGCCCGGCGCTCAGGTAGGTCAGCAGCCGCTTCTCCTCCAGGCTCGGCCCGGCGCTCACGTCGTTCAGCTCGGTGCCGCCGGTGATCGGCACCGCCATCCGCCACAGTGCCTCGAAGATCCTCGCCATCCCGGCCAGCAGCGGCGAGTCATGGACGACGACGGCTGCGAACGCCGGCCCACGCCGTACCTCGGACCGTGCGCCCACCAGCGCCCAGCGGTCGTCGACGATCGTGATGTTGAGCGGAACGTGCGGGAAGACCCGCGCCGTCTCGCCGGCATCGATGCACGCCTGCACCATGTGCAGCGCGTTGGCGTCCTGGAGGACGTGGGCTCCGTAGATCACGTCGTACCGGACACCGCGTTCCAGGGCCTCGAACATCCCGTCGACGATCCGTAGCTCGCGGGCTGCGAGGTTGCCCATGGTCATGGCGCGGACCTGCTGCTGCGCGTCGGTCTGGACGGAGTTCAGGACCGCCTGTGAGGCGACGTACGTCGGCAGGACCTCCAGATAGTCCTGCTTGCCGGCTGCGGCCTTCCAGAGCTCGCCCAGCATCTCCGCGCTGTCGCGGGCCAGCTGCGCCTGCTGGGTGTGACGCTCCGCCACGGCCTCCATCGCGAGCCGTGGCGGGCGTACAGCCAGGGTGTCGCCATTGCGCTGGACGAGGCCGAGTCCAGCCAGCTCCTCGAGGCTGGTGTCCACGTGCTCGTGCTGCGCTGCCAGGTCGGCCGGTGTCGTGTCGGGGCGCTGCAGCAGGTCGAGCAGCAGCGCCTCCGCCGGGGCCGAGAGGCCCAGCGCCTGGAGCGGTTCCATGCCTTTGTGTACCACCGGCGGTGGGGGTGGCGACAGGTTGCTGACATGCCGGTTTCTGACAGCCTGAGCCCTCGTAGCGGGCGCTACTCGGTGCCAATACTGCTGCCGTCCCCACCAGTTCCCCGAGGAGATTCGGATGAGAAAGCGCCTGGCGATTGCCGCCATCGCCCTGGTACTCGGCCTCGCAGCCCCACCCGCGGCAGCGGCCACCGCGTCGCCGGCCGCTCCGACGCAGAGCGCCGTACCGCAGAACCTGTCGCCCGAGCTTCAGCAGATTGTCGACAATCTACCGGCCATGCGGGAGCACGCGTCCGCGGTGAAGGCCGAGCTGGGGCTGCCGGACAACCCGGCGCTGGAGGCGCTGATCGAGGCCATCGACCCGACGCAGTACGAGTGCTCCCCGGCCGTGCCGCCGGTGGCCGCCGCGATCATGCCGGACGTCACCAGCTGGACCTTCGAGCAGCGGTTGGCCGTCCTGCACGTGCTGATCTACCAGATGGCTCTGGTCGACGCGGCGTACCTGCCGCAGCCCGCGCCGTACACGTTCGGCGCCCGCGGTGAGTTCACGAATGTGGTGAACCGCACGATGCGTGACCTGCGGACCTTCTGGGACATTCCGTCCGGCGACATCGAGCTCGTGCCCGCCCACGGCCGGTCGATGCTCGACCCCGAGGTCAACTACCGCGTCTTCACCGCCGTCTACCGCCTCGACCCGACCGCGTCCCGGGTGTCGGCCGACCTGGTCGCGCGGGAGCTGAACAGCGCGGCCCTCGGGTACGGCGACCTGCCGCTGTTCACCTTCAACGCGTACGCCGCGTCCGGCGGCGACGTCATCCCCGGGTACGGCGTCTCGCCGAAGCGGATCGCTTTCGGCGACGGCGTACTGGAGGGCTTCGCCCGGGTCGGACTGGGTGACGTGGCGCCGCAGGCCATCCTGGCGCATGAGTTTGGTCACCACATCCAGTACGCCCGCGACCTGATGCGCAGCGACCTCCCGGCTCCTGAGGCGTCGCGGTGGGCCGAACTGATGGCCGACGCGTACAGCTCGTACTTCCTCACCCACGCCCGCGGCGCGGCGCTGCAGTGGAAGCGGGTCGCGCTCTTCAGCCAGCTGTTCTACCAGCTGGGCGACTGCGGCTTCACCGAGGCCGGACACCACGGCACGCCCAACCAGCGGATGCGGTCCGCGCTCTGGGCGTACGGCGTCGCGGACGCTGCCCGGGAGCAGGGTCACATCCTGCCGGCGCTGAGCTTCCACCGGCTGTTCGTCGCGCAGTACCCGCAGCTGATCGCCCCTGACGCAACCAGCTAGCCCTCCCCCTCAGGGCGCCGTACGCCGTCTCTCTCACCCGGCGTACGGCGCCCGCCCCTGCGAGGTCTGGACGCTGGTCGATGTCTGCGCGGTAACTCGTTTTGGAGCCAGCGCCCAACTCCTCTATGCTTACGGCTGTCCCTGGAGCTTCGGCTCCCGCGGGTCCGAGTCCCCATCGTCTAGTGGCCTAGGACGCTGCCCTTTCAAGGCGGTAACGCGGGTTCGAATCCCGTTGGGGATACGGCCGAAAGGCCGGTGTCAGAAGCATCTCGAAGATGCTGTAGGATCATCGAGAAATCTGGCCCAGTGGCGCAGTTGGTTAGCGTGCCGCCCTGTCACGGCGGAGGTCGCGGGTTCGAGTCCCGTCTGGGTCGCCAGGAGAGGCGGCGGTGTCAAACACCGCCGCCAATTTTCTCCCCGGTCAGGTAGCTCAGCTGGTAGAGCGTCCGCCTGAAAAGCGGAAGGTCGGCGGTTCGAGACCGCCCCTGACCACCCTTTCTTGAGCGTGGATCTCGGTCCGAGATCCGCCGAACCTCCCGCGATTACCGCAACCAGTACCGCAACGCCTACCTGGCGACCGCCTCCGCGAGCTGTTCGAGGGCCTTCCGCTGGTCCTCCAGTGACGCATGGGCGTAGATCGTCATCGTGACGTGAATGTCCGCATGCCCGACGATCGCCTGGACGATGTGCGGCGGTACGCCGAGCCGTAGGAGCAAGGTCACACACGAGTGCCGCAGATCGTGGAGGCGCATCTCCCCCAACCCGGCCGCCTCACGCAGCGGGTACCAGACTCGCCGCAGGTTGTCGGGCTCGATCGCCGTACCGATCTCGGTCGTGAACACGTAGCCGGTGTCCACCCACTTCTCTCCCGCCAGCAGGCGTTCCATGGCTTGCCGGCGCTTGTGGCTTCGGAGAGCTTCCACACACACCGGGATCAGCGGCACGGTACGCCGGGAACGGTTGGTCTTCGGTGTCACGGCTTGCAGGGCACCGTCTACGCGCTGAAGTGTGCGCCGGATCTGCAGCGTGTTCTCTGCCCAGTCGATGTCATGCCACCGGAGCCCTAGCATCTCGCCACGACGCAGGCCGAGGTACAGCGCCAGCACGAACAGCGCGTGCAGCCGCGTGGGCTTGGCGGCCTCAAGTAGCTGCCGCGCCTGCTGCTCTGTCACGCCGCGGTTGACCTCGTACTGCGCTCCCTTCACCTGCACGAGCTTTGCGACGTTTCGTTGCAGGACTTCCTCCCTCACAGCAGCCTGCAGGGCGTTACGCAGGACGGCGTGAACCTGCTCCACCAGGCGATCAGACGGGAGCCGTTTGCAGCACCGGCCGACCGCACAGCACCTCGCCTTGTCACCGCGCCGTTTGTCGTAGCCGTGCAGGCAGCACAGGCAGGTATTCCGCATCCGCTTCATGAACAGCCGCACGTCGGCACCCGTCAGCTTGTGCAGCTTCTTCTTGCCGAGCTGGGGAATGAGATGCACCCGCGCCACCAACTCGTAGCCCTGATACGTCTTCGGCTTTCTCGACGGCTTCACGATGTGCTCCAGCCAGTAGTTCAGGAATGCCTCCACCTGCCAGTTGGTCGCCTCAGCCGGGATCCCCTGATCGGAGTTCGTCTGCAGCTTCCGCAGCTTCTGAACAACCTGTTCCCGGTCCTTGTGCGAAACCTCCCGCCTGGCGTACGTCCCGTCAGGCTGCAGGACGTACGCCGCGCCGAACCACCGATCCTTGCTGGGCCGATAGAAGATCGACCCGTCACCGTTCGCGGCCTTCATGCTGCGGTTTCCTCCTCCAGAAGTTGAATGGCTTCCTCCAGAGCCGAGACCCGCACCAACCGGCGCGCGCCGATCTTCACGGTCTTCAGCTTCCGGCTCCGGATCAGGTCGTAGAGAGTCGAGCGGTGGATGCCCAGCCGAGCGGCGGCGTCTTCCGTAGTGGTCAACAGCCGGTCTGCGTCGGCAATCTGAACCGTCGTCATGTTGCGTGTAGCTCCGTTCTGTCCGGCCGTACTCATGCGGTCTCTCGGGTGGCGTGATCGTCGTTCGGGAGGTCGGGTACAGCTCTGGGGATCCAAGCCGTACCAGCCGTACCAGCCTCGTTTTCGCTGGTCAGGGTCGAGGAGGCTTGAGTGCGTGGTACGGCTTGAGCCGTACCAGTGGTGTAAGCCGTACCGGGGCTGACCTGGGAAGTTACGGCTGGTACGGCTGGTACGGCTTCCTCCCCGGCTGGTTTCGGCTCGGGGCAGTAGCGGTTCCACGCGTCGGTGAAATCGCTGCGGTAGTAGCCCTTTGCCTGCCCGGTCGGGAACCGGATGGTGTCGCTGTGGATCTCGAACTCCCGCAGCAGGTTGCCCATCCGCATCGCCGTGAGCCCGGCTTTCCCGATCGTCGCCCAGGGCGCTTCGGGGTCGCTGCGGAGCCGTTCCAGCAGGATCGCGGTGGGCAGCGCGTCGGCGTCCTGGAACGCGGTGCGGCAGTCGGCCAGCAGCCGGGTCGGTGTCGAGCCTTCGTCGCCCGCGTCGCGGTCGCTGGTGAGCGCTACGGCAGCCTTCCGTGCGGCGCGGGGCCACTGCCCGCCTGCCAGGTCGGCAACGGCGATCATCGGCTCCCAGGTATCGGCGGCGCGGTCTTCGAGCGGCATGTCGGGCGCGGCCTTGGTCAGCTCGATCACGTGCGGGGCGAGCCACTGGTTGAGCAGTTGGCGTAGCTCGTCCAGCTCGGGTCCGTCGCGCCGTACCCGGTACGGCTGAACTTCCTCACCAGGTGCGCGGCGGCGCATGCGGATGACGGCGGCGCGGTCTTCGATCGTGTCCGGCATCGCGCCGATGCCCGCGAGGGCGGCCATGGCGAACGTCTGGATCTTCTCCACCGTCCGCGTACCGGCGTCGTAGCGCAGTGCCGGACGGCCGCGCTGGTGACCGGCGTTCAGCAGCCCGCGCAGGTCCTCGTTCTCTCCGGCCTTGGGGCCAAAGATCGTGTCGGCCTCATCGATCAGCAGCGTCGGCGGATCGGACGGTGCCATGCCGATTGACCGGTAGACCGCAGACGGCGACGCGTTGACCGTCATCAACGGCCGGTGGCACATCCCTTCCACCATGTCTAGCAGCCGCGACTTTCCGCACCGCCGCTCCGGTGCCCGGATCACCAGCCGCGGAGCGCAGTTCCACGCCTTCACGGCATGCGTGGCGGCGATCCACAGCACCACCGCAACATGCGCTGACGTGCTCGGCAGGATGACGTACCGGCCGATGGTGGCCGCAACGTCGTCCAGCAGCCGCGCACCGTCGATCGGCTGTGCTGTGTCGGTGCGTTGGGCGGTCATGCGGCACCTTCGCTTTCGAAGTCGAGGGCGGGCTGTCCGTGCTGTTCGAGGGGCCGTCCCTGTACTGCTGCGAGCACGCGACCGAACACGCCGGTGCCGGGGAACAGGTCGTCCAGCTGGTCACCGGGCTTCCAGCCGAGTAGGTCCATGACGTGACGGCAGACGTTCTCGGGCTTGGCGCCCGTGAACCCCTTGCGCATGGTGATCGGCTCGGCGATGTGGTCACGCCCGACCGGTGCACCGTCCCTGGAGGACAACCGGCCGCCGCGCCAGATGATCGGCTCCCACGTGTAGGCGATCCGCACGTTGCGCTTGAACGCGGCGAACGGCTTCGTCCAGGCGCTGACGCGGTGATCGGCCGGAACCAGCGGCAGCAGTGCCTGCAGGGACGTGCTGGTCAGCGACAGCGCCCACCCGTCGGGGTACTCAGCGCACAGCCGCTCGATCAGCAGCCGGTGAGTCTCCAGGTCATCCCAGCACCGGCCGTCGGGATGGTAGTGGTCGTACAGCTTGCAGCACCCCAGGTACGGCGGATCCGCGTACGCGAACCTCATCGGACCGTCCTGATCGGAGATGGTCATGCGGCGATCCCTTCGTCACGGAAGCCACCGGTAATGGCGGCTCGAATGTCGCGGGCGGTCTGCTCGGCTTGCTGCCCCACAGCGGTCAGGACAGCGACGGCGTCGGCGTGAGTGATCGCACCCGCCGCGACCATCCGCGCAACGCCTCTCGCAGCGCCGTAGAGCGTGGTTCGGCGCTTGCCCTCGGGTGCGTTCCGAACCGCACCCAGGTGCGCGTCTAGCAGCCGATCCGGGCAGGAGATGCCCCCCGCTCCCGTGGCTTGAGCGGTCCGGATCGGCCCGGCCGGGACAGTCGTGGAATCGGCCGGCGCGGGCGGTAGGCACGCGTCGATCAGCGGCGGGGGCATCTCGCTCGGTTCGCACAGTCCCTCGCACCACCGGTACGGCTCATGTGTGCGGTGGTGGATCGACGGCGGCAGCACGACGTACCCGCCGTCAGCCTTCACATCGATCCCGGCCCGGTTCGGCATCGGCCGTGACGGGATCTCCCGGCCGGGATGCCGGTAATACAGGTGCACTCCACCGGAGCCGGTGCGAACCCACAGCGTGCGCGGCACCAGCTGGTGTGCCACCAGCTCTGCCAGACTCACGCCTCCGCCGTGCGCGGGGTCCACGTCGATCACCACCAGCCCGGACACGGCACCGGTCCGCACGGCAAGCTGTCCGCCCGGCACGGCGGCGACGATCGCGGCGACGCGTTCCGTGTCGGTGGTGGCGGCGTAGAACCCGTGGCAGGTCAGGTGCCCACAGGTCGCAGGGTCGTGAGGGTTGTCGCGGCAGTCATTGCAGTTGGCAACCGGCCGCTTGGAGCGACCGAGCATGAACACCGGCCAGCCACGCTCGGCAGCGTCTAGGGCGGCGGTCAGCAGGTCGTTCATCAGAATCTCCTCTCGAGTGTTCAGGCGGCGGTCGGGTAGCTGGCGGTATCGATGCAGTCCAGACACCGGCCGTCAGAGGTCGGGATGCAGTAGTCGGTGACGGCCTTGCACAGTCCGCAGGTACGCCGGGCCTGCATCGCCTTGTCCAGGGCGTTGAGCTGCGCGGGTGACGGGACGCGGGAGGGTTTGGCGAGGTCGAGCCGGTACAGCCACGCCCACCGCTTGCCGTTGCGCCAGACCAGCAGCGCGTAGGGCTCCTGGCCTCCGGGAGACATGCGCATCGCGCGGAGCTGGCGGCGGGTGGCGAGCCCTGCGGGTGCCCAGCGGAACCGGAACACCGGGGTCCCGTGGTGGTCCCAGCCGAGCGCATGTTGGCCGTTCCACAGCTCGACCCAGACCGACCGGGCCGAGTGC
Organism: Kribbella sp. NPDC002412; assembly: GCF_053592935.1. Classification (NCBI taxonomy): domain Bacteria; kingdom Bacillati; phylum Actinomycetota; class Actinomycetes; order Propionibacteriales; family Kribbellaceae; genus Kribbella; species Kribbella sp. NPDC002412. The sequence goes on from NZ_JBSFBL010000029.1 coordinate 101,005, forward strand.
AGGCTCAGCCCGTTGAGACCGTTCCGTACGGCGGCGGACATCACTTCTCGCCCTTGCTGGCCGAGTTGGTGCCAGCGCCCCGGACGGCGCGCATTTGGTTGATGACGTGGCGGCCGAGCCGGACCCGCAGCCCGGACCCCTGGCACTTCCCGCAGTGGCGGTACGCCTTGCCGAACGGGGACTTGAACTTGCCGACGCCCTTGCAGCGGCGGCACTTGCCGAACGGCCAGACCAGGCAGGTGAACAGGTAGAACGCGACAGCGATGATCACGATGAGTGCCACCGTGGCGACCTGCCCAGCGGTGTGCACAACGGCGGTCAAAGTAGCGGACGGGCCGCTACCGTGGGTAGCGGTGATGAGGGTGGCGGTAGCGGCGCGGGACAGCATGGGAAGCCTCCAAGGGCCGGTTTTTGGGCGTGAGGAGCCGTGGCCGCTACCCGCTACGCGGGACACAACGGCCTGGTCAGGTTCGGGTTGCGGGGGAGCGGGACAGGTAGCGCAGCCGCTACCAGTAGCGTCGGGGCCGCTACTACGGCCGTCCCGCACCCCTACATCAGTTGATTACTCTCCGTAGATCATTCGGTCTTGTCGCGGCGGGCCATAGCCGCGCGTAGGTCGTCGGCCTTGACGCCCTTGCGGACCACGCCGTCGCGCTTCACGTTCACGCTCGGGACGCCCTGTGCGCGGGCCTGCGCGGAGATCGCCTCCGGCGTGGTGCCCTCGTACTGCTCCGGCATCCGGTCAGCCAGGCGACCGGCCACCGTGTCCCAATGCGCGGTGGCGTCCGGCCCCATCACGGCCAGCAGGTCGGCCAGCACATCGCGGCTGGCGCGCTCCAGCTCCTCCCCGGCCGCCTCGCCGGTCAGCGTGCCGAGCTGTTCACGATGCTTGCGCGCTGCCGTCAGGATCTTGTCCGCGTCGGCCGCGTCGGCCAGGAACGACCGCACGGTGGGCGTGTTGTCGGTGACGCCGTACAGGTAGCCAACACCGCGGTACTCGTCGCCCACCGGCAGGGTGGAGGCGTCGAAGCCTTCCTGGTAGGCGTCGCCGCCCAGGATCGCCTCGGACACGGTGCGGTTGCCGCACTTGAGCGCGAACCGTGCCGAGTGGTTGTCCCGGTACCGATTGAACAGCCGCGACACGTCACCCGCGCCGACACCAGACGGCTTCTGCGAGCTGGAGATCAGCACCACGCCGGCCGATGGGCCTACGGCTTGGATGCGGGACAGCTTGGCCGCGATCTCCTTGTTCACGGCCTGGTCTTCGGTCTCGAAGTAGACCTGGAACTCCTCCATCACCATCACCAGCACCCGCAGGTCCGGGTAGCGGGGGTCGCGGGCGAGTTCCTTGGTCAGCTTGCCGTCCGGGCACATCGTGACCGGCAGGGTCGTCAGGATCGAATTGACGCGGTCGATGTGCGCAAGCACCTCGTCCAGGATCGCTTGCAGGCGCTCAATCGGGTTGTCGTCATTGGGGTTCGGGTGCGTGCCGAACACGGTGCGGTGGGCGACCTTCTTGAACCCCAGCCAGTCCGGGGAGTTCTTGCCATCCGCAACGATGAGCTTCACGTACGGATCCAGCGCCGCGCACAAAGCCACCAGACGGGCGAAGAACGTCTTGCCCTTGCGCGGCTGCGCGCCGACCAGCAGCGAGTTCCACATCAGCAGCAGCGACACCAGCGCGTCCCGCTCGTCCTTGCCCAGCTTCACCGGGTCCCAGATGCTGCGCGGCTTGCAGTCCAGCATCTCCGTGCGGCCCACCGGCACCGCGAGCGGGTCGCGGTCGGACACGAACAGCGTGTGGCGGCGCGAGCTGGTCTTGTCCGGGGTCAGGAACACCTGATTCACGTGCACGTCCAGACCCGAAGCGATCTTCTCCCGAGCCCCGGCCACATCGCTCCAGCCCTTGCCGTACGGGAGATCCACGACCACCTGAGACCCGGTGTTCCTAGCGTCTCGGGACATGGGCGACCCGAACCGCACCTCCTGGTCCGCCTTGTCCGGCTTACCCAGCCCAGCCGCGTAGTAGGCCCGGAGCACAATGTCCGAGTTCAGCTTGCGGAACCGAGGCGCGACCACAGCAGTACCCACCAGCGTCTGACCAGCGGGGCGACCGTAGTGCGCCAGACCCGCGACCGCAGCCGCACCCACCGCGGCGAGACCAGCGGCCGGGGCCGCGTTCCACGCGATCGGAACACCGATCAGCAGACCAAGGTTCTGCAACACCAGCACACCGCCGCGCCACAGCCGCGTGGCCTTGAGCTGACGGTGAATCTTCTCCCACTCCTTCAACTCGCCCGCGTCGGCCGCCTTCTGCTCCAGCGTGACCGAGTTCGGGACCCACCACCAGCGCAACTGCTTGCCGATCAGCCGCGACAGGCCACGACCGGCGAACCAGGCGAACTTGGTTGCGTACCAGGGTGATCGGACCGCGTGGAACGCTGCCACGTGACCGGCCCGGCCGCCAGCGCGGCGCATCGTCGCGGGCAGCGCCTTCGGGCGCAGATGGGTCGGGATGACGGGCAGCCGCTGCCCGTCCGCGATCGGCACCGGCAGGCCGGGCGTGTCCACGGGCACGATGACTTTGCCCGTGGCCGGGTCGTCGTCGGCGTCGTCCAACGCGATCTCGTAGGCGGTGTCCATCGACTCCACCTCACCCGGCGACAGCGGCACCGGTACGCCGGCCGTTTCGGTCGGGTCCGTCGCGGAGTCCTGGACGGCGTCCTGTACGTCGTCGCGGCGGGCGCGGTGCGCGTCCAGGTCGATCGGGTCGGGCAGGTTGTTCATCGGCTCAGTCATGTCACTTCTCCCCGTTCTCGCGGGTGTGGATCAGGTGGGCCAGCGCGGCGCCCATGCCGAGCACGGCAACGGGCAGGCAGGCAACGGCTGTGGTGATCGGCCACGGGGCGCAGGTGACTCCAGCGGCCTCCAGCAGGTGATAGGCGACCTGGCCCAGCGCGCCCAGCGCGAGCGCAGCCAGGGCGGACCGCTTAGCGAACCGGCGAGCACGGACCGGGACGCGGCCGGACAGCCAGACCCGGAGCGCGAACGCGGCATAGGTCTCGACACCGATCGGCAGTGTGATCGCCGAGTTGATCGTGAAGCCGTCCGCGATCCCCGGCAGCGGATGCACGACACCGAAACCGGTCAGCTCACCCAGCCCGACCCAGCCCGACCACACGGCGACGAACGCGGGCAGCGCCAGCAGCAGCACCGGCCACGACCGAAGCGGGCGCATCTCATCCCCGGTCTCAGCCCTGGTATCGGGTGTGGTGTCCGTGGGGGTCTCATCGGTCGGGGAGATGCCCCCCGCCCCGGCAGTATCGGCAGCCGCGGGAACCATCTCAGCCGGGAACACCTCAGCGTCGGAGCCCGGTTCCGTCTGCTGCGTGACCTGCGGAAACTCCTCCGCAGCGTCCTCAGCGGGCGTGTCGGCGGTGTCGGTCTCAGCGGTGGTCTCGTCCGGGTCCGGCACCGAATGAAGCCGGGTCTCCGGGCGGTCCTCGGTGCGCTCTGCGGTCAGGGCGGCGTGTACCGCCTTGGCCTTGTCCTTGCCGACCCGCAGGTGCTTCATCAGCCGGTTCTGCGACGGGATCTCGCCCAGCTCGGCCGCGAGACGGCGGGCGTCCGGGATCAGGTCCTCCACCGGGACCGGGTACGACGTACGAAGCGGAGTACTCATCACGCCTGACCTCCGGTGAGCTGGTCCATGACCCAGCCGCCCGCGTGGGGCAGCGTGTCGGTGGTGTGCAAGACGTGGTCGCCGCGCCAGACGATCCACGCCGTCCCCAGCGCCGTCCGGGGAGAGACGACCTGGACCAGGTCGTAACCCGCGACCTTCCACCAGCCCAGATCCACCTGGACGAGCGGCGACGCGGACGCGTCGGCAACAAGCTGCGGGGTCATGCCACGCCCTCCGTCTCCGGGCCACGGACGGCCAACTCCCGGCCGACATGCAGGACGCGACGCTCAGCGCGACGGACCCGCCGCCTCTCCAGAACCGACGCGTACGGACCCGCGTTGATGAACGCGATCTGTGCGTTCAACAGGTCCAGCTCCGCCTCGATCAGCGGCCACTCCTGCTCGATCGCGACCAGCTCAGCGGCGGACGGCTCCTCGCCTCTGACGGCCGACA
>NZ_JBSFBL010000030.1:0-104812 GCF_053592935.1 Kribbella sp. NPDC002412
TCCTGCGCACGGTTCTCGACTGTGCCCGGGTGCTCCCGTTCGGCGAGGCGCTCGCCGTGGCCGACGCCGCCCTGGCCAGTCGGCACCTGCACCCTGAGGAGTTGCTAGCCGCGGCGCCTCGGGCACTGGCCTGCAGGAGACGGGCGCCTCTGAGCTATCGCGTCGAGACGCCCATCGTCTCGCGTTCTGCGAGGAACTCGTCGAGTAGGTCGAAGAGGACCGCGATGACCTGCTGTTCCTGGTCGGCGGGCAGATCCCAGTGCTCCCACTCGTCGCCGAGTGCAAGATGGCGGACCTTGCCGTTCCACCCGTGACTGCATTCGCGGCCCATTCTGGCCGCCAGCCAGTCGGTCCAGCCATCCAGGCCCGATCCACCATGGCGGTGCGCATGCGCGTCGTACCCGAACAGGTAGCCCTCAAGGCCGGTAAGCGTCGTTCGGCCGATGAACATCGCAGGCCTCTTGGCCACCTCTGCCCAGTACTCGCGTTCACTCATCCGCATGAGGTCCATTCGCCAATGATCCCGCTAGCGGTAGCCGTGTTTGAGGAGGTATTTGGCTCCGGCTTCGAAGGATGCCGGGGGCAGGATTTCGAAGGCGAAGGCGTCGGATAGGCGGGTGGTGGTGTTGAAGGCGGTGCAGACTGCGAGGGCGTCTGCGACCTGTTGGGGAGAGGTGCCTGTGGCGAGGACTTGGCGCATGTCGTCGGCTGTCACGGTGCCGTGTTGGGTGAGGTGACCGAGCATCTTCAAGGTTGCCCGGAGGGCGGGGGTTATGGGGGCAGAGTCCAGGTCGGTGAGGACGGCTTGGACCAGGGGCGGGTCTTGGTAGGCCTGGGTGGCGGTTGCGGTGTGGGCTCGGGTGCAGAAGGTGGATTGGTTGAGGTTGGAGATGTAGGCGGCCATCAGTTCTCGGTCGGCTACTGACCAGGCTGACGCGCCGCGCATGGCTTCGTGGGTGAAGAGTTTGGCTTTGGTGCCGTAGAAGTCGGGGCGGTAGAAGACCAGTTTGGCGGCGTCGGGGACGGGGTGGCCGGAGAACAGGCGGATGACGGCGAAGAGGAGCTTGGTACGGCGGCGGTAGCCGTGGTTGAGGATGGCGGGTCGCATCAGCCGTCCTCCCCGGTGGCTTCGGCGAGGGCGGCGAGGCCCGCGTCGTACAGGCGGGTGGATTGGCCGACGGCGGCGGCGATGACCAGTTCGAAGAGCTGGTCATCGGTGAGGCCGGTTGCGGCGAAGTCTTCGTCGGTGATCTGGGTCGGTCTGGTGGCGACTTTGTCGATCAGCGGGTGCCTGGGTTCGGCATTGTCGAACGCGCGGGCTCGCTGGTCGGCGGGCGCCGTACCGGGGCCGTTCAGGATCTGGTTCACCAGGGCTTGATGCGCAGCTCGCTTCTCGTCCATCACAGTCACTATGACGCACGCGACCGGGCGAGATGTGACATCAGGTGCGCGGCGGCTCCTCGACGAAGGGGATCTTGCTGACGCTCTCCTGGTACTGCTCGACCGCGTCCTCGACCGAGAGGTGGCCGAACTGGAGCGAGGTCAGCACGCCTTCGAGCTCGGTGTTGCAGACCTCGGCTGCCGTGACGCGCGCGGCGAGGTCCTGGGACTTGCTCAGGTTGCTCGAGATGACCGAGATCAACGAGACGATCAGTGCGGCCAGACACAGCGGCTGCCAGACGGCCGCGGAGGTGTCGAGGGACAGGTCTTCCTTGACTCGCTCTGTGAATTGCACGCCGGTCAGAGCCGGGCCGGCCACGAAGGCCGCGGCCAGGGCGCTGCTGACGATGCTGATGTTGGTCAGCCGGTTGCGGCGCGGCCGGACGTCGCGCAGAAACGCCGCGATGCCGGCCCGCCGGGTTTCGATCCGCGCCCGCAACTCCGCGCGGACGTCGATGTCTTCAGCCATGGTCCTCCTCCTGCCACTTGCCATGCCGACAAGACGCGCGACGCGGAGGATAAATACCGCTTACGGGAACTCAACCGGTTGCCAGGAACGCGTGGAGGGTGCCGAAATCCGCGTCGGTGAGGCCGCGCTGGGGATCGACGGCGTGCAGCAGGGCTTGGCCTTGGTGGTGGTTGCGCACCCAGGCCTGGTCTGTGGCGGTGATCTCGTCGTCGATCCAGATGAACGTCCGACCGGCGGCGCGGTCGACCAGCGCGCGAGTCTTCCAGTGGAGACCTGCGCGCTCGTCCTGCTCGTCCTGGTCGGACGGCTCCGGCCAGGTCATCACCGGCAACTCCGGGAAACCCAGCCAGGGGGAGATGCAGTCGTTTGCGTCGTTCATCCAGGTGGTGGCCCAGATCAGCTCGCATCCGAGGGCCAGCAACCGGGGGCCGTGCGCTGGGTTGATCCGTTCCACGAGGGGATTGGATCCGGCGCTCAGCGCCGTACTTGCCGGTCGGTAGGTCGGATAGCTCTTCGCGCCGAAGGGGATGAGCGGGCCGTCGACATCGAGGAACAACAGCACTCCAGCACGATAGCGATGAGGCCCCACCAGCGGGATTGGTGGGGCCTCAGAGGATCAGCTGCAGAAGGCGGTGTTGAGGAAGTTGTTGATGGTGTCGTCGGGGTCGTTGCCGTTGAAGTTGGGGGTTACTACGACGGTGGCCTGGTGGTGGGTGTTTTCGGTGGAGAAGGACCAGGACTGGTAGGTGAGGGAGTCGCCGTCGTTGCCGTAGACGCGGGTTCCGCAGGAGGTGTCGCGCCAGGCCAGGCCCAGGCCGTAGTTGCGGCCGGGGACGGCTGGGGTTTTCATCTCGGCCAGGAGGTACGGCGGTAGCAGGTCGCCGTCCAGCAGGGCGGCGAAGAAGTGGTTGAGGTCGGCCGCGGTGGAGATCAGCTCGCCGCCGGCGCCGAAGATCGACGGGTTCATCTCGGTGTAGTCGAGGAGGCCCTCGCCGGTGGGGACGTAGCCGTGCGGGTGCGGCCGCCGGATCCACGGCGACGTACCGGGCAGCTCGGTGCCGTGCAGCCCCAGCGGCACGATGATGCGGCGCTCGATCTCGTCGGCGTACGACGCTCCGGTCACCTTCTCGATGACCATGCCGAGCAAGGTGTAGTTGGTGTTCGAGTAGTCGAAGACCTTCCCCGGCTCCTTCGACGTCGGCGGTTTCGCCAGCGCCCGCTCGACCATCTCCTCGGCCGTCCAGGTCCGCCACCGGCTGTCGAGGATCTCCTGCATCGTCAGGGTGTCCTTGAAGTCGTACAGCGTGCTGGTGTGGTTGAGCAGGTAGCGCAGCTTGATGTTCTCACCGTTCGGGACAACCCCGGGCAGCCACTTCTCCACCGGGTCGTCCAACCGCAGCTCGCCCTCATCCACCAGCTGCAGTACGACGGTTGCCACAAACGTCTTCGTGATGCTGCCGGCCCGGAACTGACCGCGGACCGGGACCTTCCGCGTCGTACCGACCTCGGCGACTCCGCTGGTCCCACGCCACACGCGATGCCCGTCGCGCACCTCCGCCAGCGCGCCCACCCCACTGGCAGCCACGACGGTGTCCAACTGTCTTTGCAGTTCGGTGCGATCCGGTGGTGCGGCAACGGCGGCCACTGGAGCCGCCATCACCGCCGACACCGTCGTCGCAGCCACCAATACTTGCAGCGCTCGCCGCATACCAAGCCCTCCCTGTCAGCAATTGACTACAGGGCAAGCCTCGCGAAGTCGGGACCGCGGCAGATCCGGGAACACCCTCCGTTCTCCCCCAAAGCCGTATGGGGGTAGACGGCAACAAACCGTCAGGCTTCGATCCGGCGGCCCTCGAACGAACCGGTATCGGTCGAGGGATCCTCGCCCGGGGCGAACAGCGTGAAGGTGAAGGTGCCGCGGATCCGGTTGCCCTTCACCTCACCCCGAAGCCGCAGCCGGGCGGTGGGTCCGGTGGATCCCGGTCCGCTGTCGCCGGGGAATCCGGACCACAGCGTCGCGCGCCACTTGCTTCCGTTCTGCGCCCAGGACCCGGTGAACGGTGGTCCTGCCGGGCTGATGTCGTGCGTGATCGCGACTCCGCCCTCAGCGAAGCTGCCGACCGAGACGAGCCTGCCTCCTTGTGGGCCGCCGGCTGCCACGTTGACCAGCCAGCTCCCTGCCAGTCGCTTGGATCCGCCGCTCGCAGCGGCCGGTTGCGTTGCCAGCGCCCCCACCCCGACAACCACGGCTCCACCGGCAGCTGCGCCGGCTCCGTGCAACAGCCGTCGGCGATCGATCGCGTTCGCTTCCATGACTCCCCCTTGTGATGCTGACCTCCCATTGAATCCACCATGCGCCGCGCCATGGAGGCCCACAACCCCATAGGAACCCGCATCACCAACGGGCAGTGCACGACTACGCCGCGGCAGCGGCCTCGGTCAGCTCTTCGGAGGTCGGCTGCAGTTGCGGAGAAGCCAGTGTCAGAAGGACGTTGGCCAAGGCAAACACTGCAGCCGCCAGCAGTCCACGTTCGTAGCCCGCTACCAGGGCTTGTTGCTGGGTGGCACCGTGCGTGAGTTCCTGCGTGGTGTGGGTGATGGACAGCGTGGTGACGATCGCCAAACCGAGCGCACCGCCTACCTGGTACATCGCGTTGACCACACCGGACGCCGCACCAGCCTCGGCCGGCCGCACCTCGGAGACAGCGGTGATCTGACCAGGTACGCCGACACCGAGGATGCCGAAGCCGAAAATCACCAACCCAGGCAGGAGTTCTGAGGAATAGCTACCAGTCGCATCAGCCTGCGACAGCAGCAGCAACCCGGCAACGCTCAACACTGCGCCGGTGAGCTGCACGGTGCGAGTGCCAACACGCTGCACCAGCTGCGACGCCAGTACGGCGCCGACGATCGCCGCACCGCCCATGGGGAGGAAGTGCACGCCCGCCTCGAGCGCACTGTCCCCACGCACCTGCTGCAAGTAGATGGCAGTCAGGAAGAACATCGACAAGAACGCAGCCCCGTTCAGTGCAAGCGATCCGCCCGACACACTCAACGCACGCGACCGGAACAGCCGCAGCGGCACCAGCGGAGCAGCAGACCGCGTCTCCACCAGTACGAAGGCCAGCAGCAACACCACTCCAGCAGTCAGTACGCCGACCACCTCGAACGATCCCCATCCGGACGGCTCCGACCGCACCACGCCGTACACGACCGCCAGCAAGCCCGTCGTGGCAAGCACAGCGCCCAAGGTGTCGAACGTACGGCGACCAACCGCGTGCCGCACGTCGCGCACGAACACCGGGATCACCGCGACGAGCGCAACCACGATCGGCACGTTGACGAAGAAGATCCACTGCCAGCTGAGCGAGTCGACCAGTACGCCGCCCGCCACAACGCCGAGCGTGCCACCAAGACCCGCAAGACCACCCCACACACCCATCGCGATGTTGCGCTCGCGCCCGTGCGCGAACGTCACCGTGAGAATCGCCAGCGCGGCCGGTGACAGCAGCGCCCCACCAAGACCCTGTACGGCGCGTGCGGCGATCAGGAACTCGGGTGAGCTCGACAACCCCGCGACCAGCGAGGTGGCGCCGAACAGGAGCAACCCGGCGACGAACACCCGGCGCGGCCCGAGCAGGTCGGCCATCCGGCCGCCCAGCAGCAGGAAGCCGCCGAACAGCAGCGTGTAGGCGTTGATCACCCATTGCAGGGAGTCGGCGGAGAAGTTCAGGTCCGCCTGGATGTGCGGCAGCGCGACGTTCACGATCGTCACGTCCAGCACCACGATGAACTGCGCGAGGGCCAGCACCGCCAGGGTGGCCCAGGGACTGCGTCGCATGACTACCTCACTCGAGAATTCAGTCTACGTTGTATGTATACGCTGTATGCGTACGCAGTACACGCTAGGTCTACGGTGTAAACTTGTCAACGTGATCAGCAAAGAACCCGCCCGCAGGCTGGACCCGGACAAGGTCGTGGACAGCGCGCTCGCGATCGCGGACGACGAGGGTCCGGCCGCCGTCACGCTCCGCCGGCTGGCCGGTCAGCACGAGGTCACGCCGATGGCGCTGTACCGGCACTTCAAGGACAAGGACGACCTGCTCGCCGCGCTCGGCGACCGGCTGCTGGCGGACGTCGTGCTGCCGGAGCCGTCCGACGAGCCGTGGGACCGTCAGCTGCACGCCGTGCTGACGGCGTTCGTCACCGCGCTGCGAGGGCACCCGCGGCTCGCGGATCTCACCCTGACCCGCATCCTGGTGGCCGAGCCGGGGCTGGTGATGGCCGAGCGGACGATGGAGCTGCTCACCGCGGGTGGGTTCTCGGTCGACGACGCGGCCGAGGTCGGCCGGCAGTCGATCTGCTCCCTGATCACGCTCGTCACCAACGACCCGATCGCGCGGGAGGCGAGCGACCCGATCACCCGTGAGGATTCGTTGCGGCGGAAGCGTGCATCGCTGGCCTCGCTGCCCCCACGCAAGTACCCGCTCGTCACGTCCGCCGCGGACACCCTGGTGTGCCCGACCTCGACGGACCGGTACTACGAGCTCGGCATCGACCTGGTCGTCGCGGGCATCCGCGGCGTACTGAACGAGGAGAAGTAGCTTGGCACTCAGCGTCCTGACCTACCTGGAGCAGCACAGCCCGGACGAGATCGTGCCGGCGAAGGAACAGCCGATCGAGATCCGGCGGGTCGAGGAGGTCTCCCCGGAGTTCGCCCGCTACCTCTACACCGCGGTCGGTGGTCACTGGCACTGGATCGGCAAGCTCGGCTGGAACTGGGACCAGTGGACGGACTGGCTGAGCCGGCCCGGGTTCGAGACGTACGTGCCGTGGGTCGACGGCGTTCCGGCCGGGTACGTCGCCCTTCGCGGCGTCGGCAGCGAGGTCGAGATCGAGAATTTCGGGCTGCTGAAGGGCTTCATCGGCCGCGGCATCGGCGGCCACCTGCTGACTGTCGGCCTGCAGATGGCCTGGACGCTCGACGAGCGGCACGAAGGCGTCGATCCGATCACCCGGGTCTGGGTGAACACCAACACGCTCGACGGACCGGCGGCGCTGGTCAACTACCAGGCCCGCGGCCTCAAGCCGTACAAGACGGTGGAAGAGGAACGCCCCGACGCCGACGGACCGGCCCCCGGTCCCTGGCCCGGCTGGTCCGGCCCACCCGGCGTGGTGCGTGAGGTCCCGGCAGGCTGACGGGACTACGCTCCGAAACGGCGTGAACACAAAACGGCTGGAGGTAGGGCGAGGCCGTCGCGCTGAACGGGATCGAGTCGATCAAGAGGAGCGCCGCCGACGCCAACGTCGACGACCAGACGGACTGAAAAGCGCAATAGCAAAAGGGGTCTCGCCGCGAGCGCGGCGAGACCCTTTTGCTCAGAGACCGGACTCGAACACCACGCCGCGGACCTCGACGCCGAGGCCCTCGATCGCGGCGTCCGGGATCATCGCGGCCAGCTCGTACGCGCGTTCCGCCGAGGCGACGTCGACGATGTAGTAGCCGCCCAGGAACTCCTTCGCCTCCACGAACGGCCCGTCGGTCACCGCCGGAACCCCGTCGCGGACCTTGACCACGGCGGACTTGGCCGGCTCGGTGAGCGCGACCGTGCTGTGGAACTCGCCCGAGTCCTTGATTGTCGCCATGAACTTCTCGTGCCCGGCGCCGATCGCGGCCTGCTCCTCCTCGGTCAGCGCGGCCAGCACGTCGGCGTTGATGTTCAGCACCAGCAGATACTTCACGGTGTCTCCTTCATCCACGGCCCTCGGTCGGAGAGCCTCTCGCCCATCAGTACGGAGCCGGTCGCGCCATCTTGACATCGGTTTTCGCAGCAGAGCAGATAGCGTCGGCCGCATGACCGAACTGAGTCTCACAGACGTCCGGTCCGCCGCCGACCGGATCGCCGGGATCGCCCACCGCACGCCGGTCCTGACCTCGCGAACCCTGGACGAGCGAGTGGGCGCGCGGGTCTTCCTCAAGGCGGAGAACCTGCAGCGCATCGGCGCCTTCAAGTTCCGCGGCGCCTACAACGCGGTCAGCCGCCTGACCCCGGAGGAGCTCCGGTACGGCGTCGCGGCGTACTCGTCCGGGAATCACGCCCAGGCCGTGGCGCTGGCGGCGCAGATCGCCGGGACGAAGGCGGTCATCCTGATGCCGGCAGACGCCCCGCCGACGAAGGTCGCGGCCACCCGCGGGTACGGCGCTGAGGTCGTCACGTACGACCGGTACGCGCAGGACCGGGCGGCACTGGCGAAGGAGCTGGCGTCCGAGCGGGGGCTCACGCTCATTCCGCCGTACGACCACTACGACGTGATGGCGGGACAAGGGACCGTCGCTCTGGAGCTGATCGAGGAGACCGGGCCCTTGGGCGCGCTGCTCGTGCCGGTCGGTGGCGGCGGATTGATGGCCGGCTGCGCGACGGCCGCAACCGCCTTGGCGCCCGGGATCCGGATGATCGGCGTCGAGCCGGCCGCCGGGGACGACCACGCCCGGTCGCTGGCGGCGGGCGAACGGGTGGAGATCGACGTGCCGCGGACGATCGCGGACGGGCAGGCGATCTCGACGCCGGGCGAGCTGACGTTCGCGGTGAACCGGCGGCTGGTGGACAGCTTCGAACTCGTCACCGACGACGAGATCGTGGCCGCGATGGCGTTCGCGTTCGAGCGGCTGAAGATCGTGCTCGAGCCGAGCGGCGCGAGTGCGCTCGCGGCGCTGCTGGGCGGGCGGATCCAGCCGCTGCCGGAGCGCGTCGGAGTGGTGCTGTCAGGCGGGAACGTCGGCCTGGACCGGTTCGTGGCGCTGCTCGGGAACTAGCTGAATTCGCAAGCACCTGAGGGTGCCCTGAGTACGCACTGTGCCCGTTGTCACAGAAAGCGACCAGCGACTGTGACCGAGATCACATGAGAGCGCTCATTTGCCCTCTGAGCCCCGCTGAGACGCGCTCAGGACACCTGGTGTTCACCCTCGATTCCTGATCCGTCAGAGAGGCCCTCAGGGCCTTTCTGGAGGCTCCCTGTGGATTCGAGGGTTTGCGTCGTGATCATTCTGTTATACAGTCGTCGGCGGTTCGGTAAACAACACGAACCGCACCTGTGTCAACGCCGAGCCCTGCCAGGCACAGTTGCTCCCCTCGAACAACCAAGGCAGGGGTGGGGGACCCAGGAGGTTGGGTCTCGACCGTGAGTGGTCGGAACCCTGGGGTGAAGTCCGCGGGAGCGGACCGGGCGATGAATCCCAGCCCGAACCCGACAGCTAACTCCGCAGGCGTCGGGAGACAACCATGCCCGTCACTGCCCGACGGACGTCGCTTTCGCGCGCCGTCAGTCAGACCAGCGAGGTCAGTACCCGGCCCACCGGCCGCACCCTCGCGAAGCACCGCAAGCCCACCAAGCCCGCAAGCCCTCGGGCCGCGGCCGCCGTCCTCACGGTGGGCCTCACGGTCGGCGGTGGAGCCGCCATCACTCTCGCCGCCCCTCCGGCCACCGCTTCGGCGGCCACCACCTCCGCCACCGCCACCGCCACCCCGCGTGGGTACTGGAGCATCCCGAGTCGGCCGCTGCTCCGGTTCCGCGACAAGGGCCCGACCGTCAAGTACGTGCAGAAGGCCCTGCACCTCGGCCCGGACGGCTACTACGGTGCCAGCACCATCCGGGTCCTGAAGAAGTACCAGGCATCCTGGGGTCTCAAGGTCACTGGTACAACGACCCGGGCGACCTGGAGCCGGCTGACCTGGACCGCCAAGCGCGGACTGCTCTACGGTCCCTACGGCAAGAGCAGCGGGACCACCACCTTCCGCGCGAAGGTGCTGCGCGAGGCGGCGAAGCTGAAGGGCACGCCGTACCGCTACGGCGGCACGACCCCGCGCGGCTTCGACTGCTCCGGCTACACCGGCTACGTGTACAAGAAGGCCGGCAAGAAGCTGCCCCGCACGTCGCGTGCGCAGTACAGCGCGACCAAGCACATCAGCCGCTCCACGGCCAAGCCGGGTGACCTGGTGTTCTTCAAGAGCGGTGGCGGCGGCGTGTACCACGTCGGCATCTACGCCGGCGGCAACATGCTGTGGCACTCCTCGAAGCCGGGTGTCCCGGTCCGGAAGGCCAAGATCTGGACCAAGAGCGTGGCCTTCGGCCGCGTCTGATCCAGTCCCGTCAGCGTTTCCCCTCCCCCAGGATCGCTGACCTGAAACCGGTCGCGGGCCGTCGTCCCCCACCCCTCCGACGGCCCCGACCGGTTTCCTTTGCGCTAGTCGTCCAGCAGTCCCGCGTCGTGGGCGAGGATCGCGACCTGGACGCGGTTGGTGGCGTCCAGCTTCACCAGCACGCGGGACACGTGCGCCTTCACCGTCGCCTCGCTCATGTACAGCGTCTTGCCGATGTCGGCGTTCGACAGCCCGCGCCCGACCGCGGCCAGCACCTCGCGCTCCCGGTCGGTGAGTACGACGATCCGCTCCCGCGCCTGCCGCTGCCGGTCCGAGCGCGAGTCCGCCGCGAAGTGCCCGATCAGCCGCCGTGTCACCGCCGGCGACAACATCGCGTCCCCGGCCGCGACCACCTTCACCGCCTGCACCAGCTCCCGCGGTGGCGTGTCCTTCAGCAGGAACCCGCTCGCCCCGGCCTGCAGCGCCCGGAACACGTAGTCGTCCAGGTCGAACGTCGTCAGGACGACGACCTTCGGCGGATCCGGCAGCGCCTGCACCTCCCGGGTCGCCGCCAGCCCGTCCAGGCGCGGCATCCGGATGTCCATCAGGACGACGTCCGGCCGGTGCTTCACCACCATCGCCGCCGCGTCGGCGCCGTCCTCGGCCTCGGCGACCACCTCGAGGTCGTCGTCCGACTCGAGGATCATCTTCAGCCCGGCCCGGACCAGCGCCTCGTCGTCCACGATCAGCAGCCGCGTCATCGTTCCCCTTCGTCCACACGCGAGTCGATACCCGAGTCCAGGCCCGGCTCGACGTTGTCCCGGCCGTCCGGCCAGGGCAGCCAGGCGTCCACCTCCCAGCCGCCGTCCTGCGTCGGCCCGGTCGACAGCCGACCGCCGACCAGTTGCACCCGCTCGCGAAGGCCGACGAGACCCGCGCCGGAGCCTGGGAGCAGTGAACCAGCAGCGACGGGCCGCACATTCGTCACCCGCACCCGGACGCCGTCTCCCCGGCTGCCATGGACGACGACCTCGGTCGAGGCTCCGCGAGCGTGCTTGTGCACGTTGGTCAGCGACTCCTGCACCACGCGATAGATCGTCCGCCCCACCGACGTCGGTACGTCGTCCGGCAGCAGGAACTCGCCCGTCACACTCACCCCGGCACTACGGGACGCCTGCACCAGCCGGTCCAGGTCCGACGCCCGCGGCACGGGAGCCAGATCGGCCCCGTCGACGCTCAGGTCCGACCGCAGTACGCCGAGAACCTCGCGCAGGTCCTCCATCGCCTGCCGGGCGGTCTCCCGGATCAGCCGGGCCGAGTCCTCCACCTTCTCCGGGCCGACCGCCGGATTCACCTCGAGCCCGCCGGCGTGCAGCGCGATCAGCGACACCTTGTGCGCGAGCACGTCGTGCATCTCCTGGGCGATCCGGGCGCGTTCGCCCAGCCGGGCCTGCTCACCGCGCAACTCGCGCTCCGCCTCGGCCCGCTCGGCGCGGTCCCGCAGCGACACCATCAGGTCCCGGCGCGCACCGACGTACGCGCCGATCGCGATCCAGGTCCCGATCAGGAACGGCGCGGTGAACACCGCGACCCAGAGCTCGCCGTCGCCGGAGGCCGTGTTGGCGACGTAGGCGACGTACGACGCGAGGCCCAGGATGACGAGGACCAGGTCGCGGCGGCGGATCGCGAGGGTCAGCAGGGCCAGGCCCATCGGGACGAAGATCCCCGCGGTCAGCATCGCGAGCACCGTGACCGCGGTGACGGTCGCCGGGAACCGCCGGCGCCAGAACAGGACGACGGAGGCGATCACGCCGGCGCCGAGGACGAACCAGTCCTTGACTCCCCAGCCGCCTCCGCCGGACGCGGCCTGGGCGACCACGGTGAGCAGGCTGAAGCCGACGTACAGGACGTCGCGCAGGCGCGCGGAATGCCTGACCCACCAGGCGTACCACCGGCGCAACCGTCGCATTCTGTCAGCGTAGTTGCGGGGCAAGGGTGTTCTCGTCACCCGTTCGGGTGGGTTCAGGGTCGTTCCCCGACGACTTTCGTAGGGGGTGGCCGCAGCCGCTCGTCCGATGTGCGACCGGGGTCGCGAACGGTTGACTCGTTGCCATGATCACCGTCGAGAACCTGACCAAGCGGTACGGCAGCACCACGGCCGTCCAGGACGTCTCCTTCACTGTCCAGCCGGGCAGCATCACCGGCTTCCTCGGCCCGAACGGGGCCGGCAAGTCCACCACGCTGCGGATGCTCACCGGGCTCACCCCGCCGACCTCCGGCACCGCGACCATCACCGGCAAGCGGTACGTCGACCTGCCCAACCCCGGCCGGGTCGTCGGGGTCATGCTCGACGCCGCGGCCCAGCACCCGGGCAGGACCGGACGGGAGACGCTCCTGCTCAACGCGAGCCTGCTCGGAGTCCCGAAGTCCCGGGTGGACGAGATGCTCGAGGCTGTCGGCCTCAGCCACGCCGCCAAGCGCCGGGTCGGGCAGTACTCGCTGGGGATGCGGCAGCGGCTCGGGATCGCGAGCGCGCTACTCGGCGACCCCGCCGTACTGATCCTGGACGAGCCCGCCAACGGCATGGACCCGGAGGGCATCCGGTGGATGCGCGGGCTGCTGCAGGACTTCGCGTCTCGCGGCGGCACGGTGATCCTGTCCAGCCACCTGCTGGGCGAGGTCCAGGCGACGGTCGACCGGCTGGTCGTCATCGGCGGCGGCCGGATCGTCGCCGACGGCTCGCTGGAGGAGCTGCTGGCCGGGAGCGGCACGCTCGTCCGCGGTCTCGACCCGATCGGTCTGAACCAGGCCCTGACCGCGGCCGGGCTGCGTCCCGAGCCGCTCACCGACGGCGCGCTCCGCGTCGACGCTACCGCCGAGCAGGTCGGCCGGGCCGCCGCGGCCGCCGGCCAGATCCTGCTCGAACTCCGCCAGAGCGACGGCGCCGGCCTGGAGGACCTGTTCTTCCAGCTGACCACGCCCGTCGCCGAAGCCGCCTGACCACACCTACTCTTCTGGAGCTCATAGCCATGACCACTCTGACCGAAGCCGCTCCGCCGGCCCCGGCCAAGCACCTGGCCGAGGTGGCGACCGCGCTGCCGCCGGCCCGCGGCCAGTCCTTCCTCAAGCTCGTCGCCATCGAGCTGCGCAAATCCGTGAACACCCGCAGCGGCCGGGTCCTGATCGCCGCCGTCCTGCTGCTCGCCGTCGTCGCGATCGGCTGGCAGCTCACCCACCTGCCGCAGGGGCCTGCCGGGTTCGACGGCTTCCTCGGCGCCGCGTCCAGCGGTGTGATGCTGATCCTGCCGGTCATCGGCGTGATGGCGATGACGAGCGAGTGGACCCAGCGGACCGCGCTGACCACGTTCACGCTGTCACCGCGCCGGATCCGGGTCCAGCTGGCCAAGTTCGTCTCCGCGATCGTGCTGAGCGTCGTGGTGATGACCGGCGTCGTCGCCCTCGCCCTGGCCGGTACGGCGCTGGCCGGAGCGGTCACCGACCACACGACGTCGTACACCGACCTCGGCGGGCAGCTGGCCGGGGCCTACCTGACCGTCGCGCTCAACGTGGTGATGGGCGCCGCCTTCGGCGCGGTGATCGCCCAGACCGCGGTCGCGATCCTGGTCTACTTCATCGCCCCGACCGCCTGGTCGCTGGCCGGTCCGGCGCTGTTCAAGGACAACGCGAACTGGCTCGACGTGTTCGGCGCCTTCGGCCGGATCATCGAGCGGAACCTGAACGGGATGCTGCCCGAGACGCTCACCGCGATCGGGATCTGGATCGTGCTGCCGACCATCGTGGGACTGTGGGCAAGCTCACGTCGCGAGGTCAAGTAACCGGGGCTCGACGCGGTGGGGTGGGCCGGTTTCGAGGGGACCGGCCCACCCCACCGACCGCGTGATCGGACCTCTCGGGGTCCAGCCAGGGGGCCGGTGCGTGTGTCGATCCCGTGCTCCGGGTATCCTAGAAACACGATTACTGACGACTGATCCGTGGGCGCCACGCTGCGTACCCGGTTGACTTGTGCGAGGGGGTCGACGCTATGGGGCGCGGCCGTGCAAAGGCCAAGCAGACGAAGGTCGCTCGCGACCTGAAGTACCGCACCTGGGACACCGACTTGGACCAGCTCAAGCGAGAGCTGTCCGGTGACCAGGGGAGCGACCGTTCTGCCAACGGCGAGAACGACGGCGACGACTACGACGCCGACGACTACCACCCCCGTCGGTAAGCAACAGCTCGGCTGACCTGCTCAGCGCCCTCGCGGGTAGCTGAGCAGTTAGTCGCGCGTCCGACGAGCTCCACCACACCAGCAGTAGCCGGAGCGGTCCCGCCTGCTCGAAAGCAGCGCCGGCGGGACCTTCTCGGTGCCTCGGGTCAGCCGCTCGGCGGCCGGCCTACTTGGCGTACACGCCTTCCAGCGTGACGGTTCCGCCCGGAGTCGGGCCGACCTCGCCGCACACCCACGCCGGGATGTCGCGCGCCGCCAGCGCCGCGATCGCCTGGTCTGCCACCGACGGATCCAGTACGGCGACCATCCCCGCCCCCATGTTGAGCGTCTTCTCGAGCTCGGGCAGGGCCACGTCGCCCAGCAGCCCGACCAGCCCGAAGATCGGGTCCGGCGTCCAGGTCGACCGGTCGATCCGGACCGACAGCTCGTCCGGGATGACGCGGGCCAGGTTCGCCGCGAACCCGCCGCCGGTGATGTGCGACATCGCGTGCAGCGGCTTCGCGTCACCCTCGAACTCGCCGTTCAGCTCCTGGATCAGCTCCAGGCAGTGCTTGGCGTAGACCCGGGTCGGGGTCAGCAGCACCTCACCCAGCGTGGTCCCCAGCTCCGGCACCTCGCGGTCCAGCGTCCAGCGAGCCCGCTGGAAGAACACGTGCCGGACCAGGGAGTACCCGTTCGAGTGCAGGCCCGAGGACCCCATCGCCACAACCACGTCCCCGGCGCGCACCCGCTCCGCGCCCAGCACCTCGTCGGCCTCGACCACGCCGGTCGATGCGCCGGCGACGTCGTACTCGTCCGGCTCCAGCAGGCCCGGGTGCTCGGCGGTCTCGCCGCCGACCAGCGCCGTACCGGCCTCGACGCAGGCTTCGGCGATGCCCTTCACGATCTGCGCGATCGTCTCCGGGACCACCTTGCCGGTGCAGATGTAGTCGGTCATGAACAGCGGCTCGGCGCCGCACACGACCAGGTCGTCGACGACCATGCCGACCAGGTCGAACCCGATCGTGTCGTGCTTGTCCAGCTGCTGCGCGATCGCGACCTTGGTCCCGATCCCGTCGGTCGAGGTCGCCAGCAGCGGCCGCCGGTACGACGTCAGCGCGGTGGCGTCGAACAGCCCGGCGAACCCGCCGAGCCCGCCGACCACCTCGGGGCGGGTCGCCTTCGCCACCCATTCCTTCATCAGCTCGACGGCCCGGTCCCCGGCCTCGATGTCGACTCCGGCGGCAGCGTAGCTCGCCCCTTCACTCACGGTTCTTCTCCTCGGTACGACGTACGCCCGCTACGGACGGCCCTTTACGGACGGCCGATCACGGACGGCTGAGTGCGTCGGCGGCGCCGGCGCCACCGGAAACTGTGGCCAGGCCGTCGATGTCGGTGGCCACCGGCAGCTCCAGCAGGTGCTTGCCGAGCTGCTCCGGGTCCGGCAGCTCGACCGGGTACACCCCGTCGAAGCAGGCGCGGCAGAGCCGCTCCTTCGGCACCGTGGTGGACTCGACCAGCGCGTCCAGGCTGATGTAGCCGAGCGAGTCGGCGCCCAGCGAGCGGCAGATCTCCTCGGTGTTCAGGCCGTTCGCGATCAGCTCGGCGCGGCTGGCGAAGTCGATGCCGTAGAAGCACGGCCACTTCACCGGCGGCGCCGTGATCCGGACGTGGATCTCCTTGGCGCCGGCCTCGCGCAGCATCCGGATCACCGCACGCTGGGTGTTGCCGCGGACGATGGTGTCGTCGACCACGACCAGCCGCTTGCCCTCGATCACCTCGCGCAGCGGATTCAGCTTGAGCCGGATGCCGAGCTGGCGGATGGTCTGGCTGGGCTGGATGAAGGTGCGGCCGACGTACGCGTTCTTGACCAGGCCCGATCCGTACGGGATGCCGGACTCCTCGGCGTACCCGATCGCGCCCGGTACGCCGGACTCCGGGGTGGCGATGACAAGGTCGGCCTCGGCCGGGTGCTCGCGGGCCAGCCGGCGGCCGATCTCCACCCGGGTGGAGTGGATCCGCTGGCCGGAGATCTGGGTGTCCGGGCGGGCCAGGTAGACGAACTCGAACAGGCAGCCCTTCGGGTCCGCCGCGGCGAACCGGGTCGAACGCAGCCCCTCGGCGTCGATCGCGACGATCTCGCCGGGCTCGATCTCCCGGATGAAGGAGGCGCCGACGATGTCCAGGGCGGCGGTCTCGCTGGCGACCACCCAGCCGCGCTCCAGCCGGCCCAGCACCAGCGGGCGGATGCCCTGCGGGTCGCGGGCGGCGTACAGCGTGTTCTCGTCCATGAAGACCAGGCTGAAGGCGCCCTTCACCTTCGGCAGGATCTTGGCCGCCGCCTGCTCGATGGTGAGGTCCGGGTACCCGGCCAGCATCGAGGTCAGGATGTCGGTGTCGGAGGAGGCGCTGTGCTTGGCGTTCGCCTTCGCGTGCTCGACCTCGACGTCCAGGCCGAGATCGAGGTCACCGCCGCCGTTCAGGCTGGCCGCCAGCTCACCGGTGTTGGTGAGGTTGCCGTTGTGACCGAGAGCGATCGACCCGGTCGCGGTGGACCGGAACGTCGGCTGTGCGTTCGCCCACACGCTCGACCCGGTGGTCGAGTACCGGCAGTGGCCGATCGCGATGTGCCCCCGCAGTGAGGCCAGGGTCGCCTCGTCGAACGCCTGGCTGACCAGTCCCATGTCCTTGTAGACGAGGATCTGGCTGCCGTTGCTGACTGCTATGCCAGCCGACTCCTGCCCGCGGTGCTGCAGAGCGTAGAGCCCGAAATAGGTGAGTTTGGCGACCTCTTCCCCCGGCGCCCAAACCCCGAAGACGCCACACGCGTCCTGCGGGCCAAGGTCCTGCGGGTCCAGGTCATGAGTGAGCCGACCATCGCCACGAGCCACGCCAGCAGTCTACGGGACGCGGACCGGCCCTCCGGCCACCACCGACGACGGTGGACTTACCAGCAGGTCATGTGGACCGTGCAGCCCGGTTGCGCACCCACCGCGACGGCGGCCGTGGGCTGCGCGGTGGCGGCCACAAGAAGAAGCGCCGGGGCGACTACTATCAGCAACTTCTTGATCACAAGTTGTCCCTTCGAAATAATTCCGGAACCAACCGCCGGGTCTCACTGTCGAAGCACTGTGTATATGGTCGGTTCCACCAAGTTCTGAGGAGTAGAAACGTGTTCGAGCCGCTGGGGGTGGACGAAGCCACTTTCGCGGTCTATCACGCCCTCCTCAGCCACCCAGACAGTACGCCGGAGCAGATTGCCGCGCTAGTAAAAAGCCCGCTGCCGGAAGTTCACCGGCGGATGGACACGCTGCGCGAGCTCGGCCTGCTGGTGCCGACCTGGACCGACCCGGACAGTGAGCACGCGGTGCACCCGCGGGTGGGGCTGACCGGCCTCGCCGAGCGGCGGCGCACCGAGCTGAACATGGCGCTCGGTGAGCTTCGGGAGGCCGAGGCCTCGGCCGAGATCGTCGCGGAGCAGTACAACGAGCTCCTGACCGCCCGGAGCAGCGGCGACGTCGAGGTGCTCAAGGGCCGGGCGAACGCGTCGCGCCGGATCGAGGAGCTCGGCCTGAAGGCCCGCGAGACCTTCTGGGGCCTGGTGCCGGCGCACATCGACGACACCATCCAGCCGATGGACCGGTCGCCTGACCTGCCGCTGCTCGAGCGTGGGCTGAAGATGCGGACCGTCTACCTGCAGAGCATGACGGCGTCGAAGCAGGCGCTGGACTACGCCGCGGCGATGCACCGGCTCGGCGGTGAGGTGCGGGCGACTCCCACACTGCCGATGCGGCTGCTGATCTTCGACCAGGAGATCGCGATCATGCCGATGGACCCGGAGAACCCGACGGCCGGCGCGGTCATCCACCGGTCCCCCGCCGTCGTCTCGGTGGCCCTCGCGCTCTTCGACTCCTACTGGTCCCGGGCGACCGAGCTGTTCGCCCCGGAGGACCGCGACGACAATACGCCGCTGACACCCCATGAGGCCGAAGTTCTGCGTTTGCTCGCGGGTGGCGCGAAAGACGAACAGGTCGCGCGTTTGCTGGGTATTTCTTTGCGCACTGCCCGGCGAATTACCGCGAACCTTTCCGAGCGTCTCGACGCGGCCAGCCGATTCGAATTGGGCGTGGCCGCGGCCAAACGCGGCTGGGTCTGACCGGCTGGTATTTCCGGGCGAATTCCCCGGGTACGGCGCCCGCGCCCGGACGCCTGTCTCCGCAGGGGTTCCCGGCCGGCGCATCCGGTCTGGACCGCTGGCCGGCGACCCCGGCAGGAAGATGCCAAACGCTTGATTCTCCGCGTTTGGCGTGGTTTAGTTCGCGGCTTTCGCCGTTGACAACGTAATCGGGCTCAGACCGTCTTGAGGGCGGCCAGCAGTTTGGTCAGCGAGTCGCGGGCGTCGCCGAACAGCAGCGTGGTCCGCGGGTCGTAGAGGAGCTCGTTCTCGATACCGGCGAAACCGGGACGCATCGAACGTTTGAGGAAGATGACCCGCTGCGCCTCGTCGGCGTTCAGGATCGGCATCCCGTAGATCGGGGCGCTCGGCGTGGTGCGGGCGGCCGGGTTGACCACGTCGTTGGCGCCGACCACCAGGACCACGTCGGTGGACTTGAAGTCGCCGTTGATGTCGTCCATCTCACGGAGCTGCTCGTACGGCACCTGCGCCTCGGCCAGCAGCACGTTCATGTGGCCCGGCATCCGGCCCGCGACCGGGTGGATCGCGTAGTCGACCTTCACTCCGCGGCTCTGCAGCTCTTCGACCAGGTCACGCAGGGTGTGCTGGGCCTGGGCGACCGCGAGCCCGTACCCGGGCACGATGATGACCTTGTTCGCGTACCCGAGCAGGATCGCGACGTCCTCGGCGCCGCCGGAGATGACCGGCCGCTCGGACGCCGTACCGGCGCCGAGGGTCGAGCCGCCGCGGATCGCGCCGAACAGGATGTTGTAGAGCGAGCGGCCCATCGCGTCGGCCATCAGCTTGGTCAGCAACGTACCGGCCGCGCCGACCAGCGTGCCGGCCACCAGCAGCAGCGTGTTGCCGAGCACGTACCCGCCGGCCGCGACGGTCAGGCCGGTGAAGGCGTTCAGCAGCGAGATCACGATCGGCACGTCGGCGCCGCCCACCGGCAGCACCAGCATCACGCCGACCGCGAGACCGACCAGGCAGAGCAGGACGCCGACCCAGACCCGCGGGTCGGAGACCAGCCAGCCGGCCAGCGCGATACCGCCGATGATCCCGGCGATGAAGAGCACCGGCAGGCCGGGGAACGTCACCGGCCGGGTCGTCATCAGCTCCTGCAGCTTGGCGAACGTGACGATCGAGCCGGAGAAGCTGATCGCGCCGACCAGGATGGTGAACGCGGTCGCGATCGCGGCGACGGTCTGCCCCGCGTGCACCTCGCCGAGCTCCATCAGCGCGACCAGGGCGGCCGCGCCGCCGCCGACGCCGTTGAACAGGGCAACGAGCTGCGGCATGTGCGTCATCTGCACCCGGCGGGACCCGACTACGCCGCCGACGGTGCCGACGGCCAGCGCGATCAGGATCGGCGCCAGGTGGTCCGGCTTGTAGGCGACGAAGGTGATCACCACCGCGAGCACCGCGCCGGCCGCGCCGAGCGCGTTGCCGGCCCGGGCGGACTTCGGCGACGACAGCGCCTTCAGCGCGACGATGAAGCAGACCGCGGCGACCAGGTAGCCGATCTGGGCCCAGGTGGGGATCACTTGCGCAGCTCCTTCTTGCGTGCCCCCGGACCCTTGAACATCTCCAGCATCCGGTCGGTGACCACGAACCCGCCGACCATGTTGACGGTCGCGAGGACGACGGCCAGCAACCCGACCGCGACCACGATCGCGGACTCGGCCTGGCCGGTGACGATGATGGCGCCGACCAGGATGACACCGTGGATCGCGTTCGCCCCGGACATCAGCGGGGTGTGCAGGGTCGAGGAGACCTTGCTGATCACCTCGACGCCGACGAACGCGGCCAGCACGAAGATCGTCAGCAGCGCGATGGACTCGCTCACGGGGCTTGTCCTTCCAAAAGCTCTCGGGTCGGCTCGTGCAGCACGCTGCCGTCGTGGGTGACGCAGCAGCCGCGGACGATCTCGTCGTCGAAGTCCGGATCGAACGCCGCGTTGCGGGTCATCAGCCGGATCAGGTTGGCGATGTTCTGACCGTAGAGCCGACTGGCTGGTCCGGCCAGCTGGCTGGGCACATTCGCGCCACCCCAGACCAGCGCGTCGCCGATGGTCAGCTCGGTGCCGGCGACCGAACCCTCGACGTTGCCGCCCTGCTCGGAGGCCAGGTCGACCACGACCGAGCCGGGCTTCATCTGCTCGACCATCGACCGCGACACCAGCATCGGCGCGGTGCGCCCGGGTACGGCGGCCGTCGTGATCAGGGCGTCCGCGGCCGCGACGTACGGGGTGAGCAGCTCGCGCTGCAGCTGGGCGCGTTCCGGTGTCATCTCGCGGGCGTAGCCGCCGGGGCCGTCCAGCGTCCCCAGCTCCAGCTCGATCGGCACCGCGCCCATCGACGCGATCTCCTCGGCGGCCGCCGTCCGGACGTCGTACGCCTTCACGACGGCGCCGAGGCGCTTGCAGGTCGCGATCGCCTGCAGGCCGGCCACGCCGGCGCCGAGGACGAGGACCTGGGCCGGTGGGACCGTGCCGGCCGCGGTCATGTTCAGCGGGAAGAACCGCGGCAGCCGTTCGGCCGCGACGATCGCGGCGCGGTAGCCGGCGACCAGGGCCTGCGAGGACAGCGCGTCCATCGACTGGGCCCGGGAGATCCTCGGGATCAGCTCCATCGCGAACGCGGTGAGCTTGGCGCGGGTGGCGGTCCGGACCACGTCCGGCGGATTCGTCGGCAGGAACGACATCAGCGCCGTACCGGCGTGCAGCCGCTGCAGGCGCTCGCGCTCCAGGGGCTGCACCGACGCCACGATGGTGGCCGCGTGGTCGGCGCCCCAGGCGACCTCGGCCCCGGCGTCGCGGTACTGCTCGTCGGAGTACAGCGCTCGTTCGCCGGCGGCCGGCTCGACCGCCACCTCATAGCCGAGCTCGATGAGTTTCGCGACTTGTTCCGGCACCAGCGCGACCCGGCGCTCGGCCGGTCTGGTCTCCCGTACGACTGCGATCTTCACTCGCCGAAACCTATGCCAAACACTGGGTCGCCGGAAAGCCCGGTCAGGAACCGTCGGCCAGGTTCTGCAGCAGCAGGGCCTCGGCGAGGCAGACCTTGCGGAACTCGGGCAGGTGCAGACCCTCGTCGATTCCGTGCGCGCGGGTGTCCGGATCCTCCACGCCGGTGACCAGGATCGAGGCCTCCGGGAAGGTCTGCTGGAACTCGGCGATGAACGGGATCGACCCGCCCATGCCCATGTCGATCGGCTCGACTCCCCACGCCGTCTTGAAGGCAGCCCGGGCTGCTTCGTACCCGGCGCCGCGCGCGTTGATGCTGCACGGCTGGCCGGTCTGCCCCTCGGTCACGGTGACCTGCGCACCCCAGGGCGCATGGTTCTCGAGGTGCGACTTGAGCGCCGCACTCGCCTTGATCGCGTCGTCGCCGGGCGCGACCCGCAGGCCCACCTTGGCGCGCGCGACCGGCACCAGGGTGTTGCTGGCCTCGGCCACCGACGGGGTGTCGATGCCGAGGACGGCGATCGACGGCCGCGTCCACAGCCGGTCCACGAGCGAACCCGAACCGGTCAGCCGGACCGAGTCCAGCACACTCGACTCGGACCGCAGCCGGTCCTCCGGGTACTCGACGTCCGCCGCCCGCGAGGCGTGCAGACCGTCCACCGCGACGTCGCCCTTGTCGTCGTGCAGGGTGGCGAGCAGCCGGCACAACGCCGACAGCGCGTCCGGAATCGGTCCGCCGAACAGGCCCGAGTGCACAGCGTGGTCCAGCGTTCGCACCTCGACGTACGCCTCCACCAGGCCGCGCAGCGACACCGTCAGCGCCGGCTGGCCGATGTCCCAGTTGCCGGAGTCGGCGATCACGATCGCGTCGGCGGCCAGGTCCTCGGAGTACTCGTCCAGCAGCTGCAGCAAAGTCGGCGAGCCGATCTCCTCCTCACCCTCGACGAACACCGTCACGCCCACCGGCAGGTCGTTGCCGAAGGCCCGTACGGCGGCCAGGTGCGCGGCGATCCCGGCCTTGTCGTCGGCCGCGCCCCGGCCGTAGAGCCGGTCACCGCGCTCGACGGGCTCGAACGGGTCCGACGTCCACTGCTCGACCGGTCCGGTCGGCTGGACGTCGTGGTGCGCGTACAGCAGCACCGTCGGCTTCCCGGGCGGCGCGGGCTTCTTGGCGATCACCGCCGGCGCACCCTCGCCGGCGCGGACGATCTTCACCGCGAACCCCTCGGCCTCGAACAGCGCGGCGGTCGCCTCGGCGGAGCGCTGGACGTCGGCCGCGCGGGCCGGTTCGTAGCTGACCGACGGGATCCGGATGAGGTCCTCGAGGTCGGCACGGACGCTGGGCAGAACGCGGTCGATCGCCGCGGACAGATCGGTCATGCGCCTACCGTACGGCGTCCGTTCGAGCGGCCGACGCCCGCTACACCCTCGCGCGTTACTCATTGCCGATTTACTCTGGATTTTTCGTAGGTTTCCGCCCAACCTCGAAGGACAACGCCCATGTCCAGACGACTGACAGCCCTGTTCGCTGCCCTCCTCACCTCCGCCGCCACGCTGACCGCCGGACTGCCGGCCAGTGCCGCGATCAGCTGTGACACCGCCACCAGTGGTGGCTCGACCTTCTACGACGGCCCGTCCGCGTCGTACAAGTACGACGCTCGCTTCAGCAACAGCGCGAGCATCCCCAACCTGAGCACGCACACCCCACAAGGCGCCGGCACTTGGTACAACTGGGACGGCACTGGCAAGAACCTGCTGCTGGTCGCCTCCTACCGCACCGGCGCCGACTCGCAGATCTATGGCATCGACCCGTCCACCGGCGCCACTGTCGGCGTGGTCGCGATCGCCGAGTCGCACGTCGGCGGCATCACGGTCAGCAAGGGCTGGGCGTTCGTGTCCGGTCAAGGCAGCAGCATCCGCAAGTACCGGCTGACCGCCTTGCGTGATGCGCTGAAGGCTGCAGGCACGCCGTACCTCACGCAGGTCGGGACTGCTCGGGACGTGGCCGCCTCGTCGTTCATCGGGAGCTACGGCGACTCGCTGTTCTCGGGATCGTTCAACTCCGAGGGCCGCGGGGTCATGTACGAGTACAAGATCGCCGACGACGGGACGCTGACCACGGTGGCCGGCGCGTGGGAGGTGCCGACCAAGACGCAGGGCCTGACGGTGACCGCGAACCACTTCATCTACAGCACGTCGTACGGGCGCACCAACCGCAGCAACATCTACGTGGTGAAGCGCGGCCAGAAGGACCTGGACGCGGCGGCGCTGAGTTGCTTCCGGGCCCCGAGCATGACCGAGGGCATCACGGAGTACAACGGAACGGCGTACCTGGTCTACGAGTCGGCGTCACACCTGTACGGCTCGGACCCGACGACGCTCAACGTCATCCCACGCATGCACAAGGCAAGCATCTCGTCGCTGACGTCACTCGTCCCCTAGGGCGTGTACTCAGCCGACGCCAGCACCGCCGCCCGGTTGCCCGGGTTGTCGTCCCGGACCTGGATCCGGAGCACCTTGTCGCCGTCGAGCAGCCGGTACTGCTCGTCGACGGACGGCCCGTTGCAGCTGTACTTGAAGGTGACCAGGTTCTGACCTGCCACGTCCGGTGGGTCAGGCGGCGCCGTCTTGCAGCCGGTCGGCGGTGTGGTGGTCGTCGGCAACGTCGTGCCGTCGCTGATGCCCAGGAAGACACCCTCGGTGTCCTTGTTGGACTGCCAGTCGGCGGTGCTCGTGGTCACCAGCAACGACGGGCCAGGTCCCTCGGACTTCTGCACCCAGTCCCGCTGAACCTCCACCGACAGGTTGTTGTACTCGACCTTCACCGGACGAGTCAGCACGAGTTGGTACCCGCCGTAACCGCCACCAGCGGCCAGGAGGACCGCGACCAGTGCGGCGATGACCTTGCCGCGGGCTGAGCGCTTCGGCTTGGTCGCGACCGTCGACTGGTTGGCGCCGGCCAGGGCGGTTGCCTGGTCGACGTCGGCGGGCGGCGCGACCGGGGTCGGCATCTCCGCGGCCGGCACCAGGCCGGGCGGGACCTCGCCGGTCGTGTGCGCGTCGCGCAGGGCGTTGAGGAAGCTGTCCAGGTCCGGCCAGCGCTTGTCGCGGTCCGGCTCGAGAGCACGCCGTACGACGACGTCGATCGCGTCCGGGATGTCCTCGCGCAGGGTCGCCATCGACGGCGGCGGGGTGTCGATCTGCATCACGGCGCTCAGGCTCGCAACGCCGTACGGCGCCTGGCCGGTGAAGGCGGCGTACGCGACCGCGCCCAGCGAGTACAGGTCGGCCCGGTGGTCCAGCCGCTCGCCGCGGACCTGCTCGGGCGCGACGTACGCCGGGGTGCCGCCGGGCATCGTGATCCGCGAGACCTCGGCCAGCGACTTGCCCAGCCCGAGGTCGGACAGCATCGCGCGGTCGCCGGCCGGGTCGGTGCGGAACAGCACGTTCGCCGGTTTCACGTCGCGGTGCAGGACGCCGCGGCTGTGCAGGTGCTTCAGGCCGCGGCCGACCTGGCCGATCACCCGGACCACCTCGGCGATCTCCAGCGGGCCGGCCTTGATCCGCTCCGCGAGCGTGCCGCCGTCGGCGTAGGTGAGCACCATGAACGGGCGGCCGTCCTCGGCCTCACCGATGTCGTGGACGCCGACGACGTACAGCGAGTCGACCTTGCGCAGGAACCGGCCCTCGGCCAGGAACCGGCGCCGGACGTCCTCGTCCTCGATCCAGTTGTCGGAGAGGATCTTGACGGCGACCTCGGCGTCCAGCTGCTCGTCCCGGGCCAGCCAAACGGTCGCGAAACCTCCGGCACCCACCCGGCGGACCAGGGAGTACCGGCCGATCCGGGGTGGCTGGTCCATGGCGCAATTATGCTCGATGCCTCCTGCGACTCGTTCGCCGGAGCATCGGGTACGGCGTTTCGGGGCGAACAAAACCGGGTTCCGGAGCGTCCAAACGGGGATGAATGAGGCACGGGTGATCAGCAGAAACCGACCGTTGGTAGCGGGTATAGCCGCGGTCGCGGTCACTGCTGCCGCGGGCGGCGGGCTGCTTGCCGCTGCCGAGTCCCCGCGCACCCAGGGCGGCGGTTCAGCTGCGCCACTGGCCGCGGCCGTGACGGCTACGAGCGGCAAGCTCGACGCCGCCCAGCTTCAGGAAGGTCACGAGCCGCAGATCACCTACGTCCGCGGTCGGACCGTGCTTGGTGGAGTCGGCACTCCGGTGAAGGTGCCCGGCAAGGCTGAGATCGTCGCAGCGGCACGGCTCTGGGACACCACCCTGACCGTGCAGGTCGCCGGCGCGACCAGCAGCTCGCTGATGATCCAGGACCACACCGGCAAGGTCGTCGACCAGATCAAGGGCGTCGACTCGCTGACGACCAGCTCCGACGGCAAGTACGCCGCCTACGCGTCCGGCGGTCAGTACGCGGACGGCAGGCCCGGCGGAAGGGTGTACTTCCAGGAGCCCGGCACGAAGCCGACCGCCGTACTGGATCGCCCCGCGGACTACAACGTGCGGGTGCTGGCCGTGGTCGACCGGCACGTGTACTTCACCGCCGCCCGGAGCCTCGAGGCCGCGGAGACTCTGTTCCAGTGGGACGTCGACGCGAAGGACCTCCGGACCTACGCCTACCTGTCCACACCGGTGTCGGTGGCCTTCCGCAACAACCTGGTGGCCTGGGTCCCGGTGTTCACCGACAGCGGGCTGTGCAGCGCGCTGACGGACACCGACACCGGCCGGCAGGTCTGGCGCACCTGCCAGTACCGGCTGGACCGCTTCAGCCCGACCAACGGCTTCGTCGTCGGCCTGCCGCCCAACACCGGAGCGCCGTACGGCGTGCAACGGACGGCGGCGCTCGACACCAAGACCGGCAAGCTGCTGCGCGAGTGGACCGCACCGTCCCTGCGCGGCGCCGTAGCCGAGGACGATGACCACCTGTTGTTGCTGTGGCACGACCAGCCAGAGCCGCAGTCCCGCTCCGCCCTCGTGCGGTGCACGGTCAGCACCGGTCAGTGCGAGCTGGCCACACCTCTGTCATCCGAGCCCCTGCTGCTCGGATCGTAAGTAAGGAGTCCGGTGATGCGGAGCAACAACAGGCGCCTGGTCATCCTGGTCGCGTCAGTAGCAGTAGCCGCCGTGGCGATCGGCGCAGCCTTCGCCTACCGCCAAGGCCCCGAGTCAGCCCAAGCCGACGCCGCCCCGTTGACCGGCTCCCCGTCGCCGACCCAGAGCTCCACGCCGAAGCCGACGCCGTCGACGACTCCGACGACCGCCAAGCCGACGCCGACCGTGACGCCGACCAGCGCGCCGCCGACGTCCACCGGGCCGACCAAGGTCAAGGTGGACATCAACAAGCTCTCCCAGGGCCGCGAGCCGGCGATCCCGTACCTCGTCGGCCGCGAGGTTCGCGGCGGCGCCGGCAGCCCGCTCAAGATCCCCGGCACCGGCGGCATCATCGCGATCGGCCGGCTGGAGACCGACGCGCTGGCAGCCGTCACGAAGGGCGACGCGGGGACCGAGCTGATCAAGGTCAGTGGTGCCGGCGACGTACGCCGTACTCCGGACGTGTCCTCGCTGGTGACGAGGGCGGACCAGTCCGCGGCGGCGTACGCGGCGGCCCGGCCCAGCTGGCTCGGGGCGCAGGAGAAGGGCGGCATCGTCTACGCCGAGGACCCGGGCGAGGGCGGTTTCCTGAAGTCGTTGAAGCTGCCGGACGCGTGGAACCTGCAGGTGCTCGCCTACGTGGGCGACAAGGTCTACTACCGCGCGGACAGCGACGACACCGGTGCTTGGAGGCTGTACAGCTGGGTGCCCGGTGCGGCGAAGCCCGTCGTGGTCAAGACGGTCACGTCCGCGTCGGCCGTGTCGAGGGACGGCAGCGTGGCCTCCTCGGTGAACCTGATCAACGACGGCGGCAGTTGCTCCTCGATGGTCGAGGTCGACTCCGGCAAGCAGCTGTCGCGCACCTGCGACTACTGGATCACCGGCTTCACCCCGGACACCAGGACGGCGGTCGGCGGACCGGCGTACGGCGACGGCTATTGCAACCTCGTCCAGGCCGCGGTGGACACCCGGACCGGCAAGCTGGTCCGCGAGTGGAACGGCTGCTTCCACCGGATCGCCGCCGAGGACGACCAGCACGTGTTGATCGTCGCCGTGGGCGACGGCCAGGGCGAGACGGAGAACGTCGACCAGGCGATCATCCGTTGCAACCTCGCCACCGCCGCCTGCGAGCTCGCCACCAAGATCGTCACCGACCAGTCCCTGGTGATCGGCACCTGATCTGCCGGTAGCAGATATCCCCGCTGCCGTTGGGGTTTCGCAGCAGACTGTCGGTATGACGACGGTTGCGGTGCTTGCGGACGTGCACGGGGTGTTGCCCGCTCTCGAGGCGGTACTGGCCGAGTCGGATGTGCGGGACGCCGATGTGATCGTGCTGGCAGGAGACATCGCCAGCGGGCCGCAGCCGGTGGAGACGCTGGACTTGCTGGTGTCGCTCGGCGAGCGGGTGGTCTGGGTGCGCGGGAACGCGGACCGGGAGCTGGTGGCGATGGCTCGTGGGACGTTCCAGGGCGAGGCGCCGGATGGTGTCAGTCCGTGGGCGGCTGACCAGTTGCGGCCTGATCAGGTGGAGCTGCTGGCTGGGTTGCCTACCACCGTGACGATTGGCGATGCGCTGTTCTGCCATGCGACGCCGCGGGACGACGAAGAAATGGTGCTGGTGGACAGTCCGATCGCTCGGTGGGCGCAGGTGTTCAGCGGGCTGCCGGACGAGGTCCGGACGGTGGTGTGCGGGCACACGCACATGCCGTTCGCGCGGCAGGTCGACCGGCGCCTGGTGGTCAACGCCGGCAGCGTCGGCATGCCGTACGGCGCTCCTGGCCCAAGCTGGGCCCTGCTCACTCCGGACGGCGTGCAGCTGCGAAGGGCCCCGATGGACAGGAGGAAGGCCGCCGACCGGATCGTCGCCGAGTCGTCGTACCCCGATCGAGAGGCCTGGGTGGCCGAGTACCTCCTGTCGAACTACTCCGACACCGAGGCCCTGGAGGCCTTCAGACCCCGCGCGGAGAGCTGAGCGGTTACCGTCGTGTCGTGTTCGCGCGACGGCGGAAGCATTTTGGGACTCCGGCTGACAAGGCGACGTATGCGACCCTGCATACCGCCTCGCTGGCCACACCGCACCTGCGCGAGGGGCTGACCCCCGCGGCGGCGGGCAAGGCGAGCCGCCACCTCCGGGACCTCCTGGGTACGGCGGCCATCGCCATCTGCGACTCCTCCGGCGTACTGGCGTGGGACGGCGTAGGCGGACCCTACGAGAGCAACCACCGCGGCGACGCGAAGGCGCTGGCCGCCCCGACGCTCCGCACCGGACGTACGGCGGTCCTCGGCGCCCACGACGTGGCCTGTGGCGACCCGCAGTGCCCGATCCGTACGGCGGTAGTCGCCCCGATCGTCACCGAGGAGCGAGTGGTCGCCGTACTGGTCGCCTACAGCATCCGCTCGTCGGCCCCGTTGGTCAGAGCGACCGAGGAGGTCGCCCGCTGGGTGTCCGGCCAGGTGGAGCTGGCGGAGCTCAACAAGGAACGGACCCGCGCGATGGAGGCCGAGCTGCGGGCACTGCGCGCGCAGATCAGCCCGCACTTCATCTACAACGCGCTGGCCGCGATCGCGTCGTTCGTGCGGACCGATCCGGAGCGGGCGCGTGAGCTGCTGCTGGAGTTCGCCGACTTCTCCCGCTACGCGCTCCGGCGCGGCGGCGAGTTCACCACGCTGGCCGACGAACTGCGCAACGTCGAGCGGTACCTGGTGCTCGAGCAGGCGCGGTTCGGCGACCGGCTGAAGGTATCGCTGCTGATCGCGCCCGAGGTGCTGCCGGTGGTGATCCCGTTCCTGGTCGTGCAGCCGCTGGTGGAGAACGCCGTACGGCACGGCCTGGAAGGCACCACCGGGGCCGGCCGGATCACCATCCGGGCCCGGGACCGGATCAACGAGGCCGAGATCAGCGTCGAGGACGACGGCGCCGGCAGCGACCCCGAGGTGATCCGGGCCGCGCTGGCCGGTGAGTCCGGCAGCGACTCGGTCGGCCTCGGCAACGTGGACGCCCGGCTCCGGCAGGTGTACGGCGACGCGTACGGCCTGGTCGTGGAGACCGCCGTCGACGCCGGCACCAAGGTGACCTTCCGGATCCCCAAGTACTCGTCGGGCGTACACGCTGTCCCGCGTTGACCGTGCTGGTGGCGCGAACTAGCGTCGACAGCAATCCCCCGACGGCGTTGCGGCATCGCCGCCGGAACGGGATTCACCTGGGCGGGGCAGGCGACGACTGGGTCGCCTTCTCGGGGCGATCGCGGCCTGCGACAGCGGTTTCGCACGGCTCCACGGCGTTCTGCGGCGGAGCCTCCTGGAGAGGAGCATTGCGCGTGCCGGGTAACAGGGCAGTGATCTACAAGGGCCCAGGCGACGTGGCGGTCGAGACGATCGACTACCCGAGTCTGGAGCTCAAGGACGGGCCAGGGGTCAACCCCGCGAACGTGGGCCGGCAGATTCCGCACGGGGCGATCCTCAAGGTGGTGGCCAGCAACATCTGCGGCAGCGACCAGCACATGGTCCGCGGCCGGACGACAGCGCCGTCGGGGCTCGCGCTCGGTCATGAGATCACCGGTGAGGTGGCCGAGGTCGGCCGGGACGTCGAGTTCATCAAGGTCGGCGACCTGGTGTCGGTCCCGTTCAACATCGCCTGCGGGCGGTGTGTCAACTGCAAGGAGGGCAAGACCGGCGTTTGCCTGAACGTGAATCCGGACCGGCCGGGGTCGGCGTACGGGTACGTCGACATGGGCGGCTGGGTCGGCGGCCAGGCGGAGTACGCGCTGGTGCCGTACGCCGACTGGAACCTGCTGAAGTTCCCCGACAAGGACCAGGCGCTGGAGAAGATCCGCGACCTGGCGATGCTGTCGGACATCTTCCCCACCGGGTACCACGGCGCCGTCACGGCCGGCGTCGGCACCGGTTCGACCGTCTACGTCGCGGGTGCGGGACCGGTTGGCCTGGCCGCGGCCACGTCGGCGTTCCTGCTCGGCGCGGCCGTGGTCATCGTGGCCGACCTGCAGAAGGACCGGCTGGAGCAGGCGCGCAGTTTCGGTTGCGAGACGATCGACGTGTCCGAGGGTGATCCGAAGGACCAGATCGAGCGGATCCTCGGTGTGCCGGAGGTCGACAGCGCGATCGACGCGGTCGGGTTCGAGGCGCACGGCCACGGCACCGACGCCGGCACCGAGCGTCCCGCGACCGTGCTGAACACGGTCATGGACGTCACCCGAGCCGGCGGTGCGGTCGGCATCCCCGGCCTCTACGTCACCGGTGATCCCGGTGCGGCCGACGAGGCGGCGAAGACCGGCTCGCTGTCGATCCGGCTGGGCCTCGGCTGGGCCAAGTCGCTGTCGTTCACGACCGGGCAGTGCCCGGTGATGCGGTACAACCGCCAGTTGATGCAGGCGATCCTGCATGACCGGACACAGATCGCGAAGAACGTGAACGCAACGGTCATCCCACTCGATGAGGCACCGCAGGGCTACAGCCAGTTCGACCAGGGCGCGGCGCGCAAGTACGTGCTGGACCCGCACGGATTGATCAAGTAGCCGCGCAGGCCGACGGGAGCGGGGCCACCGCCCGGCTCCCGTCGTGCCGGGGGTCACAGTCGTGACCGCGGCGAAACGTGCCGGTAACAACTCCCTGCTCTACTGCATGGAAGGTAACCAGCTACAAGGGCGACCCTTTCCACGGAGCAGTGCAGCATGAGCAATGACAGCCGGCTCGACCTCGAGTTCGCCTACACGACGTACCAGGACTCCTGCCGGGACCTGTACTCGCCGTACTACTACTGTCGGCGCCCGCTCGGTCACGACGGTCTCCACGCCGCGGGCTTCGGCTCGAGTCGCCTCCGCTGGGAGCACCAGCCCGACCACGCACAGGGTGCCTCAAGCTGACCTGAGGGCCTCTACTTCCGCGTCGTCCAGGGTGAACGTGAGTGCTCCGGCGTTCTGGGCGGCCTGGCTCGCGTTCTTGGCACCTGCAATCGGCAGTACGCCGTCTTGCTGGATAAGCCACCGCAGTGCGACCTGACTGGGACTCCGGTCGTGCCGATCACCGATCTCCCGCAGCAGCTCGACCAGACGGGCCAGCTCGTCGCTGCTGAAGGCCCGGTTGTACCGCCGCCAGCCCGCTGGTCGGTTGTCGGCCGAGTACTTGCCGGTGAGAGCCCCCGACGCCAGCGGCATGTAGGCGATCAGGGTGGCACCCAGCTCGCGGCAGGCATCGAGCACGCCGTCGGTCTCCGGGTTGCGGTGCAGGAGCGAGTATTGCACCTGGTTGGAGGCCAGCGCCAACCCGTTGCGGGCGAGCTGCGCGTGCGCGGCGCGCATCTGCTCGGCGCTGTAGTTGCTCACGCCCACCGCCCGGACCTTGCCTGC
This sequence comes from Kribbella sp. NPDC002412, assembly GCF_053592935.1. Lineage (NCBI taxonomy): Bacteria > Bacillati > Actinomycetota > Actinomycetes > Propionibacteriales > Kribbellaceae > Kribbella > Kribbella sp. NPDC002412. The sequence continues at coordinate 31,863 of NZ_JBSFBL010000030.1, forward strand.
CTCGACGGCGTCGGCCATCAGGTCCATCAACGCCGTGATCGACATCCACCGGCTCGGGAAGTGCACCTGGTACAGGTCGACCGTCGTACGGCGGAGCCGGCCGAGGCTCCCGTCCAGAGTGGCCGGCAGACTGCTCGCCCGGGAGAAGAAGCCGAACGGGAACTTGGTCGCCACCACGACGTTCCGCCCCGCGGTCAGCTCACCGACCCTGCGCTCGGACGCACCCTTTCCGTACATGGCAGCGGTGTCGACGAAGTTCACTCCGGCCTTCAGGCTCACGTCCAGCGCCGCCAGCTGCTCCTCGGCCGTGCTGGTCGGCCCGTAGGCGCTCCGGGCCGGGTTCCAGCGCGGCGCGGTCGACATGTCACCCCACACCATCGCGCCGACACCTAGCCGCGACACACGAATGTCCGTCTGCCCCAATGTCATCGACAGCGTGCTCATCCGGTCACCTCAGCGGTTCAACAGTAGCTCCAAATCGCGATTCGCTGGCATTAGTGTGTGGGCATGGCCGACACTCCCCTGCGCGCGCTGGTCGCGGACGACGAGGAGCCCGCCCTGGCCGAGCTGGTGTACCTGCTGTCGCGGGACGACCGGATCGGCGAGATCCGGACCGCGTCGAACGGTCCGGACGCCCTGAAGATCCTGCAGGCCGCCGACCTGGACGTGGTGTTCTGCGACATCAAGATGCCCGGTCTGGACGGGATCGACCTGGCCAGCGTGCTGTCCAAGTTCCGCCAGCCACGCCCGCAGATCGTCTTCGTCACCGCGTACGACGAGCACGCCGTGGCTGCGTTCGAGCTGCAGGCGACCGACTACGTGATGAAGCCGGTCCGGGCCGAGCGGCTGGCCGAGGCGGTCCGCCGGGTCCTCACCGCCGGCGCACCGGCCGCGCTGCAGTCCCCGGACGAGACCGAGGACGAGGTGATCCCGGTCGAGCTGGCCGGCGTCACCCGGTTCGTCCAGCGCTCGACGGTGCGGTACGTCGAGGCCCAAGGCGACTACGCCCGCCTGCACACCGGCCAGAACTCGCACCTGGTCCGGATCCCGCTCAGCACGCTGGAGGAACGCTGGCGCGAAGCCGGCTTCACCCGGATCCACCGCAGCACCCTGGTCGCCCTCGCGCACGTGGACGAGATGCGCGTCGACGGCGGCCGGTGCGCGGTCCGGGTCGGCGGCGACTGGCTGCCGGTCAGCCGCCGGCACACCCGCGAGCTCCGCGACCTGCTGGTCCGGTCGACATCACTGCGTGGATGACATGAGTACGCCGGAAGGACCGCGCCGCGTCCGGGTGACGAGCCCACGGACCAGCGCGGCCCGCCGCCCGATCATCCCGACCGGCACCCGCGAGATCGACGAGCAGACCCGGCTCGGCGAGGTCTACATGTCCTCGCTGATCCAGTCCCAGCTCCGCCTCGCGCTCGCCGTCATCGCCGGCTCGGCCGTCATCCTCGGCGGCATCCCGCTGCTGTTCGCGCTGGTCCCCGCCACCCGCACCTTCGACGTCTTCGGCCTGCCGCTGCCCTGGGTCATCCTCGGCGTCGTGGTCTACCCGGTCGTGTACGTCGCCGCCCGGATCTACGTCCGCAACGCCGAGCGGATCGAGGCCGAGTTCACCGAGTTCGTCGGACGGCAGTAGATGTCTCCGGCAACAAGTCTGACCGCGATCGCGCTGGTGATCGTCGCCACGATCGGGATCGGCCTGTTCGGGTTGCGGATCTCGCGGACGACCAGCGACTTCTACGTCGCCAGCCGGGTGGTCACCCCACGGTGGAACGCGTCCGCGATCAGCGGTGAGTACCTGTCGGCCGCATCGTTCCTCGGCGTCGCCGGGCTGGTGCTGGTGAACGGCGCCGACATGCTCTGGTTCTCCGTCGGTTACACGGTCGGCTACCTGATGCTGCTCGTCCTCGTCGCCGCACCGCTGCGCCGATCGGGTGCGTACACGTTGCCCGACTTCGCCGAGACCCGATTCGAGTCGGCCGTCGTACGGCGGATCTGCTCAGGTCTCGTGGTCGGCATCGGCACGTTGTACCTGCTGCCCCAACTGCACGGCGCCGGCCTCACCCTGCAGACCGTCACGGGTGCGCCGCCCGACGTCGGTGCTGCGGTCGTCGCGGTGATCGTGGTGATCAACGTCGCCGCCGGCGGCATGCGTTCGATCACCTTCGTCCAGGCGTTCCAGTACTGGCTGAAGCTCACCGCGCTGGCCGCGCCGATCTTCGTGATCCTGATCGGCTGGCGGTCCCTCGACCACTCGGTCGGCGTGCTGGCGTCATTGCAGGGTGCGGGTGCGGAGTGGGCCGAGCCGCTGTCGACCGCGGGCGGCCGCGACCATCCCCTGTACGCCACGTATTCGTTGCTCTTGGCCCTTTGTTTCGGAACGATGGGCCTACCGCACGTGCTGGTCCGCTTCTACACGAACCCGGACGGACGGGCGGCCCGTCGTACGACGGTCGTCGTACTGGCGCTGCTGGGGGCGTTCTACCTGTTCCCGCCGATGTACGCCGTGCTGGGGAGGACGTTCGCGCCGGATCTGGTCGGGAGTGGCGCGGATACCGTCGTACTCGAGCTGCCGGGGCGGATTTTCCCTGGTACAGCAGGGGATCTGCTCGGGGCGCTGGTCGCGGCCGGGGCGTTCGCGGCGTTCCTGTCGACGTCGTCGGGGCTGACCGTGGCGATCGCCGGCGTGATCGACCAGGACCTGCTGCGGAGCCGGTTGCACCGATGGACGGGTGGCGACTACGTCGCGGTGAACAGCTTCCGGATCGCGGCGCTGCTGTCGATGTGCGTGCCGTACCTCGCGTTCCAGTTGACCGGGTCGCTGAGTCTCGCGGACACGGTCGGGCTTGCGTTCGCGGTGGCCGCGTCGACGTTCTGTCCCCTGCTGGTGCTGGGGATCTGGTGGCGGCGGATGTCCACGACCGGCGCCGCCGCCGGCCTCGTCGTCGGTGGCGTCGCGGCCAGTGCCGCCGCGCTGGTGAACGTGATCGGCGGGCCGGAAAGCGGTTGGCCGCAGGCCCTCGTTGGCCAGCCCGCCGCGTGGACGATGCCACTCGCGTTCCTCACCGTGATCGTCGTGTCCAAGCTGACGCCGGACAAGATCCCCGCCGGCACCGCCCGCAGCATGGTCCGCCTGCACACCCCCGAGGCCGTCGACGTCGACCGGGGACTGCCGCTGTCGCCGTACCGCTCGTCGTGAGGATTCGACCGCTCGTCGCAGGACAGTGATCCACCGAACGACTGGTGTGGTCCGCTGAGCGCTCGATGCGCGTGGGCGCTGTCTCCGGGCGCGTGACGGGGGACACAGTACGGACCAGCAACCCCCTGCCGGTCACTCCGCCCGGCCTGACATGTCTGGAGGTCCGCGATGAGTGACACGCGACCCACGGGCGAATCGGGACTGACGACGTACCGGGACGTTCAGGTTTCGCCTGACTTCTCGGAGCTGCGTCGCCGGTTCCGGCGCTTCGTGTTCCCGATGACCGGCCTGTTCCTGGTCTGGTACTTCCTCTACGTCCTGCTGGCCGCCTACGCCCCCGGCTTCATGTCGACGAAGGTCGCCGGCAACATCAACGTCGCGCTGCTGTTCGGGCTCGGCCAGTTCGCCTCCACCTTCGCCATCACGATGATCTACGTCCGCTGGGCCGACAAGCGGGTCGACCCCGATGCCGAGAAGCTTCGCCACCAGATCGAGGGAGTTGACCAGTGAGCGCCCCCCTGTTGTTGCCGCTGGCAACCGACATCGGCAACCCGACCGTCAACATCGCGATCTTCGCGCTGTTCGTGATCGCGACGCTGGCGATCGTGATCAAGGCGTCCCGGAACAACCGGACCGCGGCCGACTTCTACGCCGGCGGCCGGTCCTTCACCGGTCCGCAGAACGGTATCGCGATCGCCGGTGACTACCTGTCCGCCGCGTCCTTCCTGGGGATCGCCGGCGCGATCGCCCTGAACGGGTACGACGGCTTCCTCTACTCGATCGGCTTCCTGGTGGCATGGCTGGTGGCCCTGCTGCTGGTCGCCGAGCTGCTCCGGAACACCGGCCGTTTCACGATGGCCGACGTACTGTCGTTCCGGCTCAAGCAGCGGCCGGTCCGGATGGCGGCCGCGATCTCGACCCTCGGCGTCTGCTTCTTCTACCTGCTGGCGCAGATGGCAGGCGCCGGGGGTCTGGTCGCCCTGCTGCTCGGTATCGACGGCCGGGCCGGCCAGAGCCTGGTGATCGCCGTGGTCGGCATCATCATGATCACCTACGTGCTCGTCGGCGGCATGAAGGGCACCACCTGGGTGCAGATCATCAAGGCCGTCCTGCTGGTGCTCGGCGCGGGCCTGATGACGCTGTGGGTGCTGGCGAAGTACGCGTTCAACCTGTCCAGCCTGCTCGGTGCCGCAGTGGACCGCAGCCCGGCGGCCGGCGAGAAGCTGCTCAACCCGGGCCTGCAGTACGGCGCGACCGGTATCAGCAAGCTGGACTTCATCTCGCTGGCGCTCGCCCTCGTCCTCGGTACTGCGGGTCTGCCGCACGTGCTGATGCGCTTCTACACGGTGCCGAACTCGAAGGAAGCCCGCCGCAGCGTCAGCTGGGCGATCTGGATCATCGGCATCTTCTACCTGTTCACCCTGGTCCTCGGGTACGGCGCCGCCGCACTCGTCGGCCCGGACGCGATCAGGGCCGCCCCGGGCAAGGCGAACTCGGCCGCACCACTGCTGGCCTTCGAGCTCGGCGGCGAGCTGCTGCTCGGTGTCATCTCCGCGGTCGCCTTCGCCACCATCCTGGCGGTTGTGGCCGGCCTGACGATCACCGCGAGTACGTCGTTCGCCCACGACGTCTACGGCCAGGTGATCAAGAAGGGCCAGGTCAACGCGGACGGCGAGGTCCGGGTCGCCCGGATCACCGCGCTGGTGATCGGCGCGGTCGCGATCATCGGCGGCATCTTCGCCAACGGGCAGAACATCGCGTTCCTGGTGGCGCTGGCGTTCGCGGTCGCGGCCAGCGCGAACCTGCCGACCATCCTGTACTCGCTGTTCTGGCGGCGGTTCAACACCCGCGGCGCGCTGTGGAGCATCTACGGCGGCCTGGGCTCGGCGATCATCCTGATCGCGTTCAGCCCGGTCGTCTCCGGCAAGGTCGACGCCAAGACCGGCGCCAGCCTGTCGATGATCACCGACACCAGCATCGACTTCCACTGGTTCCCGCTGGACAACCCCGGCATCGTCTCGATCCCGCTGGCGTTCCTGCTCGGCTGGCTCGGCACGGTCACCAGCAAGGAGCAGACCAATGTCGACAAGTTCGCCGAGATGGAGGTCCGCTCCCTCACCGGCGCGGGCGCCGAGAAGGCAGTACAACACTGAGCCTGTCAGGCAGGCCCTGCTGAACACACGCGAACCTGCCTGACAGCCCCACCCCCGCCCCAAGAGACGGACCCGGCACCCTCCCGCCGGGTCCGTCTTCTGTGTCGCGATGTGTGGGGAGACAGTCGGGACACCCTGGACCTCATCGTGCCGCCCGACTACCGGGAGCGCGGAGTGCCGCGTGGGAGAACTTCAGCTGAGTTTGAGGTTGGGCCAGAGGGCGTAGAAGGCGTCTCGGGATTGGATGCCGCGGAGTTCTTCGGCGGCGTGCAGGCGGCCGAAGGTGAAGGAGTTGCCGCCGTCGAGGTGGACCTGGACGGCGAGCTGGCGGAGGAGGTCGCGGGAGACCACCGAGTCCTGGTGCGCGCCGAGCACCTCCTGGACCTCTTCAGCACGACCGGCCAGGTCATCGGCATAGTCACCCAGCACGGGTACGGCGGACTCCGCGGCATACCGGAGTCGCTTCGCCGCCTTCCGGACCTCATGCAGCTCATGGTCCTGCTCAGCCGTCGTCTCGGCCGCCTTCGACCGGCGCACAGACTTCCGCATCCGCTTCCAGTCGTGGTCGAGCAAATCACCGATCTGCTTCTTCGCCTTCCGGTCGTCACCGACCAGCGGCGGGTTGGCGATCAGCCCGTCGAGAGCGTCCAGCAGCCGGAAGTACCGCTCACTCTCCAACGCCTCCAGCGCCCCCGCCCGCCCCTCCTTGTACACACCGCGCAGGTGGTCGTCGATCCGCCCATCGACCCGCCCCATCACCAACTCCGCCGGCTGCTCGGCGACCGTGGCGGCGAAGTGCTCGCGCTGCACCTCGGCGTCCCGCGCGACCCCGAGCTCACCGGCCAGCCACTTCAGCTCGTCCCGGATCCGGTCCCCCGCCTCGCGGTCGACCACCGGCCGGTACGTCGCCAGCGCCGAGCGGAGCCGCCGAGTCGCGACCCGGAACTTGTGGATCGAGTCCGGGACGTCACGCCGTACCTCCGGGTCGCGCTCCCGGATCGCCTGCACCTGCGCGCCGGCGTACGCACGGAACAGGTCCGACGTGAGCGGCTTCGACGGCAACTCCCAGACGATCGGAGCCGGCACCCGATCACCCAGCGCCCGCGCAAGCTTGCTCGGCCCCGACGCGGGCTTCGCGCCGGCGGACTGCAGCACCGTGTCGGCGTCCTCGAGCAGCGAACGCTCACCGCCGACGATCTCGACCTCCCACTCCCGCCAGCTGTCCGGCTCGGCGCCTTCGACGGTCGCGGTGACCCGGTCGTCGGCGAGCTCCGCCAGCACCTCACCGTCCGCGCCGAGCAGCTTGTGCACGATGCGCTTGGTGTTCAGCGTGACGACCGGGACGAGCTCGTGGTCGCGGACGTGCACCCGAACCGTGCGCAGCACCGAGACCGGCACCGTGCGCGTCGATCGCCCGAGTGGTTGCCTGATCTCGAGCCGCTCGCCGGACGAGACCGGCAGCTTCACGTGCCAGCCGTCGTCCTCGCCACCGGTCCGGCGCCGCAACGTGACCTTGTTGGCGGCCAGGTCCAGCGCGTCGGTGTCGTAGTACACCGCTTCCAGGTCCAGCTCGACGGGCTGCGCGACACTCGCAACTCCGGGCAGCTCGTGCAGCGCGGGCAGGCTCGCGCTTTCGTCGACGTCGTACTTGGTCTCGATCTCGAGCTGCTCGTTGGTCGCCATCCAACCTGTTTACCAGGTGTTCATGAACTGGTCAGTGGATCGCCCGCAGGTCAGCCGCCAATCGTTGCAGATCACGATCGGGTACGGCGTTGCGCGCGGTGCCCGGCCTGGACGGCCAGACCTGGCGGTCGTGGTTGCGTTGCAGGGCCCAGGCGATCAGGACCAGGAACAGCAGCAGGATCAGCATTTTCGGCCTACCGATTTGAAGAAGGTGTAGTGGAAGGTGCCGCCGGACTCGGCGGCTTTCGACAGCTCACGGATGCCCTCGGCCCATTCGGCGGGCGTGCGCATCCCGGCGGCGATCGCGCGGTCCCGGACCGACTCGACCATCGCGATGAACGTCTTGCGGGTGAACCCGTCGACCAGGTGCGGCAGCGTCTCGTCGGCGTACACGGTGCACGGCCAGGCCCGCACGTCGCCGTACCCGGCGTCCCTGAGCAACGGCTGCAGCCGGCGGCCGATCAGCGAGTCGCCGCCGGCCTCGGCCTGGAGGTCGACGAGGCAGTCGATGACTGCTTGCGCCGCCGCGCTCCTCGGGTGGAAGAACGCGGACTCGTGGTCGCCTTCGATCACAGTGATCGTGCCGCCGGGCTTCAGCAGGCGGCCGAGCCGGACCAGCGCGTCGTGCGGGTCGGCCAGGTGCTCGAGGACGAAACACAGGAAGACGTGGTCGAACTCGCCGGTGAGCTCGTGCAGATCGGCGAGCCGCCAGTCGACGCGGGCGTCGGGCGCGACGGCGCTGACGCGCGCCTTGGCCTGGGCGAGCGACTCCTCGGAGATGTCGAGCGAGACGAGGTCGATGCCTGGGCTGCGGGTCACCAGCTGGACCGTTTGCGCGCCGACCCCGCAGCCCGCTTCGAGCACCCGGCTGCCGGCCGGGTAGCTGGTCCCGGCGTGCAGGAGGTCGGCGAGAGTCTGCGCCTGGTCGGTCAGCCGGCGGGTCTCGGCGGGGGTGTAGCCGTGCACGTAGTCAGTTCCCATATCTCCAAGTTGCCGCCACAATGGTCCAGTGAACAGGTCCAATCAGGGCGAAATTGGCCGGTCCAAACCCGGGGCCGACTTTCTCCAGCTGGACCCGGCGGACGCGCCGCCCGGCGGCCTGTCGGACTGGCTGACCGAGCGCCTCCGTACGGCGATCTCCGACGGCCGCCTCCCGATCGGCACCCGCCTCCCCGCCACCCGGGTCCTCGCCGCCGAGCTCGAGGTCTCCCGGGGCGTCGTCACCGAGGCCTACCAACGCCTCACCGAAGACGGCCACGTAGCAGGCCAAGGCCGCGCCGGCACCGTCGTCGTCGCGATACCGATCGGCACCACACCCGGGAAGTCGGCAACCACACCCCGGACCTCGACAGTGGTGCAACAGCCGGGGCTCGACGTGTTCGACACGCTGCGGGCGGCGCCGGCGCGGATCGACCTGACTCCCGGTGTGCCCGACCTGGCCGCCTTTCCCCGAACCGCCTGGCTGCGCGCCGAGCGAGCTGTGCTCAGCGACCTCGAATCGGCGGAGTTCGGGTACGGCGAGCCGGCGGGGACGCCGGCGTTGCGGCGGGCGGTGGCCAACTGGCTGGCCCGCAACCGGGGTGTGACGGCGCACCCCGACGACCTGATCATCGTGGCCGGCGTCTCCCAGGCGATCGGCCTGGTCGCGCAGGTCCTCAGGTCCCGCGGGATCACCGAGATGGCCGTCGAGGATCCCGGCTCACTCGGCTCCCGCCAGCACCTGCAGAACTGGGGTCTCGACACCCCGCCCATCCCGGTCGACGAGGGCGGGATCCGGGTCGACCTGCTGCGCGAGTCCGGCGCCCGGGTGGTGATTGCGACACCGGCGCACCATTTTCCGACCGGCGTCGTACTGGATGGTGAACGGCGGCGCGAGCTGATCCAGTGGGCGGCCGAGGGCGGGTTGATCATGGAGGACGACTACGACGCCGAGCACCGGTACGACCGGCCGCCCGTTCCGGCCCTGCGCGCGATGCTGGCCGACCAGGTGATCTACGCCGGCAGCGTGTCGAAGCTGCTCGCGCCGTCGCTGCGGATCGGGTGGATGCTGCCGCCGGCGTCGTACAAGGACGACCTGATCGACATGAAGCGCCTGGCCGACCTCGGCAACGCCGCGCTGCCCCAGCTCACTCTCGCGCACCTGATGGAGTCCGGCGAGCTCGAACGCCAGCTCCGCTTCCTCCGACGCCGGCACCGCACTCGCCGGGACGCCATGGTGAAGGCCGTGGCGAACTACCTGCCTACCGCAACCGTCCACGGCGCCGCCGCCGGCCTCCACCTGACCATCACCTTCGAGTCCTCGGTGAACGACGTCGAGCTTGCCGCGGCCGCGCTGCAGAAGGGCGTGAAGACTCACCCACTCTCCTGGCACTGCCAGCTCCCGCACGCCCCCGGCCTCGTCCTCGGGTACGCCGCCCGCACGCCCACCGAACTCACCGAAGCCATCGCCACCATCGCCGACGTCATGTGACCGGGCTCCACCAGTTCGCGCGACCGGCCAGCTTCATGAACGCGGGCAGCAGCACGCCCCGGATCGCGGTCGCATCCACCAGCACCGCCACCGCCATCCCGATCCCGATCATCTTCAGATAGACCACCCCGCCGGTCGCGTACACCGCGAACGACAGCGCCAGTACGACGGCCGCCGTCGTCACCAACGGCGCCGACTGCTGCAGCCCCGTCGCCACCGCCCCCACCGTGTCGCCCGTCCGCCGGTACTCCTCCCGGATCCGCGACACGATGAACACCTCGTAGTCCATCGACAGCCCGTAGACGATGCAGAACATCAGCATCGGCATACTCGCCTCCAGCACCCCGGTCGCCGTGAACCCGAGCGGCCCGGACAGGTTGCCCTGCTGGAAGACCCACACCATCACGCCGAACATCACCGCCAGACTGAGCAGGTTCAGCACGGTCGCCTTCAACGGCAGCAGCACACTGCCCGTCGCGAAACAGAGCACCGCGAAGCTCAGTAGCAGGATCAGCCCGAGCACCAACGGAATCCGTTCGGTCAACGCCGACCGCCAGTCGACCATCTCGGCCGGGGTCCCGCCGATGATCGCGTCGTACGGCGTAGCGACCGCGCGCACCCGCTCCACCCACCCGGCGACATCACCTTCCAGGACCTCCTGGGTCGGCGTGACGGTCAGGTAGGCGCCGCCGTTCCGCGCGTAGGTGTCGACCTGCGCGACACCGTCCAGCGTCGACAGCTTCTCGGCGTACGGCGGAAGTGCGGCGGGTTGGGATGCCTCAGGCATGACGACGTACAGGGCGTCGGACTCCTCCTGACCGAAGTTGGCCCGGACCTGGTCGGCCATGATCCGGCTGCTCGCGTCGGCCGGCAGAATCCGCGCGTCCGGCAGACCGAGCCGTAGGCCGAGAGCCGGTGCTGCGAGCAACAGGATCAGCGCGAGCATCGCGCCGCCGGTGAGCACTGGCCGGCGCATCACGTAGTGCGCCAGCCGGAACCAGCCGTTCTTGTTGCGTTGGGCAACCGTTCCTGCAGCGCGATGACCCAGCAGGGCGAGGGCGGCCGGGAGGATCACCAGGGCGCCGACGAGTGCAGAGGCGACGACCAGCACCCCGGCGTACCCGAAGGAGCGCAGGAAGGACAGCGGGAACAACAGCAGGGCGAGCAACGACATGGCGACGGTCAGACCGCTGAAGAACACCGTCCGACCGGCCGTGCGTACTGCCGCGACCACTGCGTCGCCGACTTCCGCGCCGTGCGCCAACTCCTCGCGGTAGCGCGCGATCACGAACAGGCAGTAGTCGACACCGAGGGCGAGACCCATGACCAGGGAGAGGTTCGCGGCGAAGGTGGAGACCTCGGTGAACGCGGCGACCGCCCGCAGCCCGGCCAGCGCACCGCCGACCGCGAAGATCCCGACGCCGAGGGTCACCAACGCCAGCGACACCCGCCGATAGATCAGCACGAGGAGCACCAGAACCATCGGCAGCACGATCACCTCTGCCCGCAGGAAGTCCTCGCGCGCCTGCGCCCCGATCTCCCGGAACACCTCGTCCTGCCCACCCGCCTGCACCGAGATCCCACCCCTCTGCCCGGCAAACTCCTGCGCCAACTCGCCAACCCGAGCCCGCGCCTCGTTCACCTCCCCCGGCACCCGGACGAGCACGAGGGCCTGCCGACCATCCTCACTACGCAACGCCGGACTGTTCTCCCGCGACCAGTACGACGCCACGTCCGCAACGCCGGCCTGGTCGGCGATCTCCTCGGTCAGCGCGAGCCCTGCCGCCCGCACGTTGGCGTCGTCAACGCTCCCGCCGGCCGTCACCAGAAACGCGAGGTTCGGCGGGCCGGTCTGGAACTGGGCGTCGAGGACGCGGCGGGCGCGATCGGACTCCGACGCGGGGTCGGCGATCCGCGAGAGTGACAGCGCGTTCAGAGCACCGGCGGCGATCGCCAGGAGCACCACCGTCAGCACCGCGGACAGTCCGGCGACCAGCCGGCGCCGGCGAACCACGAGCCGGCCAAGCCGTTCAAGGAGAGCTCTGGTGGGTGCGGGCACGGCGGAACCTCCGGGCAGGCGACGGTAGGATGACAGAACACGAGCACTTGCTCGCGTATGGAAAAAATACGAGCATTTGCTCGTGTTTGTCAATCGAGGGGTGACACATGCCCGAGGAGCCGCGGCGGCAGGCGCGTGGGCAGCGGCGGATGGAGCAGCTGACGGACGCGGCCGCGGTGGTGTTCGCCGAGGTCGGCTACGCGAAGGCGACCACCAACGCGATCGCCACGCAGGCCGGCGTCTCACCCGGCACGCTGTACCAGTTCTTCGCCAACAAGGAGGCCCTCGCCGAGGCGCTGGCCGAGCGCTACCGGGTCGAGCTGAAGGCCGCCCACGAGCAGGCGTTCGACCTGAGCATGGTGAAGCTGCCGCTGCCGGAGATGGTCGACCGGATGATCCGCCCGATGGTCGAGGTCAACCTCGCCAACCCCGGTTTCAAGGCGCTGTTCAGCAGCGGCGACCTCCCCGACCGGCTCACCGCCCCGACCCGCGCCCTCCAGCAGGCCGTCACCGGCCGAGTCGCCGAGATCATCGGCGCGCGCGTGCCCAGCCTCCCCGCCGACCAACGCGACACCGCCGCAGCCGTGGCCACCCAGATCTTCGCCGCCCTACTGGGCACGATCGTCTCGGTTCCGGCCACCGACCGCGAACGCTGGATCACCGAGCTGAACCGAGCCCTGGTCGGCTACCTCACTCCCCTGGAAACTCCCTAACCACCCACCCCGCGGCACCCTCCGCTGGCCGCATCCACCGCCATCCGCCGGGGCCGTGAACACCAACCGGTGGGGTCACACCGGAAATAGCCTGTTCAAGCCCACCGGTTCCCGTGACCGCCCCCGACTTGTGGCCGAGGACTGTCAGCGCGGGCGCGGGGTGCTGTGAAAGGAACGGGGGCGCGGGAGGACGAGCTGGGTTGCGCCACCACGGTGACACCGGCGACTAAGTCGCACCTAGAGATCTGCGTCACCGGGTGTAGAGCGGTGACATCGCGAGCGCGAAGGCGGTCATTGTGTCCGGGTCGATCGGCCGGGCGGGCAGCGGGACCAGGTCGACGAGCTTGTCGTCGCCGACCAGGATCGTGGTCCGGCCGGTGGCGGTGTCGACGTACGCCTCGTCGCCGAGCGGGATCGACTGCGCCGTCGGCGCCCTCCGGATCGGCTCCATCAACGCCTTCGCGTTCGGGGTACGGCGTACCGACGTGGAGAGCACGCTCGTCGGGTTGACCCAGCCGCAGACCTGGTCGCCGAGCGCGGTCTGGCCGTCGCGGCGGACCATCGCCGGCGCGCCCATCACCTTCTCGGCCTCGTCCGACCCGCGCTCACAATCCGGCCGCGCGATCAGCGGCGGCGGCTCCGGCAGCCCGGGCGCCTGCCGGACCACTTCCTGCCCGAGTACGACGTACTTCGCCAGCGTCGCCGGTGGTCCGCTGAGCTTGTAGAGCCGTCCCTGCAGCAGGAACACGACGAACGTGCTGGTCCCGAACCCGCCCTCGCCCACCACCGCGGGCTTGGCCGGCTCACCCTTCGTCGCCGCGTAGGCCTTCTGCGCGCCGGTCAGCGTCGCCTTCGTTGCCGGAAGCACCGAAACCCCGACCCGCAGGACCGGCCCGTTGGGGCTGGTGCTCAGCCCGAACTGGCAGACGTCGTACGTCGGCAGGCCGAAGTCGGCCGGCGGGGCCTTCGTCTGGAGCGTCACCACGGGCGTTCCAAGAGTCGCCTGCACCAGCGGCTGGCCCATGCGCACGCACAGCGTCTCCGCGACCTTCGCGGTCGGCGGGGTGCTCGGCGACGGAGTCTCCGACGGCGTCTCGGTCGGCGTCGTACTCACCGACACCAGCGGCGGCACGTTCGGCGCGGTCTCGTTACCGGGACCACTGCAGCCGGCGACGGCAAGCAGCGCGGCAGCCAGGAGGGCAGGACGGATACGCATGGTGGGTCGACTTTAACCCGCTGCGCGCAACTCCCTTTCGCGGACCGCGTGTTCGTCGGTGCGGGCGTCGTACTGCCAGAAGTCGCGCAGCCAGACCGCGGTCGCGACCACCCCGGCGACGCACAGGACGCCGCCGCTCACGATCGACGTCCGGACGCTGGTGAGGTCCGCGACCAGGCCGGACCGGGACTGGCCGCCGAGCGGGCCGAGCGAGTAGGACAGCATCTCGATCCCGGCCAGCCGGCCGCGCATCTCGTCCGGGATGGTCTGGTTCCAGATCACCGCCCGGAACAGCCCGGAGATCATGTCCGCGCCACCGGCGACGGCGAAGAACGCGATCGCGAACCAGATGTTCGGCGCCAGCCCGGCGACACCGACCGAGGCGCCCCAGGTGATGGTCGCGAGTACGACGGCCCGGCCGTGGTGGTGCACCCGCCGGGCCCAGCCGCTGGTCAGGGTCGCCACCATCGCACCGATCGCCTCCGCGCTGTAGAGGAGACCGAGCAGTTTCGGCTCCTGCAGCACCTCGGTCGCGAAGGCCGGGAAGAGCACGATCGGCATCGCCAGGAACATCCCGACCATGTCGACGGCGTACGTCGCAAGCAGGTCGCGGCGGCGGAAGGCGTAGCGGATGCCTTCCCCGATCGCGCGCAGGCTCGGCGGCGTGCTGTGCTCGCTCGTCCGGTACGGGCGAAGCAGCAGGTAGAGCAGGGTCGCGACGGCGAGGCCCGCGAGCTCGACCGTGAACGCCCAGGCGACACCCGCGGTCGCGACCAGGACACCGCCGAGCGCGGGACCCGCGAGCTGGCCGACCTGCAGCGTCAGGGCGTTCAGGGTGACCGCGGCCGGCATCTCCTCGTGTTTCACCACCCGCGGGAAGAGCGCGTCCCGGCTCGGCCGCTGCAATGACGACGCAATCGCGTTCAGACCGCCGCAGACGTAAATGAGCCAGACCTGCGGATCGGAGAGCAGGGTGTTGGCGAGCAGCAGGGCACAAATGACCACTTGGGCAATACCGGTGCCGATCAGCATTTTCCGCCGGTCGACGTGGTCCGCGAGCGCGCCGCCGTACAGGCCGAACACGACGAGTGGTGCGATCGTCACCAAACCCATCGCGCCGACGGCGAAGTTCGAATGCGTCAATTGGTACAGCTGGTACGGCAGTGCGACGTACCCGACCATGCCGCCGAGAAAGAACACCGATCCGGAGATCACCAGAATGCGGAAATCGCGGGAACCACGCCAGGGCGTCAGGTCGACGCGGAGCCGGGAAAGCCGTACACGGACACTTGATGCCACTGGCACATGGTGGCATGCGCCGACTCCGGAGGAAGAACCCTTTTCCTACCTACCGTGGAACCGATTGGTTGCCCACGGCGTCAATCCTCCCGGTCCGGAACAGCCCGGCCGGATAGCGAGCCGCCGCCACCACCGCTTCGACCCAGGCGACCGCTGTCTCCGCCCTGCTGCTGCCGGGCCAGATCCTCAAGCCGGGCCAGTACCGCCGCTCCCAGAACGGCGTCTACACGCTGCTGATGCAGACCGACGGCTACGCCGTCATCAGGCACGGCCGCACCCGCGTCTGGGCGTCCAACACCGCTGGGCGCTGAGTCGCCCCAACCGCTCTGAGCCGCGGCAGCCTACGGGGGATGCCGCGGCTCAGTCCTGTCTGGAGCGCTCAGATGAGCGGGAGCAGTGGGCCGAGGTCGGTGCGTTCGCCGCTGGCGCGGAGCTTGCCGCTGACGCGGGCGTCCGGCCAAGTGGTGCGGCCGAGGGCGAGGTCGATCCAGAGCTCGGGCGGGAGCTCGACCACGGCGCCCGGCGTGCCACGGGTGTGCCGCGGTCCCTCGATGCACTGCACCGCGCCGTACGGCGGGACGCGGACCTCGACCGCGTGGCCGGGGGCCTTCGCGACCAGGAGCTTCAGGAGCTGCTTGGTGAGCAGCTTCAGGTCCGCGCGTTCCGCCGTACCGGCGTCGTACCGCTGCAGGGCCTGGGCGAAATCGGGATCCACGACGTGCCAGCGTACGCGGGAGTTGTCGGGTCGCCCCCTTCGTGGTCGATAATCAGGCGGGAGAGAGGGAAGCGAGGTCGGGATGCTCACGCCCAGGCACCAGGCGCTGCTGATGACGCTGGCGGGAATGACCGTCGGCGTAGCCGTGTTCGGCGGCGTACTGGCGATCAACGGGAACCTGCTGGGGAGCGACACCCCGGCTGGGAACGTGAACAACAGCCAACCCGCGCCGACCACACCGTCCTGCACCGACTGCCTGCAGCCGGACTCGCTGCAGTACACGCTGCAGACCTTCGGCACCAAGAGCGACCCGGTGTCCGCCGAGGTCCCGAGCGGGTGGACCAGCACCCAGGAGGGCACCCGGCCGCGGTTCGTCGACCCGAGCGGCGTCTGGCAGCTCCGGTTCGACACCCGCGGCAGCAGCAAGTCCCCGGACGAGCTGGTGGACAGCCGCGCCCGCAGCATCGACGAGCAGGACCTCAAGGTGATCAGCCGCGACAACGGCACGCTGATCTACACGTACGTCGACCAGACCCGCGGACCGCGGATGGGTCTGTCCCGCTGGATCTCCCAGGACGGCGGCCAGAAGACCGCCGTCGAGATCACCGTCGGCGGCCGCCCGAAGGACGAGGCGGCGCTCCGCGCCGTCCTCGAGCAGGCCACTCAAACGTTGCAGCTACCCACGGCGGACAACGACACCCGCCCGAGCTAACACTTGATGTCGGCGGTCGGCGCCGTACCTTGCAGCAGGTAGCTCTCCACGGCGTTGTCCACGCAGGCGTTGCCGGCCTTGTAGCCGGTGTGGCCGTCGCCGTCGCGGGTGATCAGGACACCGCTCTCCAGCTGGCCCGCCAGCCCGACGGCCCACTCGTACGGCGTTGCCGGGTCGCGCGTGGTGCCGATGACCACGATCGGCTTCGCGCCGGCCGCCTTGATCGCGTGCGGCTGGTTCTCCGGCTTCACCGGCCAGTTCGCGCAGGCCATCGAGCCCCAGAGCAGGAACGACCCGAACCGCGGTGACGCCGCCTTGTACTCCGGCTCCTCCGCCTTCGCCTGCGCGATCGAGGTGATGTCCGGGCGGTCCAGGCAGTTGACCGCATAGATCGCCTCGTTGCTGTTGTTCGAGTACCCGCTCGGCTCGCGGCTGGTGTACTCGTCGGCCAGCGCCAGCAGGCGGGCGCCGTTCCCGGCCAGCCCGTCCAGGACCGCGTCCTCGAGCCGCGGCCAGAAGTCCTTCACGTACAGCGGGTAGATGACGCCGAGCACCACCAGCGCCTGCGTGACCTCGCGCTTCCCGTCGCCCGGCAGCGGCGTCGCGTCACTGTCGTCGATCAGCTTGTCGACCTTGGCGAGCACCTCCTGCTTGGTGCTGCCGAGCCGGCACGACCGCTGCGCGCAGTCCTCCGCGAACGCGTCCAGCGCGGTGTCGAAGCCCTTCGCCTGGGCCATGTTGTTCTGCTTCGACGTCTTCGACGGGTCCACCGCGCCGTCCAGCACCAGGCGGCCGACGTTCTCGGGGAACAGCTCGGCGTACGTCGCCCCGAGGTAGGTGCCGTACGACATGCCGAGGTAGTACAACTCGGAGTCGCCGACGATTCCCCGCAGTACGTCGATGTCGCGAGCGGCGTCCTTGGTCGACACGTGCGGCAGCAGCTCGCCGGAGCGCTGCTGGCACCCGTTGGCGAAGATCTTCGACTCGTCGTTCAGCTCGTTGATCTCGGCCTCGTTGTCCGGGCTGCCGTCGGTCGCGATGTACTTGTCCATCTGCGCGGTGTCCAGGCAGCGCACCGGCGTCGACTGCCCGACCCCACGCGGGTCCCAGCCGATCACGTCGAACTTCCGCAGCAGCTGCGCGCCGAGCACGAACCCGGCCGAGGCGGCGAAGTCCTGCCCCGAAGCGCCCGGACCGCCCGGGTTGATGAACAGCGTGCCGATCTTGCCGGCCCGGTCCCGCGCGAGCACCTTGCGGGCCCGCAGCTCGATCGTCTCGCCGGCCGGCTTCGAGTAGTCCAGCGGCACCTCGATGGTCGCGCACTGCTGGTTCGAGCCGCAGCGCTCCCAGTCCGGTTGCTGCTGGTAGAACTTCTCCAGGCCGGCGGGGATCGGGCCGGCCGGACCCTTGGTCGGGTTGCTGCCGCTGCCGGTCGAGCCGCGCGTGCCGTCCTCACCGGCGTCCTGGGCCCGGCTCGCGATCCCGCAACCGCTCGCCAGCACCGCGAGAACCGCAAACACAGCAACCCCTCGCGTGGCCCGGGAGCTGCTCAGCCCTGCGCGGGGGGTGGTCGTTCTGCGGTAACTCACTGCGGGCTGTCTCCCTCATCGTCATGGTGCAAACGCCGGCGCCGCCGCGGCTTCCGCCGCCTTGGCTCCGCGGCCGCCGTGTCCACGGTCTCCGTCGTCTCCGCGATCTGCGCCGTCTCCGGGGTCTCCGTGGGGTCCGCGGTCGGCGTGGTCACCGCGGTTGCGGCGGGCTCCGTGGCCTCGGGTTCCACGGGTACGTCGTCCGCCGGCACGTCGACGATCGGCGGGGCGTCCGGTGTCGTCATACTGGAGGCTTCGTACTGCTGGCGCGGCGAGCAGACGTCCGCCCGGCTGCAGGCGCAGCGCCGGCCCGACGCCGCCAACCGCACCACCACGGTGTCGCTCGGCACGTTGTGTCCGACCACCACTCCATCACCCGCGGGGGTCTCCACGTGCGTCCCGGACGGCGGGGCCTTGGCATTGAACTCCTGGTAGAGCGGGTGCTCGTACTTCAGGCAGCACATCAGCCGGCCGCAGGCGCCGGAGATCTTCAGCGGGTTCAGCGGGAGGTCCTGGTCCTTCGCCATCCGCACACTGACCGGCTCGAAGTCCTTCAGGAACGTCGCACAGCACAGATCCCGCCCGCACGGCCCGATCCCGCCCTGCAGCCGCGCCTCGTCACGCGCACCCACCTGCCGTAGCTCGATCCGCGCCCGCAGCCCCCGCGCCAGATCCCGCACCAGCTCCCGGAAGTCGACCCGGTGTGGCGCGGAGAAGTACACGATGACCAACTGGTCCACATCCGCGCGGCGATCCACGAAGTCGATCCCGACCACCTTCATCGGCAACCCGTGCTGACGGATCAACCGCTTCGCCGTCACCCGCGCATCAGCCCGCCGCTGCCGGTTCTGCTCGTCCCGGTCCAGGTCCGCGCTGGTCGCGATCCCCTCACACAGCGGCAGCCCGCCGATCTCCTCCGTGACGTACTGCGGCGCCCACACGCACTCCGCCACCTCCGGCCCGTCATCGGTCGGAACCAGCACCTTGTCCCCGACACGCGGACGATGCGGGCCGGGGTCCAGGTAGTAGAGCCGCCCGTACCGCTCGAACGACACCGCCATCACCATGCCCACGGCGCCAGCGTACTTGCACAGCCCGCAGGTAACAGCCCACGCGTGCTACGCGGCGGCTCCTTCGTCGCCCCCACTACTCCCGCTCCCACCCGCCCCCGGCTTATCGCCGTACATTCCCTCCCCGGCTACCGCCGGGGATTTGCGGGCTCCTTCGTCGCCCGCACCCGACTGCTAGGCCGGCGCCCGTCCGCAAGCCAACCCGCCCGTCCCGCCAACCGCGAACTCCGGCCTGCGCCGATCTGAAAGTTCATCACCGTCGCCGGTCACTCCCGGGCAACCCGAGGCGGCACACATCAAGGTGCTCGGCATCGATCACCGTGCCGTGCAGGTCGAGGGGCTACCGTCGGAGCAGCCCAGGTACTTCCTGCAGCACGCGTTCGCGTTCCAGGTCCACGACGCCGGGCACCCGCACCACCGCAACCGGCACGGCCGCGCGGACATCGGATGGGAGGCGACGACGACCAATGGCTGAACCCACTACACCGTGGACCGAGTTCGATTACACCGTGGTCGACGTCGAAGGCAACGGCCAGCAGCCGCCCGACCTTGTCGAGATCTCAGTCGTCGCGATCGAGAACGGCACAATCGCTCGGCCGAAGACCTGGCTGGGCAAGACTACGACCACCACCCACCTGGCCCAGCTCCTGAAAGCTGACGGCGAAACAACGCACCTCACCGTCCAACCGTCCCGCGGACCGATCGGGCGACTCGCCTATGACCTCACCGACGAAGTCTCCGGGCCAGCCCTAGCCTGCCTGCTACCCGGCCGACCGGTACCGCCACCTGACAGGCGGACAGCCAGACAACTGCGTCCATCGCTCACTCTGCATCGCGATCGGGATGAGCGGGGGACGGGTTCCGACCAGGCAGTCACCCAGAGGCGGATTGGGTGGGGTGGGTGGGGGCGCGCGGAGTGGGGGTGACGAAGGAGCCGCCGCGTAGCGCGCGAGGGGAAGTTCTTAGCGTTTGGTGCCTTTGATGGTGCCGGTTAGTTGGTCGAAGTCGGGGCCGTAGGCGGCGCAGACGACCAGGCGGTCTTCGGCGTTCCAGAGTTGGCGGGTGGGGGTCCAGAAGTCCCATTCCAGCTCGGTGGACTTGACCGTGGAGCCGACGTACCTGGCGAACTCCGTGGTGCACGCCTGCTCGCCGGCTTTGTCGACCTCGCGGTCGCCGGGGTACGGGCCGTCGGGGAGGGTGACGCCGGCGATGATCTCGCCGTCGTGCAGGTCGGCGCAGGGGCGGCGGACGACCTCGTCCTCCTCGTCGGCCTCGTCGAAGCACTCGCCGACGGCGAGGTCGTCGATGTACGTCGTGGGCGTCGAGTACGTCGAGCTGGGCTCGGGAGCGCCGTAGTAGTCGTCGTCGCTGGTCGCGCCGAACACGCCGAGGGCCACGATCAGCACGAGGTACAGCAGCCAGCCGATGGTGGTCAGGCCGCCGAGCACCAGCCCGGCGATCGCCATGCCCTTGCCATCGTCCTGGCGCTTCTTGATCTGGACCAGCGCGGCGATGCCGAGGCCGACCGCGACCGGCGCGGCGATGGGGATGCAGAAGCCACCGATCCCGGTCGCCAGCGAGCCGATCGCCATCCCGTTGTTGCCGCCCCTGGACCCCGGATACCCGTACCCGTACGGCGTCGGAAACGCCCCCGCCGGCGGATACCCCGGCTGCCCGTACGGCGGCTGCCCACCAGCCTGCCCGTACGGCGAAGACCCACCCGGCTGCTGCCCATAAGGCGACCCACCCGGCTGCTGACCGTACGCCGCCCCACCCGGCTGCTGCCCGTACGGCGACCCGGCTGACTGCTGTCCGTAGGGCGACTGCCCGGCAGGTTGCTGGGGTTGCCCCGGAGCCGCCCACTGCGTCGCCCCGGGCTGCCCGGACGCCTGCTGCCCCGAAGACTGCCCGGCCGACTGCCCGTAAGGCGACTGCCCCGGCTGCCCGGACGACTGGCCGTACGGCGCCCCGCCGCCAGACGGCTGGCCCGACGGCCCATCGCCCCCAGACGGCTGTCCGGACGCCTGCTCCCCCGGACGCCCGTACGTCGGGAAGGACCTCGGTGTGTCCTGGGGCCGGCCTTGGTCCGGTCCGTACGGTGGTTGGCTCACGTCTCCCCCAGTGCTGTCCCCCGCTGGTGTGCTACCGCTGCGACCCGCGCATGCTACCCGTCAAACGGGTCCCCGGCATGCCGACCAGGCACAGGACGTTGCCGTCAGCAACTGCGCGGTCGCCCAGCACGACGTAGTACATGTCCAGTTCCGACTGCTCGTACGACTTCCCGACGAAAGCGCTGAAGGCGGTCGCGCACTGCTGGGTGGCGACCGTGCCCTTGTCCTCTGCCAAGAGCCCCGCCAGGTTGGCCCGGACCTTGGCGTACGCCTCGCCGGTGTGGGCGACCGCGCAGTCGGCGATCCGCACCACCCGCAGCGTCTCCGCCTCCAGGTCCGCGTCGAAGCACTGCTGTACGGCGACCTCCGAGATGGCAACCGTGCGGCCGATCCCGGCCCGGCGTTCGCCGTACAGGTTCAGGGCGACCGCGACGGCGATCGCGATCGTCCACGCCAGGCTGATCGCCAGCGCGGCGTACGCGAGTCGCTTGCCCCGGCTGCCGGTCCGCTTGATCCGGCGCAGCGCGATCCCGGCCAGCACCACCGCGATCGGAACCAGCCCGGGCAGACTGGTGACCAGCGCAGCCACGGCGTAGCGGTCCTGGCGCTGCTGCGCGGGAGTCGGTACACCCGCGAGCCAGGACTCGGCCGGCGGCAAGGATGGCCGGGCAGGCTGGATCGGGGGCGGTTGCGTCATTCAGGTCCGTTCGGGCAGGGCGCCGAGCGGTCTGCCCGGACACCCAGTCATCGGACCGGCCGGTCTCGGTGTTACAGCCGCTGCCCGCTAACCGGACGCAGATGTCACCCTTCGAACAGCGCGATCGTCATCGCTTCCAGCGCCAGCAAGGGTGCGACGTTGGTCTCGATCGCCTCTCGGCAGGCGGCCAGGGCGTCGATCCTTCGAATCGTCTGCTCCGGGGTGCTCCGGCCCGCATATTGCTCGATGTTCGAGCGCAGCTCGGCGTTGATCAACTCGGCGCCGGCGAGGGTCTGAATCATCAGAGCGTCGCGGTACAAGGCCATCAGGTCAACCAGTGACCGGTCGAGCACGTCGCGTTCCCACCGCTTGGCGCGAGCCTTCTGCTGGTCCTCGAGCTCTTTCAGCGCGGCGTTCGCTTCCCGGGGCTTGGCGCCCTTGGTGCCAACTCCGAGTGCCTGCTCGAGCGCGGCGCGTTCCTTCTCGTCGACCTTCTCGGCGCTGGCCTTCGCTTCGTCCTTCGCCGCCTCGACCAGCTGCTGCGCAGCCTTCAGGCAGGCGCCGAGATCGCGGAGCGCGAACGGGACCTCCAGCACCTTCGTCCGCCGCGCCCGCACCTCCTCGTCGCGCGCCAGCGCCCGCGCCCGGCCGATGTGGCCCTGCGCGGCCCGCGCAGCGAACCCAGCCAGCTCCGGATCGACTCCCAGCTTGCCGATCAGCATGTTCGCCACCGCATCCACCGGCGGCGTGCGCAGCACCAGCAGCCGGCAGCGTGACCGGATCGTCGGTACGACGTCTTCGACGGTCGGCGCGCACAGAACCCAGACCGTCCGCGGCGACGGCTCTTCGATGCTCTTCAGCAGCGCGTCGGCGGCCTGCTCGGTCAGCCGGTCCGCGTCCTCGACGACCATCACCTGCCAGCGGCCCTGGGTCGGGCTCATCGCGGCCCGGCGGATCAGCTCGCGGATCTCGCTGACCCGGATCGACAGCAGCTCGGTGCGGATCAGCGACACGTCGGGGTGCGCGCCGGTGAGCGCCGTACGGCACTCGTTGCACTCGCCGCAGCCCTGGTTCCCGCACTGCAGCGCGGCCGCGAACGCCCGGCCCGCGTTCGACCGCCCGGACCCGGGCGGCCCGGTGATCAGCCAGGCATGCGTCATCCCCGCCACCGCGGCACCCCGCTCGCCGCGCATCCCGGCCTCCGCACCGGCCACAGCCCTCTGCAGTACGGCGACCGCCGGCTCCTGGCCGACCAGGTCGTCCCAAACCGTCATAGGTCCACCTTCGGGAGCATTGGCTGGAGCCGGGCGCGGATTTGGGCGGCGATCTCTTCGCGGTCCTGGGTGGCGTCGACGACGAGGTAGTGCTGTGGCTCGGCCGCGGCCAGCTCGAGGAACGCGTTGCGCACCCGCAGGTGGAAGTCGTGCGACTGGGCCTCGATCCGGTCCCGCTCGGTGAACCGGTCGAGCCCGCTCTTCGGCGGCAGGTCGAGCAGGATGGTCAGGTTCGGCCGGAGGTCGTCGGTGGCCCAGCGGTTGACCCGCTCGACGTCGGTCAGGTCCAGGTCCCGCCCGGATCCCTGGTAGGCCAGCGCGGAGTCGACGTACCGGTCGGTGATGACAACCGCGCCGGCCTTCAACGCGGGCTTGATCACCGAGTCCACGTGCTCGGCCTTGTCGGCGGCGTACAGCAGCGCCTCGGCGCGATGCGAGATGTCGCCGGTGGCCGGGTCGAGGACGATCTGCCGCAGAGTCTTGCCGAGGTCGGTGGCGCCCGGCTCGCGGGTGAGCAGCACCTGCTGGCCCTGCTCCTTCAGCCAGTCGACCAGCAACGCGGACTGGGTCGACTTGCCGGCGCCCTCGCCGCCTTCCATCGCGATGAACAGTCCGGTGGTCGGGTAGACACCCGGGGTCTTGCCGAAGCTCCGCCGTACGTCGCGCCAGAACGGGACCCCTGGTCGGTCGTCCATCTGCCGCCACGCGATCAGCCCGATCACGCCGGCCAGGATCGCCGCGATCAGCATCGTCAGCGCGGCACCGTTGTACGTCCACGACTGCCCGCCGATGGACCAGGTACGGCGGCCGATCGCGCCGGCGGCGAACGGGGCGATGGCCAGGGTCACCGCGAGAACGGTCCGGACCGCGGACTGGACGAACGCGAAGGTCCGGCCGCGCACCGCGTCCGGGACCTCGAGGCCGAGCAGCGTGTAGCCGGAGACCCAGGACGCGCCGGCGCAGAAGCCGAGCAGGATCGCGATCATGGTGGCGATCTCGATCTGCTGGATCAGCGCCAGCCCGGCCAGGCAGACCCCGGAGCCGACCAGGCCGGCCGCGAACAACCGCCGCCGGGACAGGCCGGAGAACAGCCGCGGCGCGAACCCCATGCCGAGCGCCAGACCGCCGAAGACCGCGCCGAACAAGACGCCGTACCCGGGGTCGCCGGCCTTGAGATCCTCGACGTACGTGCGGCCGAGGCCGATCACGACCGCGCCGGCCGCGAAGGCGCCGGAGATGCCGACCACCAGGCCGCGGACGACGGGGGTCTTGGTCACGTACGACCAGCCCTCGACCATCGTCCGCCACAGCGTCGGGTGTTCCTCGTGCTCGTGGATGGCCCGGCCGATCTCGGCCACCGACACGATCGCCAGCGCGGACACCACGAACGTGGCCGCGTTGACATACACCGCCAGGTCGATGGAGACCTCGCCGAGCCCGCGGGTCACCAGGGTGATCGCGGTGAAGATGACAGCGGCCGGCAGCGCGCTGCCGTAGGTGGTGATCAGGCTGAGCTGGTTGGCCGCCTCGAGGCGGTGCCGGGGCACCAGGTTCGGCACGCTGGCGTCCTTGGCCGGGCCCCAGACCAGGCTGACGATCTCGATCAGCACGGTCGCGACCAGCAGCCAGGTGAGCGTGCCGACGATCGGGATGGTGACGAAGAGCGCGGCCCGGATCAGGTCGCCGAGGATCATCGTCCAGCGCCGGTCCAGCCGGTCCGCGACCCAGCCGGCCACCGGCCCCATCACCAGCGCGGGCAGCACCCGGAGGAACAGCACGCCGCCGATGGCGAAGTTCGCCGCCTGGTAGTCGTCACCGGCGAACGCCTTCGCCATCGCGGTCAGCGCCAGCAGGCCGATCCAGTCACCGAGGCTGGACAGCCCGAAGGCCACCCACAGCCGCCGGAACGCCCGGATTCGCAGCACCGCGCGCACGTCATGCGCCGGTGCTGGATCAGTCATCGGGTCATAAACCTCCGGCACACCCAAAGACTAGTCGGAGGCATCGACAGCCCGGCGCAGCGCGGTCGTCAAGGCGTCCAGCGCGGCCTTGAGCTCGACCAGCGGCAGGAATCCGAACCCGAGCCGGAACACCCGCGACTCGTCACCGAACCAGTCACCGTCGGCCAGCCGGACGCTCAGCGCGGCCGCGGCCGCGCGGAACGCTTCGAGGGAGACGGCCGGCTTCACCCGGATGCAGCAGAGCGCGCCCGCGTCCGGGCGGACCCACTCGACCAGGTCGTGGTTCGCGCGGATCCACTCGTCCGTCGCGGCCAACGAGTCGGCCAGCCAGCGCCGCCGTACGCCGAGGATCTCGTCCTCCCGCTCGAACACCTGCACGGCCAGCGCCTCGGTGACCGGTGCTCCCGACACGACGGTGTTGAACTTCGCGGTCACCACCTGGTCGACGAGCTCGTCGTCGGTGCTGACCAGCCAGCCGACCCGCAGGCCGGCCGCTCCGTGACACTTCGACAGCGAGGCGACCACAACGACCTTCGGTCCCAGGTGTACGGCGGTCTCCTCGATCGGATCGTCGCCGTACGCCGCGGTCCGATAGGTCTCGTCGACCATGAGGTAGGCATCCGGGCAGATCTCGCTCATGACGGCCACGATCTGCCGGAGCGTGTCGCGCGAAACCGCAACGCCTGAAGGGTTCTGCGGGGTCGCGAGGCTGACCAGCTTGGTGTCCGGCGTGAGGTGGGCGCGGACGTGGTCCACGGTGAGTTGGTAGCCGTCGTCGAAGGACAACGGGATCACGCGGACGTCGGCACCCACCGACTCGTAGGAGTTGCGGGCCAGCGGGAACAGCGGGGCGGTCGTCACGACCTGACCGCCGCCCTCCGCGACCAGATAGGCGAGCAGGAAGATCGCATGCATCCCGCCCACAGTGGTGACGACCTGGTCGGGACGTACACCGTGCCGCTCGGCGAGCGCGGTCCGCAGCCGCAGGTCGCCGGACGCAGTGCCGTAGCCGAGCTCGAGGTCGCCGAGGTCCGGGGTCAGCAGGTCCGCGAGCCGCAGGTCGGGTCCGTAGCTCTCACCCAGGTCGTAGGTGGGCTTCACTTCGGTCAGGGACGCGATGTCGTTGCGAAGAAAGGTGGCCATACCGCCATCGTCCGAGCCTGGGTCTGGTCACCCCAGAGCCAATCCGGCACAATTGGTTCGCGGATGAGACCAATCGAGGTGTGTGACCGTCTGGGCCGCTGGTCGTCCGGCCGCGGGCCGCTGTACGTGCTGCTCGCAGCCCGGATGCGGCAGCTGATCGACGACGGCGAGCTACCACCGGGCGCGCTGCTGCCGCCGGATCGTGCGCTGGCGGCTGCGCTGGCAGTCGGCCGTACGACGGTGGTCGCGGCGTACGAGCTGTTGCGGTCGGAGGGCCGGATCACCCGGCGTCAGGGCAGTGGGACGCGGGTGGCGGGCAGCCAGTCGCCGGCGACGATCGAGGATGCGCCGGTCGACCCGATCTTCCTGGACTCGCTGGAGGCGCGGGACGACGACGTGCTGCTGGCCATCTGTGCCGCGCCGGGCGATCCGCCTCCGCAGCTGGCTGAGGCGTACGAGCGGGTCCTGCCGGCGCTGCGGGCGATCAGCGGGGACATCGGGTACTACCCGTACGGACACCCGGTCCTGCGGGAAGCCATCGCGGAGCGGTACGGCGATCGCGGCGTACCGACATCACCGGACCAGATCCTGGTGACGAACGGCGGTCAGCAGGCGCTGTCGTTGTTGGCGCATGCGCTGGTGTCGCCCGGGGATCAGGTGCTGGTCGAGGCGCCGACGTACCCGGGTGCGCTGGAGGCGTTCCGCGAGGAGGCCGCCGTGCTGCGGGGGTTGCCGGTCGGGCTGGACGGGTTCGAGGCGGCGGTGCGGGAGCGGCGTCCGGGGCTGGCTTATGTGATCCCGACGTACCAGAACCCGACTGGGTCGGTGCTGTCGCCGTTGGTCCGGGAACGATTGGCGCGGGCGGCTGCGGCGGCCGACGTACCACTGATCGAGGACGAGGTGCCGGCGGATCTCGGTTTCCCGGGTACGACACCGCCGGCGCCGATGGCGGCGTACAGCGAGGCCGTGATCTCGATCGGGTCGCTCAGCAAGAGCGTCTGGGGCGGCCTGCGGATCGGCTGGATCCGCGCGGCCGCCCCACTCGTCAACCGCCTCGCCCGCCTCCGCGCCGTCCACGACCTGGGTGGCAACGTCCCCGCCCAACTCGCGGCTGCCCACTTGGTCGCCGAACTGGACAATCTGGGCCGGGCCGAGGAGCTCAAGCACCGCCACGACCACCTCCGGGCCCTCCTGGCCGAGCACCTCCCCACCTGGCAGGTCCCGACCATCCAAGGCGGCCAATGCCTGTGGGCCAGACTCCCGGAAGGCGACGGCAACTCCTTCGCCCAAACCAGCCTCCGCCACGGCCTGGCCATCCTCCCCGGCTCCGGCCTGGACGTAACCGGCAGCAGCGACCCCTACATCCGCCTCCACTTCCGAGCCCGCCCAGCCGAACTGACCGAGGCAGTGACGCGCCTGACCACCGCCTGGAACGCGTACAACCCACCCACCGACCGAGTCCACCCCCGCCCGGCCATCGCGATCTGAACGCGCGAGCGGAATCATCTCCCGCATGGACGATGTCGAGCAGTACTCGCAGGAGAGCAGCGAGGGGCTGCAGCAGGCGACGAACGACCTCATCGCGGCCCTACGAACCCACACTGACGCGCTGCTCAGGCTCCGTGGCGGCGCGGCCGAGGATGAGGAACTGTTCGCTCGGAACGCCGCGGTCGAGAGTGTGGTCGAGGCGTGGAACGAGGCTGTCTTCGAGCACACCGGAACGAGTCCGCTGGTCCTGGAAGACATCGAGGAGTTCGACGAAGCGCCGGATGACGAGGAGCCCGTGGGCGGGGCGTTGAGTGTCATCACCCGGGTTGACCTGACGCTCGGGAGTCCGGAGGCCTTGCTGGCGGCGGGCCGGGCAGCGTATCGGCGGCTGTGGCCGGACGAGACGGACGAGGATGCCGAGGTCGCGGTGGACGGGCCGGTGTCGGCGGTCTACACGATGGCGCATGAGGCGGGTGACCCCTGGCCGGAGATGCCTGGGGCCGACGTTCGCCGGGCGGTGCGGGCCTATGTCGTGCCCGAGAACCCCGGGGAAGTGGCAGTGGTCGAGGACGACCTGGACATGCTGCGGGAGGTTGTCCCGCCACCAGGAACGCTGGTGTTCAGCGAAGCGTGGACCTGATGACCGGGTGGTGGATCGGTGCCTGGGCACCGATCCACCACCCGAACGGTCAGCTGGTGGTGAAGCGCACCGACAGACTGGCCGGCGCCGTCTTCAGTTTGTCGCGGTCGGGGAGTTTGGGCCCGCAGGCGGCGGTGCCTACGCCGGTTTGGGCTAGGTCGAGGGTCACGTAGGTGGTGTCGCCGGGGACCAGGTCCGCGGTGTGGGTGGCGGTTTCGAGAGCGTGGCTGGTCCAATCGCGGACGGTGAGGCCGAAGAGGGTGCCAAGGGCCTCGATGCGCAGGCCGTCGAGGGTGGCCCAGCGGGTGTCGATGCGGTGGCCGTTCTCCTGGGGGCGGACGTACGGCGTCTGCAGCTCGGAAACCGTGGCCGAGTACTTGCCGACAGCAGCGGCCTCGCGGGTGTCGACGTACGCCTCGTTCGGGCCGGTGCCGAACCACTCGACGCGCTCCACCTTCGGCAGCTCGAAGGTGATGCCGAGCCGCGGAAGCACCTCCGGGAACTGGCCCTCGGGTACGACGTTCAGGTCCAGAACGACCCCACCGTCGACCGCGGTCCAACGCCAGGTGCTGACCAGACCCCACTGCAGCTGCGGCGGCGCCGTACGGGTGACGACCTCCCAGGCCCCATCGCGCTCGCCCTGCGACACGATGCGGTGCTGCACGCGGTGCAGACCTTCCTCGCGCCAGGCGTCAGCAACCCCGGGGATCGCGTCGTTGTCGATCGGCGCACGCCAAACGTCCAGTCGAGCGTTCTGCACGCCCGCGACGCTGATCCCGCCCACGCCGGCGACACCGTCGGCCGGCGCACCACCGGTGACCGGTTCCACCGACGCAGGCTCGTCCAGCCGGATCTGACCCCAGGCGATCCGGTGGCCGGCCTCGGCCCAGGCGGTCGCCGACGTCAGCGACGCGGTGACCGTCACCCAGGTCTCCGGCTTCGAAGCATCCACCGCCGGCAGCTCCACCGTGGCGGTCGCACCGGGGGCGATCGCCGGCACCGACAGCTCACCGGCGTCGACCTGCGAGCCCTCGACCTCGACGACGTACGTGAAGGTCAGGTGGCTGGTGTCGAGCACCTCGTAGCGGTTCGTGACCGACACCCCGCCGTTGCCGTCAGCAACGATGCGGAGCGGCTCGATCACCTTGATGTACTCGAGCATGCCCGGCGACGGCGTCCGGTCCGGGAACAGCAGGCCGTCGCAGACGAAGTTGCTGTCGTGGATGGTCTCGCCGAAGTCGCCGCCGTACGCGTAGACCTCGCGGCCGTCGATGGTGGTCCGGATACCGTGGTCGATCCACTCCCAGATGAAGCCGCCCTGGCAGCGCGGGTACTTGTCGAACACCTCGCGGTAGTCGAGCAGCCCACCCGGCCCGTTGCCCATCGCGTGGCCGTACTCGCACAGGATGAACGGCAGGTTCCGGTACAGCTCCGGGTCCGCGCCGATCTCCGCGCAGCCGGCCGGGTCGGTGTACATCCGGGAGTAGATGTCGACCCACTCGGCCTCGGTGTCGCGCTCGTAGTGCACCGGCCGGGACGGGTCGAGCTCCTTGGCCAGGTCGTACATCGCCTTGAGGTTGTCGCCCATCCCGCACTCGTTGCCGAGCGACCAGATGATGATCGCGGGGTGGTTCTTGTCCCGGTGCACGGTGCGCTCGATCCGCGACACCAGGTCGTCGCGGAACCGCGGGTCCATCACCGGGTTCGGCAGCTTCGGCGGCTCCGGCTCGTACCCGAACCCATGCGTCTCCAGGTCGCACTCGTCGATCACGTACAGGCCGTACTCGTCGCACAGCGACAAGAAGTGCGGGTGCGGCGGGTAGTGGCTGGTGCGGACCGCGTTGATCCCGGCCCGCTTCATCAGCAGTACGTCGTCCAGCATGTCCTGCTCGGTCAGCGCCCGGCCGCGGTCCGGGTGGAACTCGTGCCGGTTGACCCCGTTGAACAGCACCCGGTTGCCGTTGACGGTGAGCACGCCGTCGGCGATCGCGACCGTCCGGAAGCCGATCCGCAGCCGCACCTCACCACCGTCGGTCCGGACCACCCCGTCGTACAGCCGCGGGCTCTCCGCCGACCACGGCTCGACGGCCGCGGTGACCTCCTCACCGGTGGCGAACTCCAGGTTCAGCTCCGGTACGACGACCGTGCCCGCGACATCCGAGTCCACGGACAGCGTGCCGGTGCCGTCGGCGTACGACGCGTGCACGAAGACGTCGGTGGGGGCGGACGGCTTCAGCGCCAGCAGGTTGACCTCGCGGAAGATCCCGGACAGCCACCACATGTCCTGGTCCTCGACGTAGCTGCCGGCCGACCACTGGTGCACCCGGACCGCGATCCGGGCCTCCTTGCCGGGGGCAACCACGTCGGTCAGGTCGAACTCGGACGGCAGCCGGGAGCCGGACGACCAGCCGACCAGCTCGCCGTTCACGTGCACCGCGAACCGCGAGTCGACGCCCTCGAACCGCAGTACGACCCGCGAGCCGGCCCAGTCCGCCGGGACCGTCACGGTCCGGACGTAGTCGCCGGTCGGGTTGTCGGTCGGCACGAACGGCGGCTCGAGCGGGAACGGGTAGACGACGTTCGTGTACGCCGGGGCGCCGTACCCGCTGAGCTGCCAGTGACCCGGGACCGCGATGGTGTCCCAGCCGGTGGTGTCCGGGTCCTTCAGGTCGTCGGGGGCGTCGGCCACGCTCGGGGAGAGCCGGAAGCTCCACTCGCCGGTCAGCGGGAGCTTGGCCGAGTCGTCGTCGAGCCAGGCACGCGGGGGAAGCACGTTGGCGCCGGGAGCAAAGTCCTCGACATAACTGTGGTCATGGGTCACAGGCATCGAGCCTAAGCCCAAGTTGTTCACGAATCCACACTGATCAACAGATATGGACAGGAGTGTGACCGATTCAGGTCAGCGCTGGCACTCCTTGCACACCCCGATCAGGGCGACCTGTTCCGGGGCGAGCTGGAAGCCGAGCTCCCGCTGGACCTTCTTCCTCGCGGTCTCGAGGATGTCACCCGGGGCGTCATACACCGTCCCGCACTCGGAGCAGCGCAGGTGCAGGTGGCGAGGTGCCAGGTCGCCGGCCAGGTGGTACGTCGTACCGGCCCGGCCGAGGTGGACGTGCGTGACCAGGCCGAACTCACCCAGCGCGTCCAGCGCCCGGTAGACGGTGGCGCGGTGGATGCCGGGCCGCAGCTGCTCGGCGCGCTCGCCGATCTGCTCGGCGCTCAGGTGCTCCTCGGTGCCCGCGAGCACCTCCACCACCGCGAGCCGGGCCGGCGTGACCCGCTCGCCCCGGTCCCGCAACCGCTGCGCGGTGACTTCGACAGCACTGGTCACGTCGGCCCCATCTCAGGACTTCTCGGCGGCCGTCTTCTTGGCGGTCGTCTTCTTCGCCGCGGCCTTCTTGGTGGTGGTCTTCTTCGCCGCCGTCTTCTTCGTCGCGGTCTTCTTCGTCGTGGTCTTCTTCGTCGTGGTCTTCTTCGCGGCGGACTTCTTGGCCGTCTTCTTCACCGGCCCGCGGGCCCGCTTGTCCGCCAGCAGCTCGGCGGCGCGCAGCAGCGAGATGGTCTCGACCGAGTCGTCCTTGCGCAGGGTCGCGTTCGTCTCGCCGTCGGTGACGTACGGGCCGAAGCGGCCCTCCTTCACCACCACCGGCTTGCCGGACTCCGGGTCCTCGCCGAGCTCCTTCAGCGGCGGCGCCGCGGCCCGGCGGCCGCGCTGCTTCGGCTCGGAGTAGATCTTCAGCGCCTCTTCGAGGGTGATGTCGAACATCTGCTCCTCGGACGACAGCGACCGCGAGTCGGTGCCCTTCTTCAGGTACGGCCCGTAGCGGCCGTTCTGCGCGGTGATCTCGTCACCGCTCTCCGGGTCCTTGCCGACGACCCGCGGCAGCGACAGCAGCTTCATCGCGTCGTCGAGGCTGACGCTGTCCAGCGTCATCGACTTGAGCAGCGACCCGGTGCGCGGCTTGGCGCTCTTCGGCGCGTCCTCCGGCAGCACCTCGGTCACGTACGGACCGAACCGGCCGGCCTTCGCGACCACCTTCAGGCCGGTGTCGGGCGCCGTACCGAGCTCGTGCTCGACGCCGGACGGCTGGCTGAGCAGCTCCTGGGCCTTGTCGACGGTCAGCTCGTCCGGCGGCAGGTCCTCGGGCACGTTGGCGCGCCGCTCGTCCTTGTCCTCGACGTACGGTCCGTAGCGGCCGACCCGGACCACGATGCCGCTGTCGTCACCGCCGACCGGGAAGGTGGACATCTCCCGGGCGTCGATGTCGCCGAGGTCGTTCACCATCGAGTGCAGGCCCTCGAGGTCGTCGTCGCCGAAGTAGAACCGGGACAGCACGCCCTCGCGCTGCAGGTCCCCGGCGGCGACCTCGTCGAGGACGTCCTCCATGGTCGCGGTGAACGCGTAGTCCACCAGCCGGGTGAAGTGCTCCTCGAGCAGCCGGACGACCGCGAACGCCAGCCAGGCCGGCACCAGCGCGGAGCCCTTCTTGTACACGTACCGGCGGGCCTGGATGGTGCCGATGATCGACGCGTACGTCGACGGCCGGCCGATCTCGCGCTCTTCGAGCTCCCGGATCAGCGTCGCTTCGGTGTAGCGGGCCGGCGGCTTGGTCTCGTGGCCGGAGGCCAGCACCTCGACCGCGGGCAGCACGTCGCCCTCGGCCACGTCGGGCAGCCGGGTCTCCTGGTCGTCGGTGCCGGCGGACGGGTCGTCCGCGCCCTCGACGTACGCCTTGAGGAAGCCGTGGAAGGTGATCACCCGGCCGGACGAGGTGAACTCGCACTTCTCGCCGGACGAAGCGGTCGCGTCGATCTTGATCGAGACGCTGCGGCCCTCGGCGTCCTTCATCTGGGACGCGATGGTGCGCATCCAGATCAGCTCGTAGAGCCGGTACTCGGCGCCGCTCAGCCCGGTCTGCGCCGGGGTCTGGAAGACCTCGCCGGCCGGCCGGATCGCCTCGTGCGCCTCCTGCGCGTTCTTCACCTTGGAGGTGTAGACCCGCGGCTTGTCCGGCAGGTACGACGCGCCGTACAGCTCCCGGACCTGGGCCCGGGCGGCGGTGATCGCGGTGTCCGACAGCGTCACGCTGTCGGTACGCATATAGGTGATGTTGCCGTTCTCGTAGAGCCGCTGGGCGATCTGCATCGTCTGCGAGGCGGACATGCCGAGCTTGCGGCCGGCCTCCTGCTGCAGCGTGGTGGTCCGGAACGGCGCGTACGGCTTGCGGGTGTACGGCTTGGACTCGATCGAACGGACGGTGAACTGCGAGTCGCGCAGCGCGGCGGCCAGCGCGGTCGCGGTCTCCTCGTTCAGGTGGACCGTGTTCTGGCCCTTCAGCTCACCGCTCGAGCTGAAGTCGCGGCCCTGGGCCACCCGGCGGCTGTCCACCGAGACCAGCCGGGACGGGAACTGCCGCGGGGTGCGGCCCTCACCGGCGTCCAGCGTGGCGTCCAGGTCCCAGTACGACGCGCTGCGGAACGCGATCCGCTCGCGCTCGCGGTCGACCACCATCCGGATCGCGACCGACTGCACCCGGCCCGCCGACAGCTTCGGCATGACCTTCTTCCACAGCACCGGCGAGACCTCGTAGCCGTACAGCCGGTCCAGGATCCGGCGCGCCTCCTGGGCGTCGACCAGGGACTCGTTGATGTCGCGGGCGCTGCCGACCGCGTCCTGGATCGCCTTCGGGGTGATCTCGTGGAAGACCATCCGCTTGACCGGGACCTTCGGCTTCAGCTCGTCCAGCAGGTGCCAGGCGATCGCCTCGCCCTCGCGGTCCTCATCGGTGGCCAGGTAGAGCTCGTCGGCGGACTTGAGCAGGTCCTTCAGCTTGCGGATCTGGGCCTTCTTGTCGGCCGGGACGACGTACAGCGGGTCGAAGTGGTCCTCGACGTTCACGCCGAGCCGGGCCCAGGGCAGGCCCTTGTACTTCGCCGGGATCTCGTCCGCCCCGCTGGGCAGGTCGCGGATGTG
This sequence comes from Kribbella sp. NPDC002412, assembly GCF_053592935.1. Classification (NCBI taxonomy): domain Bacteria; kingdom Bacillati; phylum Actinomycetota; class Actinomycetes; order Propionibacteriales; family Kribbellaceae; genus Kribbella; species Kribbella sp. NPDC002412. Next base: position 66,032 of record NZ_JBSFBL010000030.1, read on the forward strand.
ACCGAAGCTGGACTCCACCACGTACCCGGACCCCAGGAAACCGGCGATCATCCGCGCCTTCTTCGGCGACTCGACGATCACCAGCCTGCTAGCCGATGTCTTCGTCCCTGCTGCCCCTGCCACTGCGCTCCTTGCCCTAGCACTCTGTCGCCCTGCCGACAACGCCCGAGATCAGGCGTCTGTTCCCCCGGACACAGACCGACCCCGCCCGAGGACAGGGTACGGCCGACGGCAACGCATTTCTCAACGCACGGTAACCGGTCTCGCCGCCCGTACACCTCACAGGGTTTCAGAAAGTGTCCGACAACCCCGCTCACCGCGCGTCGCAGCACGACCACCGAGCGGCAGAACCCCGCCCCTCACGTCGTGACGAGGGTACGCCGTCCCGCGGCCGCAGCGGTGGCAGGAGTCACAACGTGGTCAGCGGGCGAAGTGGATCTCCGGGAATTTCGGCGAGTCGCCGCGGAGCAGCAGCTCGGGCCGGCCACGCAGGTTCTGGTCGAAGAAGGCGGCGATGTACTGCCGCTGGGCGAGCACGCTGCGGTCCGGCTGGACCGCGCCGACCAGGGCCGTCATCACCGAGGTGATGATGTCGTCCTCGCCGTAGATCTCCCGGAACAGCTGGTCGAAGACGAACTGGAAGTCGGTGAACGCCTTCTGCTTCGCGCCGGTCAGGCCGAGGTTCAGCTTCCAGCCGCGCTGCTCGTCCCAGAACCTGGCCCAGGACTTGTCGTAGTACTCCTTCCCGGCGTCGGTGCGCTGGCTGGCGTCCGAGCCGAACAGCAGGAACGGCTGGTCGAGCCCTTTCCGCGCCACCTCACCGAGCGGACCCTTGGCCCGGTCGTCCTGGAGCGTCCCGTCCAGGTCGAGGCCGGCCGCGAACCGGCGGTCCTCGAGCAGCGTGTTCGCGGTCGCGTAGCCGCCGAGGGAGAAGCCGAACATGCCGATCCGCCGCAGGTCGAGACCGCCGGCGAGCCCGTGCGGCAGGGCCTTGCCGTCCATGTCCGGGTTGTCGCCGCGGACGATCCGCTCGAGCTGGTCCAGCACGAACCGCGCGTCCGCCGTCCGGGTCTCGACCGCCTTGCGGGTGAACTCCGGATCCGGCAGCTGGCTGGCCGGCACACCGGGGAGGAACCGCCCGCCCGGGAACTCGGTCGGCGTCTCGTGGGTGTGGTCCATGGTGACCACGACGTACCCGCGACTGGCCAGGTCCTCGACCTGCGCGGTGTTCACGAACCGGCTGTACTGGTAGCCGGGAGAGAACAGTACGACGGGGTGCGGGATCGGCTGCACCGGCGCGTCGACGCGGGAGTGCGTCTCGGTGTTGGCGAAGTCGAACGAGCCGGTCGGCACCGCGAGCCCGTACTCCCCGGTCCAGGCCTCGTCGACCTCGACGGCGGTCCGCTTCGGCATGTACCTGGCGAGCGGGGCGTCGGCGGCCGCCGAGCCGGGGTACCAGAGGCTGACCATCAGCTCCCGCTTGCCGCTGGGCATGGTCGGGTCCGGCCGGGACTGGTCGATCAGGTGCAGGGCGGTCGTGCCGAGCGCCTTCCGGCCGGTCGGCGCGGGCAGCCGGAAGGTCACCGGGTGGAAGTCGGGGTCGTCCTGGGCGGTGAAGCGGTCCGGGTCGAGGGGGTAGGCCTGGGCGAGGGCCGGGGTGGTCAGCGCGACGCCGAGGCCGAGGCTGCCGGTCAGCACCGCACGTCGGCTGAAGGTTCGACTGTTCGCCATGCGAAACATCGTCATGGCCCGGGTTCACCCCGTGATGGCGACGGCGTCTCAACTTCATGACGGCCGAGCTGATGACAAGCCGCGGTCTGTGCGCTTCAATGAGCGCATTCTTGTTCATAGATGCGTGAAGTGAGGCACTCGTGAGCATCTTTGTCCGCATGAAACGTTCAGTCACCATCGGCGCCTCAGCCGTGGCGCTGATCGCCGGTGCCTTGCTCAGCACCGGCGGCACAGCGTCCGCCGAGCCCGCCGCCGGTGACACCGCGCTGGGCGACGTCAGCGGGTTCGCCGCCGACGGAGCGACGTACACCTTGACCGCCGGTCCGGCGAAGGTTCGGGTCGTCTTCCTGAAGGACGACGTGTTCCGGCTGTGGCTGGCGCCGGACGGGAACTTCACCGACCCGGCCGGCACGCCGCCGACCGATCCGGACCAACCGTCGTCGACGATCGTCACCAAGACCGACTACGGCACGCCGCGGACGTCGTGGCGGGACCGCGGCAGCTTCTACTCGCTCACGACCGGCAAGATCGAGGTCCGGGCGCAGAAGTCACCGCTGCGGTTCTCGGTGCACCGCTCGAACGGCCAGCTGGTCTGGGCCGAGACGGCGCCGCTGTCGTGGAACGACACCTCCACCACGCAGTCGCTGGGCCGCGGTCCGAGTGAGCAGTTCTTCGGCGGCGGCATGCAGAACGGCCGGTTCTCGCACCGCGACCAGACCATCAAGATCTCCCGCGACTTCAACTGGGAGGACGGCGGCAACCCGAACGCCTCTCCCTACTACATGAGCACCGCGGGGTACGGCGTACTGCGGAACACGTTCAGCCCGGGGAGCTACAGCTTCACCGAGCCGGTCGTCACCAAGCACGACGAGCAGCGGTTCGACGCCTACTACTTCATCGGCGACCTGAAGACCTCGCTCGACCGCTACACCGAGCTGACCGGCCGGCCGTTCATGCCGCCGATCTACGGGCTCGAGTACGGCGACTCCGACTGCTACAACCGCGGTCACTACGCGAAGGACCCGGACACCAGCAACGACTGGAAGGTGCACCCGGACAAGGTGACCACGCTGGACGCGGTGAAGATCGCGCAGCGGTTCAAGGACGAGGACATGCCCGGCGGCTGGATGCTGGTCAACGACGACTACGGCTGCGGGTACTCCGACGACACCGACTTCGAGCAGGTCGAAGGCACCTGGTGGGGCAAGCGCGAGATCCCGCCGCTCAAGCAGACCGGTGACGAGCTCCGGCAGCGCGGCATCCAGATGGGCCTGTGGACGCAGTCCTCGCTGGACCGGCAGCCGGCCGAGGTCGGCGAGGCAGGCGTCCGGGTCCGCAAGCTGGACGTCGCCTGGGTCGGCCCGGGCTACCGGCACGCGCTCAGCGCCTGCGACACCGCGCACGGAGGTATCGAGCAGTACAGCAACGCCCGCGGCTTCGCCTGGATGGTGGAGGGCTGGGCCGGCGCACAGCGGTGTGCGGTGCAGTGGACCGGTGACCACAGCGGTTCGCTGGACGCGATCAGGTGGCAGATCCCGGCGATCCACGGCTCCGGCAACTCCGGTATCGCCTACAGCGCGGGCGACGTGGACGGCATCTTCGGCGGCTCGCCCACGTCGTACGTCCGGGACATGCAGTGGAAGGTCTTCAACCCGGCCTTCATGACGATGTCCGGCTGGGCCACGCCGGCCTTCAAGCAGCCGTGGGCGTACGGCGATCCCTACACCTCGATCAACCGCAAGTACCTGAAGCTGCGTGAGCGCCTGCTGCCGTACTTCTACACGTACGCCGCCGAGGCGCACCGAACCGGCGCACCGCTGAACCGGTCGCTGGTGCTGGAGTACCCGGACGACCCGAAGACCTGGGACGACACCACCAAGTACGAGTTCCTGGCCGGCAAGGAGTTCCTGGTCGCGCCGATGTGGGGTGCGGACGAGGTGAAGAACGGCATCTACCTGCCGAAGGGCAACTGGGTCGACTACTGGACCGGCCGCGTCTACCAAGGCCCGACCACGGTGAACGGGTACAACGCGCCGCTCGACACTCTGCCGCTGTTCGTGAAGGCGGGCGCCGTCGTACCGATGTGGAAGGCGGGGATCAACACCGCGGCCGAGCAGGGCTTCGGCGACCCGCTGACGGTCGACATCTACCCGCAGGGCAAGTCGTCGTTCAGCCTGTTCGAGGACGACCGGGTCACGCGGTCCGGGAAGTCCGCCACGCAGGTCTTCGCGGTCGACGCGCCGGCTCAGGGCCGCGGTGACGTGACGGTCAAGATCGGCGCGAGCGTCGGCTCCTACACCGGCAAGCCCGCGGCTCGCCCGTACGAGCTGACCGTCCACACCGGCTCTACGCCGCGTGAGGTCCTGGTGGACGGCCGCAAGGTGAGCGGCTGGACGTACGAGAACGGCGTCGTGCACGTGAAGACGGCACCGATCTCCACTGAGCGCTCTGCTGTGGTCCAGCTCGTTGGTACGTCGTCGGTCGGCGGCCCGGATGTCGCGAACTCCTTCGGCACGCCGGAGCTCACTTCCCCGTCGCTGTGGAACGCTCCCGGCCAGGCCACCGAGGTGACCGCGACCTTCCACAACGGCAGCAAGGAGACGATGCGGGACGTCCGCCTGGACGTGCAGGTCCCGAGCGGCTGGACGGTGACCGGTCAGAAGGTGTTCGCCATCGTCGAGCGCGGCAAGACCGTGACGACGAAGCTGCAGGTCACGCCGGGCGCCGATGTGAAGCCGGCGTCGTTCACCCTGAAGCTGGTGGCGACCTACCTTGCCGACGGCAAGAGCTACTCCAACAGCGCGGCGGCAACCGCCCAGCTCCCGTACGGTTCGTTGTCCCAGGCAGCCAACGTGGTCGGCATCAGCGACGCGTCGACGTACGCCCAGGGCAACTTCGACGGGTCGGGCAACAGCTTCAACGGCGAGGCACTCGCGGCGGCCGGTTACACGCCTGGCGCGACGGTGACCGTGCAGGACGCACAGTTCACCTGGCCGTCCGGTGCGCCGGGAACGCCCAACCTGGTGAAGAACCAGCCGGCGCCGATCCTGGTCTCCGGTACGGGTTCGCACCTTGCCCTACTGGGCGCCGGAGCGAGCCTCAACGCCCGCGGGGCCGTCACGATCATCTACACCGACGGTTCGCAGTCACAGGCCACCTTCCAGCTGCCGAACTGGTGCTGCCAGGATCCGGCCACGGGAGGCGCGAAGCTCGCGGTGTCGGTGAAGGGCCGCTACACGCAGGCGGGCCTGAGCAACACCACGACCGACTACCGGGTCTTCTACACCGCTGTGCCGCTCGACCCGGGGAAGACGGTCAAGGCGATCAAGCTGCCTGGCGGCGGACTCGGCTTCTTCGCCGCGACGATCGCCGACAAACCGTTGCCACCGGCACCGACCGGCGAGAAGTGGGTGAGCGATCTGGAGTTCCTCGACTCGACCAACGGCTGGGGCCCGGTCGAACGGGACCGCAGCAACGGCGAGGACGGCGCCGCCGACGGCAACCCGATCACCCTCGACGGCGTGCAGTACGCGATGGGCCTGGGCACGCACGCGCCGTCCGCGGTCAGCGTCCGGATCGGCGGAAACTGCAACACGTTCACCGCGAAGGTCGGGGTGGACGACGAGATGGCGGACCGCGGCAAGGTCAGCTTCAAGGTCCTCGTCGACGGAGTCGCGAAGTACACGTCCGACCTGCTCACCGGCACGTCACCGACAGCCAGCGTCTCGGTCGACGTGACCGGCGGCCAGACGCTGACGCTACAGGTCACCGACGGCGGCGACGGCATCACCAGCGACCACGGCGACTGGGCAGAGGCCAAGGTGAGCTGCAACCCATAATGGCTGCATGACTGAACTGACGGGGGCCGACGTGGACGCGCTGCGGCAGGCGTTCACGACCGCCGGGTACACGGTCGAAGGCGTGGCCAAACGGCTCGGTCCCCAGGCCAACAGTGCGCTGGCCCGCAACGAGACAACTCTTGCGGGCCGGCGCACCGGCTCCGGCGACGCGCTCGACACGATGATCCGGTTGTTCCTGCTGCAGCACGCCGTACCGGAATCCCTTGTCGCACCGGCGTTTCCCAACCTCGATCTAGTTGCGTTGGGCATCGTTGATACCGCGGGCAAGGCTCTGCTCGACATCCGGCCGTACGCCGAGGACGGTCGGGAGTGGTGGGTGGTTGCGGACCTGACGCCTGGGCTGGATGGGCGGCGGGAGCCGATGCGGTCCGACTACGTGCTCGGGATCGCGCCGGCCAGTCTGAGCCTCATCCACCTGACCGTGCCGATCAAGGCGGAGCGGGCCCTCGACATCGGCACCGGCTGCGGGATTCAGTCGCTGCACCTGGCCGATCGGGTCAACCAGGTCGTCGCCACCGACGTGAACCCGCGGGCACTGCAACTGGCCCGGTGGACGGCCGCGCTGAACCGCGTCGACCTCGACGTCCGGTCGGGCAGCCTGTACGAGCCCGTCCGGGACGAGCGGTTCGACCTGATCGTGAGCAACCCGCCGTACGTGATCTCGCCGGGTGACGGGCGGCTGACGTACCGGGAGACCGGGTTCGCCGGTGACTCCGTCGTCGAGCAGCTGGTGCGACAAGCGCCGTACCACTTGACCGAGGGTGGCTGGTGCCAGCTGCTGGCCAACTGGACCTGCGTCCGCGGTGAGGACTGGCGGGACCGGCTCGCCGGGTGGACGGGCGACCGGTCCGCGTGGGCGGTGCAGCGCGAGCAGCTCGACCCGTCCGAGTACGTCGAGCTGTGGCTGCGGGACGCTGGCCTGCACGGGTCCCCGGAGTACACAGCCCGGTACGACGCTTGGCTGCGCTGGCTGGACGACCAGGATGTCGAGGCGATCGGGATGGGCTGGATCACCTTGCACAACGTGGCTGGGACCCTCGAGGCCGAGGAGTGGCCGTACGAGATCGAGCGGCCGATCGGTCCGCACGTACTGCGTCGGTTCGACCGGTCGGAGGGGTTGCCGGACGACCTGACCGGGCTGCATCTGGTGGTGGCGGACGACGTCGTCCAGGAGACGAGTGGGCAGCCGGGCGCCGAGGACCCCGCGTCGATCGTGCTGCGGCGGCAGCGTGGCATGCGCCGGGCGGAGCAGGCAGACACTGTGCTGGCCGGGTTCGTCGGTGCATGCGACGGAGACTTGAGCGTGGGCCAGATTCTGGCGGCGCTGGCCGACTTGCTGGGGCAGCCACTGGAGGCTGTGCTTCGCGAGTACCTTCCGCAGGTCAGACGCCTTCTCGTGGAAGGGTTCCTGGACTATTAAGTCCGGCGTCGGCGCTTGTCGGCGTACATGCGCTTGTCTGCCTTGGCGAGCAGGTCGCTGACCGCCGTACCGTCGGTGCTGCTCGCCTGCCCGATGCTGAGCCGCAGCATGCCGAACCACGGCTCCTCCGACGACGCCGCGACTCGGTCCGCCGCGATCTTGATCCGCTCGACCAGCTCGCGTGCGCCACGCTCGTCCGGCTTGTCCAGTACGACGACGAACTCGTCCCCACCGGCTCGCGCCACCACGTCCTCGGCACGGCACTGCTCGGTCAGCAGTTGCCCGACCCGTCGCAGCACGTCGTCACCGCAAGCATGCCCGTAGCTGTCGTTGATCACCTTGAGGTTGTCCACGTCGATGGCGATCACAGCCACCGAACGGCTGGCGTCGTGCGCGACCGACATGCGTTCGTCGAGTGCTCTGCGGTTGCCCACACCGGTCAGCGGATCCTCACGTGCCGCCCGCCACTCCGCGTCATGCCGGATCGAGAGCTCGTGGTTGGCCAGCGCGGAGCGGACGGCGTACAGACCGCGCAACCGCTCGGCCCACCAGCCTCTGGTGATCGCCCGCGCGTACTGCAGCCCGGCGACCGCTCCGACATCGCCTGACTCCGCCACGATCTGTACGGCGGTGTGCCGGACCAGCGCCTCGACCGGCGGATCCGATGTCGGCGGCAGGTCGCTTCCGGCCCGGTGTGCGGCCTCTGCGGCGTCCTCCAGCCGGCCGAGAGCGGCGTACGCCTTGGCCAGGTAGGTGCCCGCGATCGCGGCCAGCTCGAGGTCGCCCAGCTTCGCCAGCTGGTCACGGCAGTCCTTGAGAATCGCCACCGCCTCGGCGGCGTCGGCGTCGTCGTTGCTCGCGGCCAGCCACATCCGCCCGGCGATCGGCCAGTACCCGAGCAGGTCGTCGCGGACGATCACCTTGACCGCCTCACCCGCCCACCGGTGCGCGTCCCGCCGGCGCTCGCGGATCTCCTCGTCGTACGACGTGTCGCCCAGCCGCTCCAGCTCGTGCGCCCAGCGCAGGTTCGACTCGGCCAGGTTGAGCCGGTTGATCGCCGGCGCCTCGGCGAGGCCGAGCGGGTCGTGGTCGCCCTCGGCCGCGAGCTCGAAGTGCGGGATGCACAGCTCGTACAGGCGGAGCAGGTCGTAGGCGTACCCGAGGCCGGTGTGCGCCCAGCCGGCCAGGCCGAGGTCGCGGGTCCGGGACAGCGCGTTCTCGGCCGCGACCAGGTCGGCGACCGAGTCACCGCCCTCGCCGGTGCGGATCAGGGTGACGATCCGGATCGCGATCGCGTTCGCCTCCCAGCCGGGCTCGTCGATCGCGCGGGCCACCCGGATGCAGGCGTCGACCGCGTCCAGCGCCTCGCCCGCGTCGGTGGCGTGGTGCGCCGCGACGGCCCGCACGTACTCGGCGGCGGCCCGCTCCGGGCTCGGCTCGGACCCGAGCTCGGCCAGCAACCGGTGCAGCTCGGTCGCCGCCTCGGCCGGATTGCCCGACTGGGCCCGCGTCATCGCCGTCGCGATCCGCGCGGTCACCCCCGACGTGTCGCGCACCTCACAACCCCCTGTCGCCTCACCGCCTGCGGCGCTTGTCGTCGTACAACCGACGGTCCGCCGTGGCGATCAGCTGATCGACCGCGACTCCTTCGGCTGTTGCGGCGTACCCGATGCTCAGCCCCAGCCGACCGAGCCAGGGCTTCGAGGCCGACGCCGCGATCGCCGCGGCCGCCGTACGGATCCGCAGCGCCAACTGGGCGCCACCCTTGGCGTCCGGCTGGTCCAGCACCACGATGAACTCGTCGCCACCCGATCGAATCACGGCATCGGTCGCTCGCGCCTGTTCTACCAGGAGATTTGCCACAACCTGCAGCAATTCGTCCCCGCAGGCGTGCCCATAAGTGTCGTTGACAACCTTCAAGTCGTCGACATCGATCGCCAGCACCGTCACAGCGCGGCCGGAGTCGCGGGCGGCGGTCAGCCGCTCGTCCAACGCCCGGCGGTTGCCGATCCCGGTCAGCGGATCGTGCCGCGCCGCGTGCCACTCGGCATCGTGCCGCTGGGACAGGTCATGCGTGGCAAGCGCATGCCGTACGGCGTTCAGCGCTCGCTGACGCTCCTTCCACCAGCCGCGCGCCACCGAACGCGCATACTCCAACCCTGCAACGGATCCCGGCCCACCCACGCTCGCCGCGACCTCCGCCCGGGTCTGCAGCACCAGCACGTGGGTCGCCGGATCCGCCAATGGAATAAGGTCGTCCGCCGCCCGATCCGCCGCCGCCTTCGCATCCTCATGCTTGCCGTCGGCCTCGAGAGCCCTGGCCAGGTAGGTGCCCGCGATCGCCAGCCGCTCGGTCTCACCCAGCTTGCTGATCTCGTCCCGGCACTCCGTCAGTTCGGCCACCGCCTGCGCCGGGTCGTCGTCCGTGGCAGCCGCCGCCAGCCACAACCGGGCACTCAACCGCCAGAACTCCTGGCCCTCGTCGTCGACGATCACCCGCTCCGCCGCCCGCGCCCAGTACGCCGCCGACGCCCGCCGCTCCTGGATCTCCTGCTCGTACGACGGATCGCCCAGCCGCTCGAGCTCGTGCGCCCACCGTAGATACGTCTCGGCCAGGTTCAGGCGGTCGATCGCCAGCGACTCGGCCAGCTCGAAGACGTCCGCGTCCAGCTGGGTGGCGAGCTCGTAATGCGGAATGCACAGTTCGTAAAGGCGCAGGACGTCGTACGCGTAGCCGAGACCGGTGTGCGCCCAGGCGGTCAGCCCGTCGTCCTTGGTCCGTTTGAGAGCGTGTTCGGCGGCGACCAGATCCTTCACCGTGTCCCCGCCCCGGCCGCTGCGGGCCAAGTTGATGATCCGGATCGGCAGGGCATTCGCTTCCCAGCCCGGCTCGTCGATCGCCTTCGCGACCTCGATACACGCGTCGACAGCTTTCAGGGCCTCGTCCGCGTCACTCGCGTGATGAGCGGTGACCCCGCGCACGTACTCCGCCGCGGCCAGCTGGTAGCTCGGCACACCACCAAGCTCCGCCCGGACCGCCTCGATCTCGGCAGCCGCAGTCGCATGCCCACCCGTCTGGGCCAACGTCATCGCGGCGGCGATCCGGGCAGTCAGCGCGCCCCCGGTCGCCATCTCGCCACTACCCATAACCCCGCCGGCGGCCTTCCCTCTCCACACCCGCACCTCGGGCCGGACCGCCCATTGTGACCACCCACCCCCACATCTGTCACGACCCGAACCCGCCACGACCACCTAGTGCCACGAATTAGTCACCCACGCGGAGCGCGTGGGATTCCCCCACGCGCCGCTACGCAGGCCCATCCGTCGCCCGCTCGCCAGCGCTCCCCCCCACCGCTGAACTCGCGCGCTGCCGCACGCGACCTGCGGGCTCCCGCCGCGGCTTGCCGGCTGCCGCCGGCGAGTACGCGTCCTATCGCCCGCTTCGCTCGAAGGCGGGTGGCATCGCCGGGATGTAGTCGTCGAAGCCGCCCCGGACACAGCGAACGCTCGACCGGGACGCGAATCAGCCAGCCCAGACGACGCCGAAGATGCGGAGCAACTCGCGATCGTGGTCGACGTAGGACGACAGCAGGCCGAAATCACCAAATGTGCACTGCCGGAAGGCCGGCACATCTCGGTCGAGACTCTGACTGTCCCACGGCGCGCTGACCAACTTGCTGACACGATCAACCAACGCATCGAACGCCGACGGAGGCAGACCTTGTAGCTGGGCCAGTGCGGAAGCGTGGAAGTCCACGCGAAAGTTCATCGCCTGTCTGACCAGCCGGGGATCACTTGCTCGGCGGGGACGAATTCTTCGTCCCGCCCCTCCCGAGCTGCCTGCATTGCCTCGTCATAGTGCGGATCGGAGTACGCGACGGCCCGAAGTCGCCAGAGATGCAAGACGTCTCGCAGTTGCTGGAAACGCCAGACCTCATGCGCCGCGTCGAGGGCGCCGTGGTACTCCTCCAGAAACTGCTCATGCCATTTCGCCGGCAGCAAGCGAAGAATCTCGCTGGGGTCCTCCGGCGACCCGTGCATCGGCTGAGCAGTCATGTCGCAAGACTACCGGAGCAGGGCTCCCGGGAGAGCGAGTTATCCACAGACACTCCTGCCTTGGGCAACCCACGATCCGCACTAGTGAAGGCCACCTGGCCCCTCTTCCACGTCCGCCGCGCCAACCACACCGACCCGGGACGCGATCTCGCCCACGCCGCCAAAGGCAGCCAATGGACTGCCGCCGCGCAGCGGTGTCCTATCCACAAGCTCCGGGTCGACCGGCGCCAACCACACGCCCCACGACTACGGCACGCACACGCCGCCGCAGGCGGCCGAAAGGCTGTCGCCGCGTAGCGGTGTCCATCCGCGAACTCCACGTCGGACAGCGCCAACCACCCCGGCCCGGGACTACGACACGCGCACGCCGCCGAAGGCGCCAAAAGAACTGCCGCCGCGCAGCGGTGTCCTTTCCGCGGCCGCCAACCACACCGACCCGGGACCACGGCACGTGCACGCGCCCGGAGGGCGCGGAGTGGTGTCCGTTGGCGTGGCGTGGGGGCGGTTGTCGCCCTAGAGTGAACGTTCGATCGCCGAGGGTTCCTGGGGGCTTAGCGATGAGGCATGACAGGCCGGCCGCGGAGTCTCGGCGTGCCGGTGAGCGGATGGCGCTCGAGCAGGAGTGGAACGAGGTGCTCGCCGAGATCCGCGCGCTTGACGGGTTCGAGGACTTCCTCCGGCCGCCGCGACTGGATACGCTCCGCGGGGCCGCAGCCGGCGGACCAGTCGTCATGGTGAACGTCAGCCAGTGGCGCTCCGACGCGCTGATCGTCACCCCGGACGGAGTCCTGCCGCCTCTCGAACTGCCAGAGGCCTCACAACAACGCACGACCGAGTGGGCCGTGCGCTACCTCGAGGCAGTCCACCGCTTCCAGACCGCCGAGCAGGATGCGTACGAGGCACAGCGCCGCTTCCGCGAAGGCGACCAGTCACCGGCGGCGTTCCAGGAGTTCCACGCGGCCGCGCAGCTACTGCACGCCGAGCGACTCCTGATGGAGAGCGTCGTCACCGAGGTCCTCGACTGGTTGTGGACGGCGATCGCTGACCCCGTGCTGACCCGCCTCGGCTTCACCGAGACCCCACCGGACGGCGCATGGCCGCGGCTGTGGTGGTGCCCGACCGGTCTACTCACGGCACTTCCCCTGCACGCGGCGGGCCGGCACGGCGATCGACAGTCGGTGCTCGACCGCGTCATCCCGTCGTACACACCAACCCTCCGAGCGTTGCTAGAGGCAACCAACAGGCCCGCGCCGTCGCCGAGCCCGGAAATCCTCGTCGTCGCCGTGCCCAACGCACCCGGCCAGACCCCGCTCCCCAACGTCGACCGCGAGGCCGATCTGCTGGCCAGACTGTTCCCGGGCGACCGCAGCACGGTCCTGTACGGCGCGGAAGCCACGACAACCCGAGTCCGCGAGGAGCTCGGCCGGCATCACTGGGCCCACTTCAGCTGTCACGGCACTCAGGACCTGACCGACCCGTCGAACGGCGGACTCCTGCTGCACGACGGCACCCTGACAGTCCAGAGCATCAGCAGCCGCACGTACCAGGGCGAGTTCGCGTTCCTATCCGCTTGCAAGACCGCGACTGGTGGACTCGACCTCGCCGACGAGGTGATCACCCTGGCCGCGGCGCTCCACTACGCCGGCTACCGCCAGGTCGTCGCAACCCTCTGGTCCGTGTACGACCCGACCGCGGCCGACGTGGCCGAGAGCATCTACACCGAGCTCTGCGCCGACGGACAGTCCACCGCAGGTACGGCGGCCGCACTGCATCGCGTCGTACGGCGGCTGCGCGACCAGCACCCCGCGAGTCCGAGCGTGTGGACTCCCTTCGTCCACCTCGGACCGTGACGACCAAGGAGAACCTGACGATGAACGACGTTCGCCCCGGCGGACCGGTGCCGTATCGCGAGGTGAGCGAACCCGGGTACGCCGAGCAGGCGGCCGCGACGTTCGTGATCGAGACCTTCGACGTCGGCATGTCCCTGCTCGGCGGGTTGTGCCCACGGTGTCAGGCGGCGATCGAGGTGCCGTTGGTCGACGGTGTGTTCCGGAGGACCCTGTCGACCAACGAGCGCGCCGAGGGCGACCACCAGCCGGTGCCGATCATCTGCACCTGCTCGGAGGCGCACCCAGGACGTCCGGACGGACGCGTCGGCTGCGGCGCGTACTGGATCTTCAACCTCCCGGCCACCTCGTGAGCAGCCCACCACCAGGCCACCCGGCACCAGACCAACCGACGCCCGGCCGCCCGGCGCCGGGGCGACCGGCCACGCCTGCCGATCTGCGGCGAGCCCAGCAGGTCGACCTCATGCGCCGTACCGAGCTCCCGAGAGTCCGCGCGGCCGCCACCCAGTGGCGCAACGGCCTGGCAGGGCTCCTGATCGCGCTGATCGGGTTCAGCCTGATCAAAGGCCGTTCCGACATCACCGAACTGACTCCAGCCGCCGCCGCGATCGTCGGCGTACTCCTGCTGCTTGCCCTCACCGCCGGCGCAGCCGCCGCGCTGTACCTCCTCCGAGCCTCGAACGGCCGCCCCGCCGTCGTCCCAGTCGCCGAGCTCGCGCCCGGCCCCATCGCAGAGCACCGCGAGGCCCAGGCCTCGGCGCGCGCTCTGCGCCGCGGAATCGGGCTGAGCCTGACCTGCGCGGCGCTGCTGGTGGCTGCCGTCGCGAGCACCTGGTACGGCCCGGCCCGGAGCCGACCCAAGGTGGAGATCACCACCGACAGCCAGACCGTGTGCGGCTCGGTGCTCAGGATCGACGCCGGCCGGATGACGCTCCAGGCCCAGGCCGGCGAGATCACCATCGAGCTGAGCAGGGTCACGTCCATCGAGGCGGTGGACTCATGTCCCGCGAACTGATCGAGTCGCTGTATAGCCGGGTCGAGCACTGGAAGCAGGATCCACGCGCCCGGTCGGTGTTCGGCCCGGCCGCCGATGCCGAAGTGGCCCGCCTGTTCGAGACGCCGGGCTTCGCAGAGGACCTGGAAGGCCGGCACGCCGCCGGGATGCTGTTCTGGTGCCGGTTCCTCGCCTCGGGGTCGACCGACCAGGACACGTTCCGGACCGCGGTCGGCCTGCTGGAGCCGGTCGTGTTCGCTCAGCCGAACGCCGTACCGGATCAGGTGCGAGAGGTCGTCCAGGCCAAGGCGAGCACCACAGCGGCGTCCGACGAGGCCCTGGCGCTGTTCGAGCACTACCAGCAGACCGGCGAGCTCGTGCACCTGGACAGGGCCATCGACCTGATGGCCAGCGCGGTGAACATGGTGCCCGCAGGAGCATCGGCCGCAGTCACGTTCCGCTTCAACGTCGGCAGCTTCTGCTGGACCCGCTACCGCCATCTGGGCGACCCGGCCGATCTCGCCACTGCGGTCGAGCAGTTCACGGTCGCCACTGAGAACGCCCAGGGCGGACAGCTCGCCGGGGCTGCGCCGGCGCTCTACGAGCATGCCAGCCAGCTCCTCAGCGCCTACGAGGCGAGCAACGTGCTCGACTTCCTGTTGTACGCCATCCAGGTCCAACGGTGCTCGGCTGAGCTCGCGACCACGAACAAGTCGTCGTACGGCGCCTTCCTCGCCGACCTGGTCCAGCTGGCCTACGAACGCACCGCCAGACTCGAGATGCTCGACGACGCGGTGGCGACAGCGGAGTGGGCGCTGTCGTTCGACCCGGCGAACGCCTGGCCGCAACGCAGCCTCGCACTCTCCCTCGTACACCGAGCCACGACCAGCAACGATGCCGAAGCCGCAAACCGGGCCATCGACCTCGCCCGGCGCGCGGCCGCCACGGATGGCGAGAGCAGAACGCTCCAGGTGCTCGGTACGGCGCTGCGCGCCCGCCACCTGCTCACTGGCGACCACGCCGCGATCACCGAGGCTGTCGCCGTACTGCGACAAGCAGCCGACGCCACCGATCCCGCGGATCCGGACCACGTCCGCCGGCTGATGGCCCTCGCGGACATCCTCCGGGTCGCGGCCGACAGCCCGGAGCTCGCCGCGGAAGCGGTGACCATCGCCCGACGGGTCGTCGAGCTCTCCGCGCCGTCCGATCCGGAGTACCCGATGCGCCAGGCGATTGTCGTCGTGGCGCTGCTGAAGCTGCACAAGCTGAGTGACGATCCCGCGACGCTCACCGAGGCGGTCGCGGCGGGCCGCAGCGCGCAGCGCGCCATGTCGACGACCGAGCCGACCTATCCGGCCGTGGTCCGCTCACTGGCCGCGGCGTTGGTGCACGGTCCGGTCGACGACGACGCGATCGCGAGAACCGGCGAGGCGATCGAGCTCGTCCGCGACTGCCTGGCGCAGCTCCAGGAGTCGCACCCGGAGAACGCGAACCTGCACACCGATCTCGCCAGGCTGCACGCCTTCGACGGCCGCTGCCGGCTGGAGCGCTATATCCGGACCACCGACGATGCCGAGCTCGACCGGATGATCGAGTCGTGCGAGCTCGGGATGGCGGTCGAACCGACCTCTCTCACCGACCTCTGCGTGGCGTTGCGACTCAGGTTCGAGGCTGTCGGCGACGAGGCCGATCTGGACCGGTCGATCGCGGCGGGTCTGCAGGCTGTCGACGCTCTCACCGACCCGGACGAGCTCGCGCGGGCCCAGAACGCAGTCGGGTTCGCGCTGCGGCTCCGCTACGAACAGACCGAGCACCTGGCAAGCCTGGACGACGCCATTGACCTCCTGCAGTCCGCGAACGAGCAGGCAACGGCTCCTGACCTGCGTGCGGCGGTGCTGAACCAGTTGGGCAACGCGCGGTGGGCGCGTCATGTTCGCACTCGTGACCCGGGTGAGCTGGAGTCCGCGCTCGCTGACCTGCGCCAGTCGGTGCAGGTAGGAGCCGAGCACGACGGCGTGAACCCCGGTCACCTCAGCAACCTCGGTTTGGCCCTCGCCACGCAGTACGAGCGAACCCGTGAGCCCGCGGTCCTCGACGAGATGGTGTCGGTCCTCCAGCGGGCGGTGAAGGAGTCGCGGCCGGACAACAATCGGCTGCCGATGTTCCAGTCCAACCTGGGCGGCGCCCTGCTGCGGCGCTACGAGCGCGACGGCGTACTGGCCGACCTCGATGCCGCGATCGTCGCGCACCAGGAGGCGATCGCGGCGCCGACAGCCGGGCCGCGGTTCCGGACGGCCGCCGGGTTCAACCTCGGCGGATGCTGGTTGCAGCGATTCCGGCGGACGGCCGATCCAGCAGACTTCGGCAAGGCCCTGGCTGCCTACCAGTCGACGGCGAGGTCGTCGTCGGCAACGCCGTTCCTCCGAACAAAGGCCGCCGCTGCCTGGGGATCGCTCGCCGCCGGGTCCCAGGACTGGGCCGAGGCGCTCGACGGCTACACGACCGCGCTGGAACAACTCCCGTACGTCGCGCCACGCTTCCTGGACCGCTCCGACCAGGAACACGGCCTACGCCAACTGAGCTCCCTAGGCGCCGACGCAGCCGCCTGCGCCCTCCACGCAGCCGACCACGCCCGCGCCGTAGAACTCCTGGACCAAGGCCGAGCCGTCCTCCTGACCCAACTCTTCGAATCCCAAGGCGACCTCTCCCGCCTCCGAACCCACGCACCGTCCCTAGCCACCAAATTCGAATCTCTCAGAACCCAACGCAACCACCCCGCCCCCTGACCAGCGCAGCCTTCCGTCCGGCGACCAGCTGCAGTCGACGGCGCGCGGCGGCGCGCATGCTGCGGACGGTAGCCCGCAAGTCGCGTGGGAAAAACACCGCGTGGGAGCTACCCGGCGACCTGTTCCGTGGTGTTGGCGTGGAGTTGGACGGGGAGGGCCTCGACGCCGTACACGATGGAGAAGTCCCGGAAGCGCAGTTGCTCCTCGGGCACGGCCAGCGACAGGTCCGGGAAGCGGTGGGCGAGCGCGGTGAACGCGGCCCGGAGCTCCATCCGGGCCAGTTCCGCCCCGACGCACCGGTGCATCCCATGACCGAAGGCGAGGTGCGCCGAGGAGACCGGACGGCGCGGATAGAAGTCCTCGGCGTCCGACCCGAACACCTGCTTGTCCCGATCCGCGCCGGACAGCGAGACCGCGACCAGATCCCCCTTCTTCACCTGCTGCCCGAACAGCTCCTGGTCGTGCCGCGCGAACCGCGGGAACGCGACCTGCACGACCGTCAGGTACCGCAGCAGCTCCTCGACGATCACGTCGACCGCGCCCGGCTCGTTCCGGATCCGCTCGAAGTTCGACGGGTCGCGGAGCAGCACCAGGGTGCCGAGCGCGAGCATGCTCGCCGACGTCTCGTACCCGCCGAGGAACACCCCGTCGGCGAGCCCGCCGAGCTCGATGTCGTCGATGTCGTCACCCTGCTCCCGGATGATCGACCCGATCAGCCCGTCGCCGGGTTCGGCCCGCTGCTTGCGGACGATCTCGAACAGGAAGTCCCGCGACTCGCTCGCCGACCCGAACACCCCGATCCCGCCGCCGGACAGGTCGAACCTGGCCGGCCCGAGCGCGCGGAACCGGTCGCGGTCGGACTCCTCGACGCCGAGCAGGTCGGCGATCAGCAGGAACGGCACGTTGAAGGCGAAGTCCCGCACGATGTCGACGACCGGGCCCTTGGCCTCCATCAGGTCGAGCTGGTCGTTGACGATCTTCTCGATCGCCGGCTCCAGCCGGGCCAGCCGGCGCTTGGTGAACTCCGGCGTCAGCAGCTTGCGCAGCCGGGTGTGGTCCGGCGGGTCGGTGAACCCGAGGCCGCCGATGCCCTCGGACGGCTTGTTCGGGTCGGACCCGACCAGCGGCCGGATGTCGTTGCTGAAGTTCGTGGTGTCGGCCAGCACCGCCTTCGCCTCGGCGTGCCCGCTCACCACCCAGACGTTGAGCCCGAAAAGGTGGGCCAGCTTGTGCACCGGCTCGGTCTCGCGCACCTGGCCCAGAGCGGGTACCGGGTCCACGCCGTGGCGGCGCAGTGGCATCGAGACCGAGCTCGGAAACATCCGCATCTTCGACAAGTCAAGACCACCCTTGCGGGTGGTCCTGTTCAAGATCCGGCTGCCGACCCATTTCTTCAGGTATGTCGCAACCATGACTCCACGCGCCCTCTCTGAACTGCTGCCCCCGACGGCTCTCGTCAGCCAGAAAACTAACGTCGCCACGGACCAGATCCGATGGTGTTTGCACTACTGCGGTAGTGGCGTTGGCACCACCATGGGAGGGGTCCACGGCGTCACCAGCACAGACGATCCCACGACAGGGGTTCGGCTTCCACCGGAACCCACCTGTACCGTGCCCTGGACCACACCACGCCGTTGATCGGGGACACTTCAGGGAAACCCCAGCCGAAAGTCGGATGCGCCGTCCACCGACGGTCTGACGCTCAGAGGTAGTACGGCGTGACGATCCGGACGACGTCGGCGAGCTTTGTCTTGACCTGCTCCTGGTGCGGGATGCGAGTGAGCGTACTTGCGCCAGGCAACCGTAAGCCGTGGTCGATCAGCAGGTACGTCGCCCGCAGCGTGCGGATCGTGTTCGTCACCTCAGGCGTGATGCCCTCGGCAGGCGGGTTCGAGAGCACCCGGATGGCCGGGTCGAGCCACTCGGTGGCGTCGGTCTCGGCGAGGTCGGAGCGGGTCAGTGTGGTGGCGAGGGCGTAGCCGAGGCGGTCGTCCTCCATGTCGCGCAGCACGTACGGCGTCGGCGTGAGCAGCCGTCCGACGCCGAGGCGGAGCATCTGGACCGGTTCGACCGCGGAGTGCAGGCCGAGCGTCCCCAGCAGGTCGGCGCCGTGGGCAACGGCATGCAGCCAGCCGAGTTTGGCGTCGTACCCGCGCAGGTCCTCCTCGGCGACGTACCAGCGCTCGAACGGCGGCACCCAGCTCGGCTCGAAGACACCGGCCGAGACGATCGCGCGGAGGATCAGCGGCGCGAACGTGCGGGCCTGCACCTCCGGGTCGGCGAACCGGGTGACCATCTCGTCGCCGAGGCTGCGGAGCTGGTCGGTGGACAGGTCCCCGCGACGGATCCAGGTGGCGAGCACGGCGTAGGCCTGGACGTCGCGCAGCACCGGGTCAGGTGAGCGCAGCAGGCCGGACAGCTCGGCGACGAGATCGGTGAGCGGACGATCGGTCGGGACGGCGAAGCCGTCGGCGCGCACCCGCGCCCAGTCGGTCATGCGCGGCAGGCTAAACGCTTTCCACCACAACTCGCCAGCCCCGCCGGCCGGTTCCGGAACCATCCACCGGTACGGCGACCCACCGCCGCCGCACCGGGTCCGGAACGGGGAACGGCCCGTGGTCCATCCGGTCTCCCGGATGTGCCACGGGCCGTAGCGGCCAGGACCCCTCAGCCCGGCCGGGCCTCGCGTCCCCGGCCAGGGCCCCTCAACCAGGGCCGGGGACGACGTGTCAGGCGTCGCGCTTGCTCGCCGTGAACAGGGCGATGATCAGGATGCCGATGGCCCAGGCGGCGAAGTAGGCCAGCGCCCACCAGGGCGAGAGCGCGGTGGAGGCGCCCGCCGCGTCCGCGCCGGCCAGGCCCATGTCCTGCTCGCCGTTGAGGAACTGGTTCGCGTTCGTGAACGGCGTCCACTTCTGCAGGTCGTCGCCGATCTTCGGGATCAGCGGCAGCAGGCTCTCGACCAGCAGCGGCCAGAGGATCAGGATCGCGATCGCGCCGGCGCTCTGCCGGATCAGGATGCCGACCGCGATCGCGAAGATCGCGGACAGCGCGTAGACGAAGGCCTGACCGAACATCAGCCGCCACTCGGCGGAGGTGTTGATGGCCATGTCCGCGCTCGGCGCCAGCAGGTTGCCGATCGCCCACGAGCCCCAGGAGGCGGCCAGGCCGACGACCGCGGCCAGGGTGGCGACCACCACGGTCTTGTTGAGCAGCAGGGCCGCCCGCTGCGGAACCGCCTGGAAGCTGGTCCGGATGGTGCCGAACCGGTACTCGGTGGTGACCGCGAGCGCGGCCATCACCATGATGACCATCTGCCCGAGCCCGACGCCGAACTGCGTCATCGCCGGGGTCACCCGGGCCTCGTCCGGGCCGGTCGCGAAACCGGTCGCCAGCGCGGCCAGGCCGATCGACAGCACGGCCGCGATGATCATGCACCACCACGGTGAGCGGGTGGAGAAGAGCTTGATCCGCTCGACGGTGATCAGCGACATGTCAGTTGTCCTCCTTCGGACCCGAGACGACCTCGACGCTCGACGGCGCGTCGAGGTTCACGTCGCCGACGTGGGCGAGCTCGTCGTGTGCGTGGTACTGGACCGAGTCGCCGGTCATCTGCATGAACGCCTGCTCGAGCGAGCCGCGCTGCAAGGTCAGCTCGTGCAGCACGATGCCGTGCGCGGCGGCCGCCTCACCGATCTGGTCGGTGGTCAGGTCGCCCTCGACGAACAGCACCTTGCCTTCCTTGTCGACGTCCTCGATCCGGGTGACCAGTTGCTGCTGGTGCAGGACGCCGGCCAGCTGGTCCAGCTGCGGGGTCCGCACCTTGACGGTGGTGCCGCTGGCGCGGTCGACGAACTCCTGGGTGGAGCTCTGCGCGATCAGCTTGCCGCGGCCGATGACGATCAGTTCCTCGGCGGTCTGCGCCATCTCCGACAGCAGGTGGCTGGAGACCAGCACGGTCCGGCCTTCGGCGGCCAGCCGGTGCATGAAGTTCCGGATCCAGAGGATGCCCTCGGGGTCGAGGCCGTTGACCGGCTCGTCGAACAGCAGCACCTCCGGGTCGCCGAGCAGCGCGCCGGCGATCCCGAGCCGCTGCGACATGCCCAGCGAGTAGGCGCCGGCCCGCTTGTTCGCGACCGAGGTCAGGCCGACCATCTCCAGCGCCTTGTCGACACTCGACTTCGGCAGCCTGTTGGAGGCGGCCATCCAGGCCAGGTGGGACCGCGCGGACCGGTTCGGGTGCACCCACTTGGCGTCCAGCAGCGCGCCGATCTTGGTCAGCGGCTGGTGCAGGTCGCGGTAGCGCTGGCCGTCGATCCGGACGTCGCCGGAGGTCGGGGTGTCCAGGCCGAGGATCATCCGCATGGTGGTGGACTTGCCGGCCCCGTTCGGGCCGAGGAAGCCGGTCACCTTGCCCGGTTTCACCTCGAAAGACAGGTTGTCAACGGCAACGGTTGCGCCGTATCGCTTGGTGAGGCCCTTTGCCTCGATCATCGCCGTACTCCTCGTTCGGTGACGCGCCAGTGCTGCACTTCGTGGGGCGGTGGTGTCCAGATCAGTATCGAGGTCCGACCGGGCCGGATCATCGGACCCGGGGCGGATCCGGTGTGTCCACCCGTGGGTTGATTCTGCCGTCCGGACGGAGCAAGCTGCCATCGGTTAAAGCCCTGACCACGACCCCGACGATCCCCCATCGACCCCACCCGCCGCATCAGCCGAAAGTCGACGTACGGCGGTACTTCCGGATAACCGTCGGGCAAACGCGCGAAAAGATGGAAGTCACCACCGAATGACGGCAACGTGTGGTTTAGCGCGAAAACGGCGGGTTCAATCCACCGGAACGCCGTAAAGCACGAGATTGTGGCTGTAGCGGCGCGCTGCCTGGTTGTAGGACCCGGTGCAGGTCACGAGCGCCAGTCGCGGCTTCGCAGCACCGTGGAAGAGGTCGGCAGGCAGGTCTTGCTGCCGATAGGTACGGCGAGCCACGATCCGGTACTGGTGCACGTCGCCGTCCCCCGACGTCACCGCGACTTTGACGCCGACCGGCACCTGCGACAGCGCCGCGAACACCGCGCGCCCGTGGCGCGTGGTGTCCACATGGCCGGCGAGCAGCACGGTGCCGCCGGACGCGCCCGGCGCCGCACCCGCAGCCCACCAGCCCACGTCGACCGGCGACTTCGGCATCTGCAGCAGGCCGTCGCCACCGGTCGCCACCGGAGCCACCGATGCGTTCAGGACGCCGGGCACCGAGAGCCGGACCGGTGGAATGGCGGCTTCCCGTTCCGCCGCGGTGGTGCCGGCCTTCGGCACCTCGCCGGTGTCACCGTGCTGCCCTCCGAACACCATGAAGAACCCGGTTCCCAGCGCCACGACCCCGAACAGCCGCCGGCGCGCCGGGATCGACTTGCCGGCGAGGAGGAGCGCTCCGATGACGAGCAGCGCCAGCGCGGTCAGCGAGCGCGTCCGCTGGGCGTCTGCGACCTGGCCACCATCGCCGGTAGGCACCACCGGAGAGCCGCTGATGGCGCGACAACTACCCGACACCATCCGCAGGTGCATCTGGACCACGGGCTGGGCGCCTTTGGCCACTGATACGACAGCCGGTTCCTTGCCGTTCTTCAGCTCGGTCGCGATGAGTGTCAGGAGCTGCTGGTGCTGTTGGCGCTGCAAGGCCAGCCAGGCGGCGTCGTACCCAGAGGTGCCGGCCTTGGCCTCGAGGGCGTCGAGCTGCTGACGCTGGGCCTGCGAGGGGATGGTGACCAGCCCGACGCCGAGTTGGCTGGCGGCCTCGAGGTCCTGCGCGGCCAGCCTGCGATGGTCACGTTCCATCAGGGCGCCGACCTGGCGCACGCACCGGGTCCGGCCCTGCGTCTTGGCCGCCTGCGCGGCCTGAATGATCGTCAGATGGGTCTGGTGAGCGGCGTTGAGGTAGGTGACATCCTCCTGCGTCGTCGCCGCGCCGGCGGGCTGCGCCGCAGCCAGCACGCCCGCCACGACCAGCAGCAGAAGCCCCGACAGCCGGGCGATCGCCGCCAGTCGGGGGGAAGCAGAACCGTCGCCCTGTCGCCGAGGCACCCCCTTACCTCCCTGCCCTCAGACGTCAGCACCTACCGACGACAGTAAAGCGGTCGACTGCCTGGGTCCATGCGAAACGGCCCGCCGGATGACCGGCGGGCCGTTCTGCTGCTTGCCTGGATCAGGCGGCGGCGTTCACCTCGGCGGGGGTGTCGGCGATGACCGACTCCCGGCGCTTGGAGACGATCACGGCCGCGGCCAGGATCACCACCGCGGCGAGGGCGATGCCGATCCGCAGCGGGGTGTTGGTGTCCTCGCCGATCGAGGACATGCCCACGACGGCCGGGGCGATCAGCACCGAGACCAGGTTCATCACCTTGATCAGCGGGTTGATGGCCGGGCCCGCGGTGTCCTTGAACGGGTCACCGACGGTGTCACCGATGACGGTGGCCTCGTGCGCGGGCGAACCCTTGCCACCGTGGTTGCCGTCCTCGACCAGCTTCTTGGCGTTGTCCCAGGCGCCACCGGAGTTGGCCAGGAAGACCGCCATCAGGGTGCCGGACGCGATCGCGCCGGCCAGGTAGCCCGCCAGCGCCGAGGCGCCGAGGCCGAAGCCGACGGCGATCGGCGCGGTGAGCGCGAGCAGACCCGGGGTGGCCAGCTCACGCAGCGAGTCGCGGGTGCAGATGTCGACGACCTTGCCGTACTCCGGCTTGCCGGTGCCCTCCATGATCCCGGGAATGTCGCGGAACTGGCGACGGACCTCGTAGACGACCGCGCCGGCGGCCCGGCCGACGGCGTTGATCGCGAGACCGGAGAACATGAACACCACGGCCGCGCCGATGATGATGCCGACCAGCGTGGACGGGTCGAAGACGAGCGCGTCCGCGTTGAACGCCCGGTCGCCGGCCTCGTCCAGCACCGAGTAGATCGAGTCCGTGTAGGAGCCGAACAGCGCGGTCGCGGCCAGTACGGCGGTCGCGATCGCGATGCCCTTGGTGATCGCCTTGGTGGTGTTGCCGACGGCGTCCAGCTCGGTCAGGATCTGGGCCGCCTCGCCGTCCACGTCACCGGACATCTCGGCGATGCCCTGGGCGTTGTCGGAGACCGGGCCGAAGGTGTCCATCGCGACGATGACGCCGACGGTGGTCAGCAGACCACAACCGGCCAGCGCGATCGCGAACAGCGCGACGACGCCGGAGCCGCCGACCAGGAAGGCGCCGTACACGGCGGCC
Source organism: Kribbella sp. NPDC002412 (assembly GCF_053592935.1). Taxonomy (NCBI): domain Bacteria; kingdom Bacillati; phylum Actinomycetota; class Actinomycetes; order Propionibacteriales; family Kribbellaceae; genus Kribbella; species Kribbella sp. NPDC002412. The sequence continues at coordinate 89,976 of NZ_JBSFBL010000030.1, forward strand.
GCGATCACCAGCGCGGTGTACACGGCGGACTCGAAGCCGACCGAGATACCGGACAGGATGACCGTCGCGGCGCCGGTCAGCGAGGTCTTGCCGACGTCCTTGACCGGCTTGTCCTCGGTGCCGGTGAAGTAGCCGGTCAGGGCCAGGATGACGGCGGCCAGCACGATGCCGATGAGCACCGACACGGTCGCGATCAGTCGCGGGTCGCCGTCGTGGGCGGCGATCGCCTCGGTGGCGCCGGTCAGGTCCCCGAAGCTGCTCGGGAGGTAGACGAACGCGGCCACCGTGCACAGCACCGCGGAGATGACCGCGGAGATGTAGAACGCCCGGTTGATCGTCCGCAGGCCGTTCTCGCCGGTGCGCGGGCGGGTCAGGAAGACGCCGATGACCGCGGTGACGGCGCCGATGGCCGGCACGATCAGCGGGAAGATCAGGCCCTGCTCGCCGAACGCGGCCTTGCCCAGGATCAGCGATGCCACCAGCATCACGGCGTACGACTCGAACAGGTCGGCCGCCATACCGGCGCAGTCACCCACGTTGTCACCGACGTTGTCGGCGATGGTGGCCGCGTTGCGCGGGTCGTCCTCGGGAATGTTCTGCTCGACCTTGCCGACCAGGTCGGCGCCGACGTCGGCGGCCTTGGTGAAGATACCGCCGCCGACACGCATGAACATGGCGAGCAGGGCGGCACCGAAGCCGAAGCCCTCGAGCACGGTCGGGGCGTCACCCTTGAACAGCAGGACGACGACCGAGGCGCCGAGCAGGCCGAGACCCACGGTCGCCATTCCGACGGTGCCACCGGTGCGGAACGCGACCCGCATGGCCGGGTCACGGCCTTCGTTGCGTGCGGCCGCGGCGACCCGCACGTTGGCGCGCGTCGCGAGCCACATTCCCATGTAGCCGATCAGGGCGGAGAAGCCCGCACCGACCAGGAAGAAGACCGATCGGAAGATCTTCAGCGTGGTCTCGTTGCCGCCGTCACTGTGCACCGGCAGCAGGAACAGCAACAGGAACGCGACCACGGCGAAGATCGACAGTGTCCGGAACTGCCGGTTCAGATAGGCCGAAGCGCCTTCCTGCACCGCCGAAGCGATCGTCTTCATGTTCTCGGTACCATCGTTCGCGGCAAGCACCTGGCCGCGGAAGACCATCGCAATGGCGATCGCGAGGATCGCGATCACTCCGACGACGACAACCACGGTGGTGTTGCTCGACGAAAGATCCACCGCTTGTGCGAGCAGCGCGGACATCCGTCCTCCTTGTAGGCAACCCCTCAGGGACTTGACGGCCCCCGTCTGCCGCAACCGAAGGGTTGGGGAAATACGACACAGCGCCCATGTGTGGCGCGGTGGGTCACTCTAACGGGTAGCCGACCAGACCTGACGACAGGGTGGTCTACGCCATACCCGCGATGTCAGGCAAGAACCTCACTCTTCGTAGTGCTGGGGATACGTTTTCGCATGCTTCAGATCGCCGAAGCAACGTCCGGATGAATGTCGAAGACCTTCGTCAGGCCGGTGATCCGGAAGATCTTGAGCAGCCGTTCCTGGGTGCAGACCAGGGACAGGGATCCGTCGTGGGTGCGCACCCGTTTCAGTCCGCCGACGAGAACGCCGAGACCGGTGGAGTCCAGGAACTCCACGCGTTCCAGGTCGATCACCAGGTGGTGGACACCTTCGTCGACGAGGGCGGCGATCTTTTCGCGGAGCTTCGGTGCGGTGTAGACGTCGATCTCCCCCGCCACCTCGATGACGGTTCGCCCGCCCTCGGCGCGCGCGTTGAGCGACAGATCCACTTCGGCCTCCGATCCCGTGAACTGCTGCATTCAACCATGTACGGACCGTGAGTAGGGCCGTTGCCGAAAACTCTTTCATCTCGTTACACCGGAAGTCGATCTCCGTGCCCAAAATGCCGCGTGTATCCGCACCTGCGCAAGACGGACTGGACCGCTACACCACTGTCCGAGGGCGTTACTAAGCTCAGAGTCATGCGTGTGGGTGGTGAGGCGACGACTGTGCTCAAGCGCCTTGCCCTGGGCCGTGACGATCGGTTGACGCACGTCGAGTCCGTGCCGCCTCGCCTTGGGCAGACATGTGCCTGGCCGCGCTGGGTGCCGCCGGAGGTGCTCAGCCAGCTCGCGGACGCCGGCATCACAGCACCTTGGACGCACCAGGTCGCCACAGCGGAAGCGGCGTACGCAGGCAAGCATGTGGTGGTCGCGACCGGGACGGCGTCGGGCAAGTCGCTCGGCTACCTGCTGCCTGCCTTCGCCACGCTGAGCATCGCGCAGGCCGCCTCGCCACATCGCCGTACGGCGTCCGTTCTGTACCTGTCTCCCACCAAGGCGCTCGCGCACGACCAGCTCCGGGCGGTCTCGTCGTACACGGTGCCCGGCCTGCTTGCGACGACGCTGGACGGTGACTCGGAGCGCACCGAGCGCGACTGGGCCCGCGACCATGCGACCTACGTACTGAGCAACCCGGACATGCTGCACCGCTCGGTCCTGCCGAACCACCAACGCTGGGCCCGCTTCCTCGGCTGCCTGCAGTACGTCGTGGTCGACGAGTGCCACCACTACCGCGGTGTCTTCGGCGCGCACGTGGCCGGCGTCCTGCGGCGGCTGCGCCGAGTCTGCGCGCAGTACGGCGCTCACCCGATCTTCGTCTGCGCATCGGCGACCGTGGCCGAGCCTGCAGTGTCCGGTGAGCGGCTGACCGGCCTGCCGATGGTGGAGGTCGTGGACGACGGCTCACCGCGCGGCGGCGTCGCCTTCGGTCTGTGGGAGCCCCCCATGACCACGCTGCGCGGCGAGAACGGCGCTCCGGTACGGCGCTCTGCCACAGCCGAGGTGGCCGACCTGCTGACCGATCTCGTGGTCACCGGGGTCCGGACAGTGGCCTTTGTCAGGTCAAGGCGGGGCGCGGAGCAGGTCGCCATGACCGCCCGGGAGAACCTCGCCGAGGTCGATCCCGGCCTGGCCGACCAGGTGTCGGCGTACCGGGCCGGCTATCTGCCGGAGGAGCGCCGACGGCTCGAAGGCATGCTGCAGAGCGGCGAGCTCACCGGGGTCGCGGCAACGAACGCGCTCGAGCTCGGCATCGACATCGCCGGCCTGGACGCCGTGCTGCTGTCCGGCTGGCCGGGCACTCGCGCGTCACTCTGGCAGCAGGCCGGACGCGCTGGACGCGCCGGTGGGGACGCACTGGCCCTGCTGATCGCACGCGACGACCCACTCGACACCTACCTGGTGCGGCATCCCGCCGCGATCTTCGGACGACCCGTCGAGGCAACGGTCTTCAACCCGGAGAATCCGTACGTGCTCGGCCCTCAGCTCTGCGCTGCGGCCCAAGAGCTCCCGCTGACCGCCGCCGACTACGAGATCTTCGGCAGCACGACGCCGTCGGTCATCGCGCAACTCGTCCGGCAAGGTCTCCTGCGGGAGCGGCCGCACGGCTGGTTCTGGACCCGGCGGGAGCGGGCGGTGGACGCGATCGACATCCGCTCGGCCGGCGGCAAGACAGTGCAGATCGTGGAGGACCAGACCGGCCGCCTGCTCGGCACGGTCGACGGCGGCTCGGCGCACGCGTCGGTCCACGAGGGCGCTGTCTACGTGCACGCCGGCGAGTCGTACCTGGTCAAGACCCTCGACCTCGAGGGGTACGCCGCCGTCGTCGAGCCGGCCGCCCCCGACTACACCACCTTCGCCCGGGACGTGACGGAGATCAGCATCCTGGCGACCGAGGAGACCTGCTCCTGGGGTACGGCGGAGCTGTCGCGCGGCTGGGTCCAGGTGACGAGCCAGGTGGTTTCGTTCCAGCGCAAGCTGATCGCGACCGGCGACGTACTCGACGAGCAGCCACTCGATCTCCCGGAGCGGACCCTGCGGACCAAAGCGGTCTGGTGGACGATGCCCGACACCACGGTGGCCGCGCTCGGGCTGGACGACGTACCAGGCGCAGCGCACGCGGCCGAGCACGCGTCGATCGGCCTGCTGCCGCTGTTCGCCACCTGCGACCGCTGGGACATCGGCGGCGTCTCCACCGCCCGGCACGCGGACACCGGCTGCCTCACCGTCTTCGTGTACGACGGCCACCCCGGCGGAGCCGGATTCGCCGAACACGGCTACGCCGCGGCACGCGAGTGGTTGACCGCGACACGTGAGGCGATTGCACACTGTGAGTGCGTGGATGGATGCCCGTCCTGCGTACAGTCGCCGAAGTGTGGGAACCAGAACAACCCACTCGACAAGAGCGGCGCGGTAGCGCTGCTCACCGCACTACTCAGCAGTGAGGCCTGAACAGCCAGCCCGGCTGGCGGAGAGGCAGCTCGCCATGGCCGTCCTCGGAATCGTCCTGATCGTCCTTGCCGTCCTGTTCGCCCTCGGCGTCCTGGCGACCTCCGGCGCCTCCACCACGATGGAGGTCTTCGGTGTCGACTTCGGTGTCTCGGTGGCCACCGTGTTCGTGCTCGGCGCGCTCGCCGGCGCGGCCCTGATCTTCGGCCTGTGGCTGACGAAGAAGGGACTCGGCCGCGGCTACCGCCGCCGCAAGGAGATGCGCGAGCTTCGCGCCCAGGTCACTGAGAGTGACAGCACCACGGACACCCGGCCGGAGCTGACCACCGACCGCGACGAGGCGCCGCCGGAGGAGCGCCCGGCCACCGAAGAGCCGGCCGCCACGGACCCGGATCAGACCAAGCAGCCGCACTGACAACTCTGTTGCCAACGGCATCAAACGACGACCGGAGTCCCCCGAATACCCACAGATTGCCGTAGGATCTCGATCGGCGCACAGCCGCCGCTCAGCCGCCGCACGGCGAGCCCCCAGCCAGGTTTCGATGCCCTGCGCAACGACCTTGGCCTGGCAGTTAGTTGCCAATGGCATCAAGTTCCCGGGTCTGGCCATAACCTTCCGTCAGCCTCCTGTGCCTTACTGGTTGTGGCGTCAACGTCGCGTTGAGTCACTGTCGGCCTTCCGGGCCACACCGCCTCCTCACGGGGGATCGACCCGCACCTCGCCCTTCGCGCAAGGGGCGTCGTCGCGGTTCCCGGAGCCGGGTCCGGCTCACGCGGTCGGGGTCCCGACGACCTGACGCCGCGAGATGGCACGACCTCTGGAGGTTGTCTTGATCATCCGTAAGCTGTTGAGTCGTACCGGCGTGACGGTGCTTGCCGTCAGCGTCGCGCTGGCCACCGCCGTCCCGGCGCAGGCCGCGAACGTCGCGCCGCGCGAGTCGGCGCCTCCGGGCGTCGAGGTGGGCGTCGCCAAGCAGATCGCCACCCGCTCCGACACGCGCTACTGCCTCACCTTCGTCGCGGCCGCCAAGGTCCCGATGGCGGTCATGATGGCCTGCGCGCCGGGCAAGGAGGGCAAGACCCAGGAGTGGATCTACACCGAGTCCGGCCAGCTGCAGGTCGCGATGAGCAAGAGCGTCGGTGGCGCCCTTGCCAAGACCGGCGCCTGCCTGGACAGCGGTGCGGACCTGGCCAAGGTTCCGGCCTCGGCGCCCCTGCTGGTCCTGCCGTGCCGTGACGGCGACGGGCAGAAGTGGAGCTACGACGAGAGCGCGGGCACGTTCGTGAACGCCGCCAGCGGTCTCGCCCTCACCTCTCTGCTGGGCAAGGGGAAGGCCAAGCAGGCACAGCCGACCGGCAGCATGGCCGCGTCCGGCACACCGGTCCAGGGCTGGAGCGCGCTGCCGCTGCCGGGCCTGGACATCCTGGGTGCGGTCCTGGCACTCGTGAACGCGCTGCTCGCGGCTCTGGGCCTGGCCCTGCCGCTGCCGATCGCGAACGCCGCATCCAGCCTGCTCGAGCTGGTTCGCCCGAAGACGGCGATCCCGGCGCAGATGACCGAGCTGCCGAAGCAGATGATGCAGCTGGCTCAGCGCTGATCCGAGGAGGATCCTCAGCCACACAGAGGACAGCCGGCCCCGACATTGTCGGGGCCGGCCGTTTTCTCACTCCTTCGGTGTGATCGACACTCCTTCAGTTGTGGGTCTGGTGAGCTCTTCGGTTCGGAACCGGTGCTCGGGGTCCGGCGCTGCGGATCCCCGCTGCTTGCGCGTCAGCGGGAGCCTCGCGTCGGGGTCACCGTCCTCCCCTGTCGCCGGCCGTCACCAGGCGCCGGGCCGGTCACCACCAGCAGTGATGGTGGCAGTGCCAGAGCAGGTCGTCGAGAAGGCAAGCCAGTCCGTGCAACAGCATGTCTTTCACCTCCGATCCACTGAACCGATCGGCAAGGACGTTACAGCTGTTGTCACGTTCTGTATCTAGTCAACTACCAGTTGCCACACAACCTTGAGCGCACTTTAACCCGCTTGCAACGCGTCCCGCCTGACCCCGACTTGACATCGTTGCTCACAGCATCTGACAACGTTGACTCCGGGTTCGGAAAAAAGTCTTCACATAGTCGCTCGCGAGTGCCAATGTTTGACCGGCACTCGGCACCGACCTCGCAAGGAGACCCCTAATGCGATCACTCACGCGGTTGTCCAGCACCGCAGTCCTCGGCGCTGCGGCGCTGGCGCTGCTGACCGGCTGTCTCGGCTCATCCGACAGCGGCGGCGACCAGGACACCAGCCGCAACGCCGACGCCAAGAAGGTCGAGCTGACCATCGGCTCGAACGCGGTGAAGGGCGGCAAGAGCAGTGCCGGCGCGACCTTCATCGAGGACGTCCTGATCCCGAAGTTCGTCGCCGAGCAGAAGGGCAAGGGCGTCGACGTCACGGTCAAGTACCAGGGTGACGGCTCCGACGACGAGGTCTACAAGCAGAAGCTGTCCCTGGACCTGTCGAACAAGTCCGGACCGGACCTGATCCAGATCGACGGCATCTGGGTCGGCGAGTTCGCCCAGGCCGGCTACATCAAGCCGCTGACCGACACCGTCGGCGACACCAGCAAGGTGGACGACTGGGACGGCTGGAAGCAGATCCCCGAGGCGGTCCAGCAGCTCGGCAGCTTCGACGGCAAGCGGTACGGCGTCCCCGGCGGGACCGACGGCCGGGTGCTCTACTTCAACAAGAAGCTGTTCCAGGAGGCCGGCCTGCCCGCCGACTGGCAGCCGAAGTCGTGGGACGACATCATCTCGGCCGGCCAGGCGCTGAAGAAGCTGTCCGGGGTCACCCCGATCCAGATCAACGCCGGTACGGCGATGGGCGAGGCAACCACCATGCAGGGCGTGCTGCCGCTGCTGGTCGGCACCGGCACGACCATCTACCCCGACGGCAAGTGGCTGGGCGACACCCCGAAGCTGCGCCAGGTGCTCGACTTCTACCACCAGATCTACTCGACCGGCCTCGGTGACCCGGTGCTGCAGCGCGAGGCCAAGGGCCGGGACAAGTCGTTCGCCCAGTTCGCCGCGAACAAGATCGGCATCCTGCTGGAGGGCGACTACTTCTGGCGCAGCGTGGTCGAGCCCAAGGAAGGCGTCGCCAAAATGGCCGACCGCGACACCGCCGTCGGCTACGCGCTGATCCCCGCCGCCCGGCCGGGCGGCGGGGTCAAGGGCCAGGACTTCGTCTCGATGTCCGGTGGCGGCGCGACCGTGATCAACCCGAACACCAAGTTCCCGCAGCAGGCCTGGGAGCTGCTGCAGTTCATGAACTCCGCCGAGATGGTGAAGGAGTCCCTGAACGGCGCGGCCAAGATCACCCAGCGCACCGACGTCAACAACGAGGTGCTGGCCAGTGACCCGATGCTGAACTTCGTGGCCACCAAGGTGCTGCCGATCACGCAGTACCGGCCCGGCCTGGCGGAGTACCCGAAGATCTCGGCCGACCTGCAGCAGGCCACCGCGGACGTGGTCGGCGGGAAGACCACCGACGCCGCCGCGAAGGCCTATCAGAAGGCGGTCGAGGCGGCGGCCGGCAGCAAGGACAAGGTCGCCGGCAACTGATGAGCACACGGCTACGGAGTCCGGCGGCGGACGTCGCCGGACTCGGTATCGGGCGGGCGTTCGGCTTCGTCGCACCGGCACTGCTGCTGATCGGCGCGTTCCTCGTCTTCCCGGCGTTCTGGACGATCTACATCGGCGTCACCAACTACCGGCTGACCGGTGTCGAGGCGGTGTCGCCGTCGATCGTCGGCCTGTCCAACTACACCAAGGCACTGAACGACGCGCTCTTCCACAACGCGTTGTGGCTGACGATGCTGTTCGTCCTCGGCTCCGCGATCATCGGGCAGAACATCCTCGGCTTCACGCTGGCCTGGGTGATGCGCCGTACGCGTCCGGCCGTCCGCCGGACCGTCGAAGCGCTGGTCCTGCTGGCGTGGATCCTGCCCTCGACGGTGGTCGCGTACCTGTGGGTCGCGTTCTTCGACCGGGACGGCGGCACGCTGAACGGCCTCCTCGGCACACCGGGGACGGCCTGGCTGATCGACTACCCGATGGCGTGCCTGGTGGTGTTCAACACCTGGCGCGGTACGGCGTTCTCGATGATGCTCTACTCGTCAGCGCTGCAGGCGGTCCCGCCGTCACAGCTCGAGTCGGCGCGCATGGTCGGGGCCTCGGGGTGGCAGACGCTGCGCGACGTGGTGTTCCCGCACATCCGGGGTCACGTGCTCACCAACACGCTGCTGATCTCGCTGTGGACGGCGAACGACTTCTCGCCGTTCCTGCTCACCAAGGGCGGGCCGAACCACGAGTCCGAGACGGTGCCGGTCTACATCTACAACGTGGCGCTGCAGGGCGGTGAGCTCGGCTACTCCTCGGCCATCTCGTTCCTGCTGCTGATCGCGAACCTGCTGGTCTCGCTGATCTACCTGCGGCTGCTGAGGAGGCGCTCGTGAGGACTCCTGGATACGTCGTACGGCGGATCGGCTTCTACGTGCTGATCTGCGCGATCATGCTGTTCTTCGCCGTCCCCATGCTGTGGATCGCGTCGGCGCCGTTCGACGCGTCCCCCGGTCTCGGGGTGCGCTGGCCGGACTGGACGCTGGCCAACGTCCGCAAGACGCTCGACCACCCGTACGCGATGCACTCGATGGTGAACTCGCTCGTCATCTCCTTGAGCACCGCGATCGCGGTGACCGCGTTCGCCGCGCTGGCCAGCTACGCGTTGTCGCGGGTCCGGATCCCGGGCCGGGACGCGCTGCTGTACGGGCTGTTGCTGCTCTCGTCGGTCGTCACCGGGACGGCCGCGATGGTGCCGATCTTCGTGATGATCTACCAGCTCGGCCTGATCGACTCGCGGTTCGGCGTCGCGCTGGTGATGACCAGCGGGCTGTTGCCGGCGGCAATCTTCATCCTGAAGGACTTCGTGGACGCGGTGCCGCGGTCGTACGAGGAGTCGGCCCGGGTGTTCGGCGCGTCCACGGGCCAGATCCTGCGCGACGTCGTACTCCCGGTGGCGCGGCCCGGCCTGGCCACCATCATGGTCTGGGCATTCGTCAACTCCTGGGGCAACTTCCTGGTGCCCTTCCTGCTCATCCGGTCGATCGACCTACAGCCCGGGGCGGTGCTGATGCAGACCCTCACCGACGAGGGCGGCAGCGTGAACCTGCAGGTGCTGCCGGTGTTCTCACTGCTGTTCTCGATCCCGGTCGTCGTGCTGTACCTGCTGGTGAACTCGCGGTACGGGTTCCGCTTCCATGGAGGGATCAAGAGCTGATGGCGGGCATCGACATCGAAGGCCTCGCGACCGTCTACCCGAACGGCGTGCGCGCCGTCGACGGACTGGACCTGCATGTGGAGGACGGCGAGTTCTTCGCCCTGCTCGGCCCGTCCGGGTGCGGCAAGACCACGCTGCTGCGGACGATCGCGGGCCTGGAACAGGCGACCGAGGGCAAGGTCCGGATCGACGCCGCGGACGTGACCCGCGCCGAGCCGGGCAAGCGTGGCGTGGCGATGGTCTTCCAGGACTACGCCCTGTTCCCGCACATGAACGTGTCCGAGAACATCACCTACCCCTTGAAGGTACGGCGGGTTCCGCTGTCGACTCGTGCGGCGACGGCCGAGCGGACCGCTGGTGAGCTGTCGCTGCACGGGCTCCTGGACCGCAAGCCGGGGCAGTTGTCGGGTGGTCAGCAGCAGCGGGTCGCGCTGGCTCGCGCGATCGCCTCTGAGGGCAAGGTGCTGCTGCTGGACGAGCCGTTGTCCAACCTGGACGCCCGGCTGCGGCTGGAGGCTCGCACCTTCCTGAAGAAGCTGCAGCGCGACCTCGGCATCACCACGGTCTTCGTGACGCACGACCAGGCCGAGGCGTTGGCGCTGGCCGACCGCATCGCCGTCATGGAGGCGGGCAAGCTCCGCCAGCTCGGTTCTCCCCGCGAGGTGTTCGCCCGTCCCGCCAACACCTTCGTCGCCAACTTCATCGGTTCCACACCGATGAACCTCCTACCGGGCACGGTCGGATCCAACTTGTCAGCAGACGAAGTCGGCGTGGTCTCCGTCGCAGGTGGATCGTTGCCCGCGACTACATATTCGACACCGACGGGTGCCGAGGTCACCGTCGGCATCCGGCCGGAGTACCTGACTCTGGCACATGGCAGCGTCACCGGACCGTCCCTGCGCGGGCAGGTCGTTGTTGCGGAGAATCTCGGCACCCAGTCCCTGGTCAGCGTCGACTGTGATGGCACGCTGATCGGCGTGACCGTTCCCGAGGAAGCCGAGCCCGAGCCGGGCACCACAGTTGTTGTTACCGCCCCCGCTTCACGAGTGCTGCTGTACGACCGGGAGTCCGGTGACCTGCTTGCGCGTCAACCGGCTGCGGTCGGCTGATGGCAGTCACGTCGTACCGGCGTCGTTGGACGCTCGACGATCGCGCGGAGTCGGTCTGGCACTCGCTGCCGGTCGACATCCCGGCCGGCTGTCCCGGTCTGCTGGTCACGTTGACGATACCGGCGGTCGAGGGGGCCATCATCGACCTCGGCTGCGAGGGTGCTGCCGGGTGGCGCGGGTGGTCTGGCGGCGCACGCCGTACGTTTGCCATCACTCCGACCGCGGCGACGCCTGGCTACCTCGCCGGCGACCTCGAGCCGGGGACGTGGTGGGTGGTCATCGGGCTGCATCGGCTGCCGGTCGACGGCGCCGAGCTCATCGTCGAGGCGGTCACGGGTCCGGTCGATGCGGTGCCTGGTTTGGCGTCGTACGCCGAGGCGTCTGCTGCTGTCGCCGTACCGGCTCGGCCGCCATGCCGTACGTTGCCTGCGGCCCCTGGGATGAAGTGGGTGGCCGGTGACTTCCACGCGCACTCGCTGCACTCCGACGGGTCTACGCCGGTCGCCAACCTCGCCGCGCTCGGTGTTGCGGCCGGGCTGGACGTGCTGGCGGTGACTGATCACAACACGGTCGCGCATCACCTGGAGCTGCCGGCGGTCGGGAAGCAGTTCGGCATCGGGTTGATTCCTGGGCAGGAGGTGACGACCGAGTCCGGGCATGCGAACGCGTTCGGCGACATCGGCGTGATCGACTTCCGCCGTCCTGCTTCTCTGTGGGTGTCCGACGTGGCGGCACGCGGCGGACTGCTGTCGATCAACCATCCGCTCGGCGGCGACTGCTCCTGGCGTCAACCGCTACCGGAACACCCACCGCTCGCCGAGGTCTGGCACTCGACCTGGCTCGACCGCACCTGGGGCGGCCCGATCGCCTGGTGGCAAGCCTGGGGCCTGACCCGTACGACGCCCATCGGCGGCAGCGACTGGCACGACCCGACGTCTATCACCCCGCCCGGCACCCCCACCACCTGGATCGCCGTCGACGCCGCCGCCTCGGGCCCCGACGAACTCCCCGCCGCCGTCCTCGACGGCCTGGAGGCAGGCCGCACCGCCATCTCCGCCTCCTATTCGACTCCCGTTCTCCTCCGCGTCGAGGACTCCTTCATCGCTCTGGACGCACCCGGCACCGTTCTGATCTCCCCCGACGGCACCCGGCGGCCGGTGCGCACGGACTACGAGTCCCTGCCGGCGGCTCCAGGACCGCACTACCTCGTCACCCACGAAGGCCGCTTCATCTCGCTGTGCGCCTGACAGACTGACGGCATGACCGATCAACGGCGCCAGGTGATCGTGGTCGACGCAGCCAACGTGGTCGGCTCCCGCCCGGACGGCTGGTGGCGCGACCGCGCCGGCGCCGCCCGCCGCCTCCTGGCGAAACTCGCCGCCCTCCAGGAGCGCCTGCACGACACCACCGACATCATCGTCATCCTCGAAGGCGCCGCCCGCGCAGCCGTCTCGGGCCCCGACGCCCCCGACGTCGGCACCCTCCGCGTAGTCCTGGCCGAAGGCTCCGGCGACGACACCATCGCCGCCATCACCACCGAGGAAGCCGCCGCCGGCCCTCATGTCACCGTAGTAACCGCCGACCGAGGCCTCCGCCAACGCACCGACCCCACTGGCGCGGTGGCCGTAGGCCCCAACTGGCTCCTGGACCAACTCCCATAACCCAACGCGAACCGTCGGGCGCCTGATCCACGGCAGCGCCTAGTGCACCCCGAGGCCCGCGCCCTCGAACCCTGCGCCACCAACCTCCAGCGTCAGTCGAGGAGCCAGCCGTTGCGGTCGGCTATTTGGATGGCGTCGGAGCGGGTGCGGGCGCCGGTCTTGCCGATGGCGGACCAGAGCCGGGTACGGACGACGCGCTCGGAGACCTCGAGCTTTCGAGCCATCAACGCGACCGAGCCGCCGTCACGGGCGGCGCGCAGGGTGTCGGTCTCGTCGTCGTCGAGCGGCGTCTCGGAGTACTTGAGGTTCTCGGCCGCCAGGTTGGCGTCGACCACGCGCAGTCCGAGGTGCACCCGCCGTACCGCATCCGCCAGCTGCGGCGCCGGGCTCCCCTTCAGCGCGATCCCCTTCGCCCCTGCCTCGAGCCCTCGACGGAAGTGGATCGGCCGCCCGTACGTCGTCAGCATCACGACCCGGCACTCCGGTATCGACGTACGCAGCGTCGTGGTGACCTTGATGCTGTCGTTCCCCGGTCCCGCGGCGTCGAGCAGCGCGACGTTCGCCCGGTGCCGTTTCGCGGCGCCCACCACGTCGTCCGAACGGTTGAGCTCGGCAACGATCTCCAGGTCGCGCTCACGCTCCAGTCCGCTTCTGAGTACGCCTCGACTGAGGATCTGGTCGTCGACCAGCAACAGCCGGATGCGGTCGGGCAAACGAGCCTCCGGGGTGACCGTCCGGGCGCCGGGGAAGTGCGTCCGGGAGGATGGGCAGGACTTCGGTTCCAGATCATGGAGTCAGCCAACGCACCACGTCCAGATCAACGCCCCATCTCTACCAGATTGCGACCAGATCGCGACCGCCCAGACCTCGCCCACGCGCGGGTGAGCCTGCGCACGCTTACCCGACGCGGCCTGCGCGTGCATGTTGATGTCTGGCCGCGGGTGTGCGAGCGACGGATGTGAGGCAGGCGCACTTGGGGCGACAAGGCGGTCTACTTCGTCGGACAACCTGCTCCAGCTGTACGTCGGGCGTGGGGTGATCCGGCTGTTCGTCGGGCGGTGGGGTGATGCGGGTGTACATCGACAGGTGGCGCGACGGGCGTACGTCGACACGTGAGGCAGCCGGCGTACGTCGACAGGTGGGGTCAGGCGGGTGTACGTCGACGCGTGACGCAGCCGGCGCACGTCGTCACGTGACGCGGCCGGCGTACGTCGACGCGTGGGGTGATGCGGGTGTGCGTGGGCAGGTGGTGTGGCGGGTGTACGTCGGCGGGTGCTTGGTGGGGTGGTTTGGGTTAGGCGGGGCCGGCTTGGGATTGGGTGGTGAGGGTGGGGGTGCCGAGGGCTGGCAGCGGTAGGTGTTTGGTTACGCGGATGGTGACGGTGTCGGCGGTTGTTTGGCAGGTGGTTAGTTGTACGTGGTGGGTGGTGGCTATTCGGTGGGCTGTGGTGCAGGGGTCGGTGGTGCCGGCGGTGAGGGCGTGGGCGGCGCTTAGGGCGGTCAGGTCGGCGGCGGCTGCTAGTTGGTGGCGGGCTGTGGAGATGGATGTCCAGAGGACTGCCATGGCTACGGCGGTCATAAGGATTAGGCAGGTGAAGAGGGTTAGGAGGGTGCCGCTGCCTCGCTCGGATCGGACGCGCCGGCTTGGGGTGGGGTGTTTGGTCATGGGGGTGCGGCCTGGGTGGTGGGTTCGGATTGGAGGGTAGCTTCGGCTGTTACGTGCGTGGTGGGGAACGGGGCTAGGAGCGGGCCGGGGTCGGTTGGGGTGGCGGTGACTTTGACGTGGATGTCTGTGGGGGTTCGGGTGATGGTGATGGTTGCGTTCTTGGGGGCTGTACGGCGGCCCAGTTCTTGAGCTGATTCGAGGGATTCACCGCGGGCCACTGCGCGGGCTACGTCTCGGGCGGCGTCGGTGCACTGGATGTTGAGCACGACGGTGCCGGTCAGCCAGAGGCCGAGCACGAGCATGGTGAGCAGGACGGGCAGCGTGATGGCTACCTCGGCAGTCACTGCACCGCGCTCAGCACACCGGCCGGCGCGACGCTCGATGCTCCTGCGGGTGGCGTGACGCTCGATACGCCTCGGGGTGTGGTGGCGGGTTGCTGCGAGGTGGCGCGGGGGTGATGGTGTCGGCATTGGGGCCCTTGGGTTGTGGGTGGCTGAGGTCCGCTGTTGGCCAGTGCTGCGGGTTGAGTGGCCGTTGCTGGTGGACGGTGCTGCGGGTTGAGTGGGGTTGAGTGGCCCTTGCTGCCGGACGGTGCTGTGGCTGCAGCACTTTGCTGCTGGGTCGCGCAGCAGCATTGCTGCTGCGCGGGGCAGTGGGCGGCGTTGGAGGCCGGGTGGGGCCGGAGTTGCTGGCAGCGCTGGGGGCCAGGTGGGGTCGGTCGCGGTGAGGGCCCCGCCCCCTCCCCCCGGGGTTATGCGAGTAACCATATAAAATCGCCCTGATGTGTGGGCT
>NZ_JBSFBL010000031.1:0-102535 GCF_053592935.1 Kribbella sp. NPDC002412
CCGGGTCCAGGCCGGCCTCCTTGAACGCGCTCTTGCGCAGCGCGACCGCGCGGGCTGCAGACGTTCATCAGCGCGCTGATGCGCGGCAAGCTCGTGCCGGAGCCGCTGCTGACCGAGATGCGCACGCCGTACGGACCGTACGGTTACGGCTTCGGGTTGTGGGTGCAGGACCTGGGACCGGACTGCGGCGGCATCGTCTACCAGCACAACGGCAGCCCGCCCGCCGGGTACGGCGCGCTGATGTACAGCAACGCCGACGGCAGCCGGACCCTGACCGCCGGCGTGACCACCGGGGACGCCGACATCGACGTGCTGACGGACTTCCCGCCCGCGCTCACCAAGCTCCTGACGGCGGCCTTCTGCAAGTGACGCAGATCCCCGGCACGCCGAGCCCGCGAGCTCGGCGTGGCCGGTCCACGTGCCGTGCCGGGTGCGCCGGCCCTGATGGCACAATCAGCCGCGTGCAGATCGGGATGCTTGGATCGTTCGAGCTTCGCACGGACGACGGCGTTCTCGCCGACGTGCCGGGCGCGCGGCTCCGTGGGCTGCTGGCCGCCCTCGCGCTCGAGCCGGGCCGGGTCGTCCCGAAGGCGACGCTCGTCGACTGGATCTGGGGCGAACAGCCGCCCTCCGACGCGGCGAATGCCCTGCAACGCCTGGTTTCCCGGCTGCGGAAGGTGCTCCCGCCGGGTGCGGTCGAGGGCCTGCCCGACGGCTACCGGCTGAAGGTCGAGCCCGACGCCGTCGACGCGGTGCGGTTCGAGCGCCTGGTCGCCCAGGCCCGCAACGACGAGGACTCCCAAGGGGTACGGCGGCTGCGCGAGGCGCTCGCCTTGTGGCGCGGCGCGGCCCTGCAGGACGTCGGTCTCGAGGAGAGCGCGGCGTTCGACGCGGCGGTCACCCGGCTCGAACGGCTCCGCCTCGCCGCCATGGAGGACCGGTACGACGCCGAAGTCAGCCTCGGCCACGGCGCAGAGCTGGTCACGGAACTCACCGATCTGGTCGCCGCACACCCTGTCCGGGAGCGGCTCGTCGCCGCGGTGATGCGTGCCCTCGTCGCGAGCGGCCGGGACACCGAGGCGCTGATGGTATTCGAGCGTACGAGGGAAACCCTGGCCGACGAGCTGGGAGTCGACCCCTCACCGGAGCTGTCCGCACTGCACGTCGCGTTGTTGCGGGGCGAGCTGGTCCGGCGGGAGGAGAAGCGGCAGACCAACCTCCGTGAGGAGCTGACCTCCTACATCGGCAAGGAGAGCGACGTCGCCGCGGTCCGCGACCTCATGTCCGAGCACCGGCTCACCACCCTGATCGGGCCGGGAGGTTCGGGCAAGACCAGGATGGCCACCGAGACCGCGCGCCGGCTGCTCGGCGATCTGCCCGACGGGGTCTGGCTGGTCGAGCTCGCGGCGATCGGCGCCGAGGGTGACGTGGCGCAGGCGGCGCTCGACGCGCTCAGGCTGCGCGACGCGCTGGTCGGCGAGGCCCCGGACGCGGAGCCGGCGGATCGGTTCATCGCCGCGGTCCGCGAGCGGGAGATGCTGCTGGTCCTGGACAACTGCGAGCACGTGGTCGAGTCGGCGGCGGAGTTCGCCCACCGGGTGCTCGGCGAGTGCCGGCGGCTGCGGATCCTCGCGACGAGCCGGGAGCCCCTCGGCATCATCGGCGAGGCCCTCTGGCCGGTCGCGCCGCTGGTCCTGCCCGCGGAAGGCGCGGACCCCGGCGATTCCCCGGCGGTCCGGCTACTGCAGGACCGAGCCGCCGCAGTGCGCAACGACCTCTCGACCGACGCCGCGACGATGGCGACCATGGCGCGCATCTGCCGGGCGCTGGACGGGATGCCGCTGGCGATCGAGCTCGCCGCGGCGCGGTTGCGCACCATGTCCCTCGATCAGCTCGCCCATCGGCTCGACGACCGGTTCCGGTTGCTGACCGGCGGCAGCCGTACGGCGTTGCCGCGCCACCGCACGCTGCGCGCAGTGGTCGACTGGAGCTGGGAGTTGCTCAGCGACGCCGAGCGGATGGTCCTGCGCCGGCTGTCGGTGTTCGCCGGCGGCGCGAGCCTGGAGGCGGCCGAGCAGGTCTGCGCGGGTGGCGCGGTCGAGTCGTGGGAGGTGCTGGAGTTCCTTACCGCGTTGACCGAGAAGTCGCTGGTGGTCACCGTGGGCGAGGGTGCGCCGCGCTACCGGATGCTCGGCACGATCAAGGAGTACGCCGAGCAGCGCCTCGAGGAAGCGGGTGAGACGGAGCTGACCCGCCGTACGCATTTGGCCTACTTCACCGAGTTCGCGAAGACGGCGGAGCCGCACCTGCGCCGCGCCGAGCAGCTGGAATGGCTTGCGGCGCTCGAGATCGAGCACGACAACATCGCGGCTGCGATGCGCGCTGCGCTCGCGGCGGGCGATGCGGCCGGGGCGATGGGGCTCGCCGCGTGGTCCGGCTGGTACTGGTGGCTCGGCGGGCACAAGGTGGAGGGCAACGAGCTGCTCATGGCGGCCACCGCCGTACCCGGCGAGGTGCCCGAAGAAGTCCAGGCTCTGGTGTACGCGTTCATCACGGGGTTCATGACCTCCGGGCGCGGGCGTGACCAGTTCCAGGCCGAGGAGTGGATCCGCAAGGCTCACGCCCTCAGCCAGCGGGTCAGGAGCTCGCACCCGGCGGTGCGCATGTCCGCCCCGCTCGAACGCCTGTTGGAAGGGCCGGACTCCTTTCTGAGCGCGTTCGAGCCGCTGCTCGACGACGAGGACCCGTGGGTCCGGGCACTGGCCCGGTTACAGCTCGGCAAGATGCGGGTCGTGCTCGGCTCCGGCGAGCGGCAGGCGGACATCTACCTCGAGGAGGCATTCGCCGAGTTCCGTGCGCTCGGCGAGCGGTGGGGGATGTCGTTCGCCCTGACCGAGCTCGCAGACCGCATCGCCGTACGCGGTGAGTTCGCGGCCGCGTGCGAGTACTACGACCAGGCGATCAAGGTCGTCACCGAGGCCGGCGCGCTCGAGGACGTCGTACGGATGAGGTCACGGCAGGCCCAGCTGTACTGGCTGCTGGGTGACCAGGCGGCGAGCGCGGCCGCGATAGCGGAGGCACAGCGCTGCGCCGAGCGGGTCGCCTGGCCGGAAGCGCTGATCGAGCTGGCGTTGTGCAAGGCAGAGCTCGCGCGCTGGAGTGGCGACGCCGAGCAGGCCCGCCGCCAACTCGCGGTCGCGACAGCCTTGCTGGGCAACGAGGCCGAGCGGCCCAACCTCCGCGCGATGCGGCACGACCTGCTCGGCTACCTTGCCGAGGATCTGGCCGAGTCCCGCGAACACCGCGTCGCGGCGTTCCAGGCGGCGTCCGAGGCGGGGCACCCGGGCGGGATCGCCATGGTGCTCGTCGGGATCGCGGACCTGGCGCTGCGCACCGAACAGTACGAGCAGGCCGCGCGGCTGCTCGCGGCGAGCGCCGGCGTCCGCGGCCTGCCCGATCGGTCCCATCCGGACGCCACCCGGATCGAGGAGGCAACGCGACGTCGCCTCGGTGACGTGGGGTTCACCGAGGCGACGCAGGAAGGGACACGGGCGAGCTGGCCGGAGCTGGCGGAGATCACGCTCGCTTCGTGAACGTGGAGTTCGCCCACAGGTAGCCGACCAGCGCGATGCCGACACACCACGCGAGGGCGGGGATCACGTCACCGGCAGCCGGCGCGCCGTTCAGCAGCCCGCGCAGGGTCTCGATGATCGGCGTGAAGGGCTGGTACTCCGCGAACTGCCGGACGCCCGGGCCCATCTTGTCGGTCGGTGAGATCGCGCTGCTGAAGAACGGGAGCATGACCAGCGGCAGCGAGGCCAGACCCGCCGTCTCCGGCGACTTCGCCGACAGCCCCATCGCGATCGTGAGCCAGCCGGCCGCGAAGCTGAGCAGTACGACGAGACCGATCACGCCGAGCCAGTCGACGAAGCTCGCCGACGGGCTGAATCCGAGCAGGAAGGCGACTCCGATCAGGGCCGCGACCGCGAGCAGGTTGGTCAGCACGCTGGCGACCACATGGCCGGTCAGCACCGCGCTACGCGGGACGTCCATCACCTTGAACCGGTTGATGATGCCCTTGGTGGCGTCGGAGTTCACCGACACCGCCACGGATCCCAGCCCGTAGCAGACGGCCAGCAGGAGCAGGCCCGGCGTCGCGTAGTCGACGTAGTCGACACCGACGCTGAACGCGTCACCGAACACGTACACGAACATCAGCATGACCACGATCGGCATCAGGACCGCGTTGAACACCGTGGTCGGGTTCCGGGCGATGTGCTTGAGGTTGCGGCGCAACATCACCGTCGACTTGGACTTCACTTCGCTACAACCTCCGTGGTGTGGCCCGTCAGGGCGAGGAAGACGTCATCGAGATCAGGAGTGTGGACGGAGAACTCTTCGGCGCTGAGCGAGTACTCGTCGAGCCGGTCGAGCAGCCCCCGCACCGACTTCGTCCCGCCGTCGCTGGGGACCCGCAGGGTCAGCGCGTCGTCGTCGCGGGTGGAGTCGGCGAAGATCACCGCGGCCTTGTCGAGCTCTTCGGCCGTGCTGAACCGGAACCGGACGTGGGTCCCGGGGATCTGCCGCTTGAGCTCGTCCGGGGTGCCCTGGGCAACGATCCGGCCCTGGTCGAGGACCGCGACCTTGTCGGCCAGCTGATCGGCCTCGTCCAGGTACTGCGTGGTGAGGAAGATGGTGACGCCGTCGGCCACCAGCTCGCGGATGATGGTCCACATCGTGCGCCGGCTGCGCGGGTCCAGACCCGTCGTCGGCTCGTCCAGGAAGATGATCCGGGGGCTGCCGACCAGGGTCATCGCCAGGTCGAGCTTGCGGCGCATACCGCCGGAATACGTCGACGCGGGCTTCTGGGCCGACTCGACCAGCTCGAAGCGCTCCAGCAGCTCGGCGACGATCCGCTTGCCGTCCTTGGCCGGCACCGGGCTGAGGTCGACCATCAGCTGCAGGTTCTCCTGCCCGGTCAGCAGCTCGTCCACCGCCGCGAACTGGCCGGTGACCCCGATCGCCGCGCGGACCGCCTTGGCCTCGGTCGCGACGTCGTGCCCGGCCACCCGGACCGCCCCGGCGTCGGCCTTCAGCAGCGTGGTCAGCACGTTCACGGTGGTGGTCTTGCCGGCGCCGTTCGGGCCGAGCAGGGAGAAGATCGTCCCCGCGGGGACGTCCAGGTCGATGCCGTCGAGCACGACTTTGTCTTGGTAAGCCTTCCGGAGACCGGAGGCCGTGATCGCTGAACTTGTCATGGGAGTACTGTCATCGGCCGGCCAGACACCCCGCTGACACCGTCCTGACACGGGGTCTGACACGGCGGGGGCCGCGTCAGGGCAGTGGCTGGGCGGTGTCAGTACGGCGGGCGACCGTGGTTGCCGTGGACGACATCCACCCGACGCCTCAGGAAGGTACTGCCATGCCGACATTCGACACCCCCGCCCCGATCTCCGCGACGGTCGACATCGTCTTCGGGGACATCCGGTTCATCGCCGGCGACCGCGCCGACACCGTGGTCGAGGTGCGCCCCGTCGACCCGTCCTGGGAGCTGGACGTCAAAGCGGCCGAGCAGGTCGTCATCGGGTTCGCCGACGGCAAGCTCTCGGTCAAGCACCCCAAGCTGCGCACTGTGCTGTCCAAGAAGTACGGGTCCGTGGACGTGCTCGTGAAGCTGCCGGCCGGGTCCGACGTACACGCTGACACCGCGAAGGGCGACTACGTCGTCGAGGGCGTGGTCGGCTCGTGCCGGCTGAAGACGCCCTCCGGGGACATCCGGGTCGAGCAGGCCGGCAGCGTGGAGCTCAAGACCAGCGGCGGCCGCGTGCTCGTCGACCACGTGCGGGGCGAGGCCGAGGTCCGCGGGAACCGGGAGATCCGGATCCGCCGGGTCGACGGTGGCGCCGTACTGAAGAACATCGGCGGGGACAGCTGGGTCGGCGAGGTGGCCGGCGAGCTGCGGGTGAGCTCGGCCAACGGCGACATCACCGTCGACGTGGCGCGGTCCGCGGTCGACGCCCGGACCGCCATCGGCGACGTCCGCGTCGGCGAGGTCAGCAGCGGTGTCGTCGACCTGTACACCGCCACCGGCGAGGTCGAGGTCACCGTCCCCCAGGGCACCGCCGTCCAGCTGGACGCGCGCACCACGGCCGGGCGGGTGTTCGACTACGTCAAGACGGCTGAACAGTCCAACCGCACGGTCAAGCTCCGCGCCCGCAGCCACGGCGGCGACATCATCGTCCGCAGCGCCTGAGCCTGCTGTCGGATCGGGGTACTCGGATTCGTAGCAGAGTTGACAGGTTCAACTCGAAAGGAACTACGACCATGAAGCTGACGACCGTCACGAACATCTCTGTCGATGGTGTGATCCAGGGCCTCGGCGGGCCGAACGAGGACCGCCGAGGCGGGTTCGAGCGCGGCGGCTGGGCCTTGCCGCTGTTCGAGGGCGAGGCCGAGGCGTACCTCGGCGAGGTCTACCAGCGCGCCGACGCGTTCCTGTTCGGCCGCCGCACCTACGAGATCTTCGCCGACTCCTGGGGCGTGATGGACGACCCGAGCACCAGCCCGATCGGCTCGGCGCTGAACTCGCGCCCCAAGTACGTCGCCTCGACCACCCTCACCAACCCGCGATGGTCCGGCACAAGCGTCCTTCCAGACGCCACCGCCATCCGCAACCTGAAAGCCGCCCCCGACGGCGAGCTCCAAGTCCACGGCAGCGCCAACCTCATCCGCTGGCTCCTCGCCCACGACCTGGTCGACGAGCTGACCCTCCTCACCTACCCCGTCGTAGTAGGCCAAGGCACCCACCTCTTCCCCACGACCGGCCCCGACACAGCCCTGACCCTCGTCGACTCCCACCCCACTCCCCAGGGCATCACCGTCCAGACCTACCAACCCGCGGGCCGTCCTCGCTACGCCCCGGCTTGACCGATGGCGCCCACTCCCTTGCTGACAAGGGAATGGGCGCCTCGGCTGCTTCGGTCAGGCGTCCGGGTCGTCCATGAATTTGCGGACGTCTTGGGCGCAGCGGCAGGCGACCGCGATCTTGGCGCCCCAGACCAGCGCTTCCTCGCGGGTGGGTACGTCGACGACCAGGACGCCGCCGATGAGTTCCTTGCTCTCCGGGTACGGGCCGTCGGTGATCATCCCGTCGACAGCGACCACGGCGGGATCGGCGTCGCCGTCGTCGTACCGCAGCCCGCCGGCGAACACGTACACCCCGGCGTCCTTGGCCTCGTGGACGACCGCACGAGCGGCCTTGCCCACCTCCGGGAGATCCTCCTCCGGGATGTGGTCCATCGCGCCCTTCTCGAACGAGATCAGGTACTTCGGCATCGCATCACTCCTCGTCTTGGGCAGCCTCCAACCAGCCGCCCTCACCCTGCAACGAACGCCACCCACCAATTCCGACAGCCGCCCGGCACAAGTTCCACTATCCGTCGATCCACCGTGGGACGCGGTCACACCGCGCAGTCGCAGGCGATAATTCTGGTGACGCCGGTGGGTTGTCCTCGCGACAATGGCGGGCGTGGAAGGGGTCGAGGTTGTCGTCGCGCATCAGGACTGCGCGACGCTGCGCGTCGGTGACGTGTTCCTGAAGATCGACGGTGATCAGACGCGCAGCGACGTCGAGGCCGAGGCGATGGCCTTGGCGCCGATCCCGACTCCGGAGGTTCTGTGGCGCAAGCCGCCCGTGCTCGCGCTCGCGGCTCTCCCCGGGACGGCGCTCGGTCGCCTCGGCGAGCCGTCGACCGCGTCGCCGGCGGCGTGGGCCGCGGCGGGCGCCGCCGTACGGATGCTGCACGACGCGCCGCTGCCGCCATGGCCCGGTCGGAGCGTCGACGAGATCGCAGCGCACCTTGACGGCGAGTGCGAGTGGCTGATCACGAACGGCGTACTCCCCACCGACTTGGTCACGCGCAACCGCCAGGTCGCGCAGGCCGCGCTCCGGCAGTGGAAACCGGTGTTCACGCACGGGGACCTGCAGATCACCCACGTCTTCGTCGACGGTGACAAGGTCACCGGCGTGATCGACTGGACCGAGGCGAGCCAGGGCGACGCGATGAACGACCTCGCCAGCCTGACGCTCGGGCACGAGGAGCACCTGGCCGACGTCGTCGCCGGGTACGGCACCGACGCCGTCGACCTGGACGTGATCCGCGCGTGGTGGTCGTTGCGCAGCCTGCGCGCGTCCCGCTGGCTGATCGAGCATGGTTTCGACCCCAACACGCCAGGCGCCGAGTTCGACGTACTGCGATCCCAGATGTAAGTCAGCCCAGCGCGGCGGCCTTGCGGAGCAGGACTGAGCGTTCGCGCTCGTTGGCGCACAGGCGGGCCGCGAGCTCCAGCTCGGCGCGTGCCTCCTGCAGCCGACCGAGGCGGGTCAGCAGCTCACCGCGTACGGTCGGAACCAGGTGCGAACCGGGGAGCCGGTCCGAAGCGATCAGCTCGTCCACCATGGCCAGGGCGTCCGCCGGACCCGAGGCCATGGCCACTGCGACGGCCCGGTTGAGCTCGACCACCGGCGAGGGCGCGACCCGGCCGAGCGCCTCGTAGAGCACCACGATCCGGTCCCAGTCGGTGTCCTCCACCGATGCCGCCGTCGCGTGGGTGGCGGCGATCGCAGCCTGCAGTCCGTAGGGGCCGAGCCCGCGAGCCGACGCCTTGGTCAGGGCGGCCAGCCCACGATGGACCGCCGAGAAGTCCCACCGCCGCCGGTCCTGATCCTCCAGCAGGATCGGCGAGCCGTCCGGACCTGTCCGGGCCGGGAAGCGCGCGGCCGTCAGCTCGCACAGCGCGAGCAAGCCGTGCACCTCCGGCTCGTCCGGCTGCAGCGCGGCCAGCGTGCGGGCCAGCCGGATCGCCTCGTACGCGACGCCGGGGCGTACCAGCCGATCGCCCGACGTGGCCGTCGATCCCTCGGTGAAGATGACGTAGACGACGCTGAGTACGCCGCCCAGCCGTTCCCGGCGCTCATCGGCCGGCGGCAGCTCGAACGGCACCCCGGCCGCCGCGATCGTCTTCTTCGCCCGGGTGATGCGGGCCTGCACGGTCGGCACGGGCACCAGGAACGCGCGGGCGATCTGCTCGGTGGACAGGCCGGCGACCACGCGCAGGGTCAGCGCCACCCGGGCCTCGGGTGAGAGCACCGGGTGGCAGCTGACGAACATCAGCGCCAGGATGTCGTCGTCGATCCGGTCGGGGTCGATGTCCTCGTCAACCACCGGGTCGGGCGCGAGCAGGGCGTGCCGGTCGTGCAGGGCGGCCCGGCGGCGGATCGCGTCGATCGCCCGGCGCCGGGCCGTGGCCATCAGCCAGCCGGCCGGACTGGCCGGCGGGGTGACCGGCCACGACACCAGCGCCTCGGCCACCGCCTCCTGGGCGGCGTCCTCGGCCAGCCCGAAGTCGCCGGTGAACCGGGTCAGCGTGGCGACGATCCGCGCCGACTCGATCCGCCAGACAGCTTCGACGTCGGCCGCATCCATCAGGTCCGGCTCTCGCTCCCGGCCCGTTCCTCGGCGGCCCTCTCGATGCCCTGCGGCATCTCGTCCTCCCCGGCGACCCGCCGTACCTCGATCTTGGCCCCGGTGACCGACGGGACCCGCTTGGCCCACTCGACCGCCTCCTGCTTCGAGGCGACGTCGAGCAGGAAGTAGCCGCCGAACAGTTCCTTGGTCTCGCCGTACGGCCCGTCCGTGACCACCGGCGCCTCGCCGCTGAAGTCGACCACGACGCCCTCGCGCGCATCGTCCAGCCCTTCGGCCGCGACGAACACGCCGGCCTTCACCAGCTCCTCGATGTAGCGGTACGTCGAGGCCGCCAACTCCTCGAACCCGGCCATCAAGGCCGCGTTCGACTCATCGGTCCCCCGCATGATCAGCATGTACTTCGGCATCGCGCTCTCCTCGTCCGGCGGGGCCGCCTCTCGGCCCTCGCACTCGCACCCACAGGTCGAACGAGCGGCCCACGGATCGACAGGCCTCGGGAGAAATCTCTCACCGAATCCGCCCATCGTCGCACCTTTGGCATGCGGAGGTTCGGCGTCAGGCGCGGCCGCCGTCGAGGAAGGTGATCGCTTCCTCGACGCAAACCTCGACCGGCCGTGAGGTATCCAGACGCAGGTAGCCCGCCTCCGGGCGCTTGGCCCGGTTGATCCACTCCCGGAAACCGAGAGTGCCGTCGTCGCCCTGATCGGGTGCATCGACCGGCGGCCTACCGACGGACGGCCGCTGGCTGCGCATGGGCGGCCGTACCCGGAGCCGCCGATCCAGCAGCGGAAGGTCGTCGGCGAAGCATTCGACGTACCGGTACGCGGCCTGATGCCGCTCGGCCAGACGCTGGCCGCTCTCGAGCAGCTCGTCGTACTGGCAGGGACTGTCGATGATCACCGAGCAGGACGTGCCGAGCAGATCATCGGCAAGAGCCAGGGTGGTCCGATAGCTCGGCGGGCCGACCTCCGCGTAGCCGATCCCGGCGTCCAGCAAAGCAGTCTTGACCACGTCGACATCAAGAACCGCGAACTGCCTGCTACGCGCGAGAGCACGAGCAATCGTCGACTTCCCAGCACCCGGCACCCCGGACATCTGAACCAGAATCAGCTCGTCCATCAGGGCGCGCACCAGAGCGCGTTGGCGATCTTCCAGCCCTCGCGAGTGCGGACCAGGTGAAGGTACTCGTGGTACGGCTCAGACCGGACAAGCACCGAAGCGATGTCGCCCTTCACGTCGAGCACGACGACCTCGATCGCGCGATCAGCCAGTCCACTGGCAACCTGCACACCCTCACCCTCTCCCGTCCAGGCGATCATCTGCTCAGCCGTCACGAACGAGAGCGTGGCCGCCTGATCCTGCCCCGGCGACCGCTTGACGAGATCCCGGTGAAGCGCCCGCTCCATCCGCGAGACATCCCCGTCGAACCACCCCTCGAAGTAGTCATGAACCGCCGCGACGATCAGCGCGGTGTCGTCCTCCATGACGATCCCCCTTCAGCGGTCCCAACAGCCAAGCCAAGCTGCCCCAACTCTATTCGCCCGAACAGCAGGTCCCCGACGTCCTGGGAGACGGGCCGCGCCCCCGCTCGTGTCATAACGTCGGCACATGATTCAGGAGGTACGCATCGGGGTCGTGTACACGAGCCAGAACCTGGGCGCGCGTCCAGCCACATCATCGAGCCAAGCCAGCTGCGGCTCCCTCCGCGGGAAGCCGGCGTGACGCCGCCCCACCTGATCCTCGCTATGGGCAGATGGACGGCGGCGTCGATCGAGCACTCGCCGGATACTGGCCCGGAGTTCAGCGGTCGGTCTGGGCGGCGATTGCTGACGAGTACCACGGCTACCTACCGGTCGGGGCGGCGAGCGTGGTTCCCACTGGCGGCGAACCCTGCCGTTGGCTTGTCTATGCACCGACCATGCGCGTACCGATGCCGCTGTCAGGCGAGCTGGACATCGCCGTGCACAACGCCTTCTGGGCCGGCCTACTGGCCATCGGCAGCCACCCAGCGGCCGGCACGATGAAGAGACTTGCCGCGCCTGGTTTCGGCACGGGATTCGGCCGCGTATCCACCCCGGCGGGCCGCCCAACTCATGGCCGACGCCTACACCATGTGGCGCCTGCCCGCCGCCACCCGCAGCTCACAACGCGAGGACCTGCTCCGCTGATCAAGTCGACGAATCCCAACTGAACGCTCATTTCCTTGTCTACAAGGGAATTCGCATTCCTGGTCGTTGCGATTTGGGCCTACTGCAAGACCTTCGTCGCGCCTGGTTCGCTCCCAAGATCCTCCCCGGGACGGCAGGCGGTCCAGTGACCGTCACGGGCTACCAACGGGCGTGTCACAGCGAAAGCAGACCTATCGAAGAAGCTGCGAATACCCTCTCGCTGCCTGTGCAGGAGGTTGCATGCGCAGCCGATGGTGGAACGTAGCCGCCGCCCAATACGACCGTGTCGCCCAGCTTGGCGATCGTCTGTCCGGAGGTGTCGATCAGCACGATCGATCCGTCGCGCACGGCTGCCGAGAATCCCGGCGGCCAGGCCACATCGATGTGACGTCCAGCTGTGTGGACCACCAGGCAGTGTGCAGCCTCGTCCACCACAAGAATCCCTTCCAACCGCGCAGCCATCCCCTTCGCCGGGCGCTGCTGGACAGTCAACCCCGGCGTCTGAAGTGCATCGCCCATCACTCCTACCCCTCTCTGGAACTTCAAGTTCAGGCCGGGATCGCCGCATCTACTCGTTGCACGTTGGGCTCGCGCCAGCATCACGGCCTCAGAACCGAATGAGGTCCCGCAAGGAGCTCCGGACCGCATCGTTGGACATGAGGGAACGCTAGCGCGAGTAGGACCCATCGAACGGTGCCGCTGCTTGGAACAGCTGGCAGACAGCGGCATCCTTTGCTGTCCAGAGCGCAAGCAGCGCGCGACTCAGTTCCGCAACGACGCGATCGCCCGGGCAGCTAGTCGTTCGGCGTGCTCGGGGCGCGCGAGCCAGCCGATCCACCCCTCGTCCATCCTCGGGGTGGACCCGCTGCGCGCCGCCTCCCGGTAGTCGAGGCACGCCAGCCACAGCGGTCGCATGGCCAGTACGCCGGGCAGCCGCTCGAGCTCCTCGCTGGTGAGCCGGATGTGCTCGCGATACCCACGCGCGACCGCGTCGATGCCCTCCCCCTCGCCCTCCCCCGCGGTCGTCAGCAGCCAGGCGAGGGCGGGCAGGCGGGGTCCGCGCCCGGACCCTGCCCAGCCGACGATGGCGAGGTTGCCCGGCCTGCCGACGGCCGCCCATGCGTGGTAGTTCCCGTGGGTGAACGCCTCGGGCAGGCCTTCCGCGTCGTCGGCGTGCTCGACCTTGTCGCGGAGCCACTCGAACATCTCGCGACCCTCGGGAGCGACGGCGTCCTCGACGCTCACCAGAAAGCTCATCGCCGCCGCGAGATCCTGCTTCGGTCGTCCCGCGAAGAAGGCGCCGTCGTGCTCCTCCGACCCTCCGTCCCGCGCGAGCGCACCGTCGGCCGCGGGCAGTTTGTGCAGGCGGCCGAGCAGGCTCGCCAGCTCGTGGAGTACCGCCGGCGACTGGGTTGGGCGTCCGCCCTCGACGTACTCGGTCACGATGACGCCGCTCCCCTCGAGCACCGACACGGGATCGTCATGCGCGGGCCGCTCGGCGGGGAAGCCGTGTAAGGCCAGGAACCGCAGGATCTCCGCATCACCCTCGACGCGGCCGACCGTGTCCGCTGCCGACGAGAAGACTCGAGCGATCCAAGGCGAGCCGTCCTCTCGCTTGACGACCAGCGTCCAGGGGTAGTGGCCGATCCAGGACCCGCGTGGCCGCGTCTCGGGGTCGTCGTCGATGGGCGCGATCGAAGTGATGCCAATGCCGTATCGCGTCTCGAGGTGCGCCCTCAGTTCCGCGAACTCGACGGGGCGAGTGCGAGCAAACGGCGACGTACGGCCCTTCTCCAGCGCGGCGCGCGCCTCGGTGTACCGCAATCCAGTCGCTTGTGCCCGCTGCCGCACTGCGCGCTTGAAACTGCCCTCTTTCGTCATGACAAGCCTCCTCGACGTGCCCCATTCCCCCAGCGAAGCGGCACTCGAAACAGGCCTGGATGGCAGCAGCCTTGAGGGCAGTATCCCCTTCGCCTTCTCGAGGGCCCGGCTGGGGCAGATCCTCAGGAGGCTGGGCGTCGGCAACGCCGTGCACCGATCGTGCCGGGCCCGGACGGCCGTGTCAACGGCAACGGAGTTGCTACGGCGACCTACCGCGCCCCGGCGATGCCGCTCCCGTCGCAACCACGGGCTGCCCAGGGCCCATGGGCAGGAGCAGTTGGGGTCAGCGTGGTCAAACTGGCTGACACCCTCGCCTGCTCGAAATGCGGCAGATCCGGAGAACGCCGAAGCGACCCTAGAGTCTTCCACTGTGGACGTGCCGGACGACGATTGGTCGGTGGCCGACAGCTTCCTGTTCGACGGCCGACACCAGTTCCGGCCGGTGCTGGCCGAGGTGGACGACCTGCTGCCCGCAAACAGTTGGACACTCAGGTCATGCAAGAGGCCGGTCTCCCGACAGGGAACCGGCCTCTGAGCTGCGGTGGAGCTTAGGGGATTCGAACCCCTGACCTCTTCCATGCCATGGAAGCGCGCTACCAACTGCGCCAAAGCCCCGCGGTGTCTTGCGACTCCGGAAGTTTAGCGGATGAGTGGCTCCAAAGAAAAATCGGATAACCCCCTGCGCGCGCAGCCTCCGACGGTGGCCGCGGAAGCCTCAATGTTGCCTTTAGTCACCGTTCCCCAGCACGCGTGCAAGCCCTGCTGGGGTACGGCGGACGCCAGCCCACCTCAGCCGCCAGCGGCAGGCGAGGAGCACCCCGCGACGTGTCGTTGACCACACCTGCCCCACCATCCACAGCCCTCCCGCCGACTGCGGCACTCCGAACCACACCGCTTACAGCAACGTATGGCGGACAACGAGCCTGCGCGCAGTCGGAGCCGGCTGAAGTCAGCCGCCTCGCAGGGGTGTCCTTCACCACCAGCGCGGGAGCTTCGCCGAGCACAGTTGGCCCAGCACGAGCCGGCGGCAGCGCCGGAGGCGCCAAAGGAACTGCCGCCGCGCAGCGGCGTCCGCTCTGCTTCAACCAGCGTGTGCAGTCGTCCGCCGAGCAACAGTTCACGGGTCGCCGGTTTCGCGGCCGCGCCGCAGGGCGCCGACAGAACAGCCACCGCGCAGCGGTGCCCGCTCGGCCCCCACCACCAACCCCAGTGGTCCGCCGGGCACAGGTCGCGGGAAACCGGTCCGCGACAGCGCCGCAGGCGCCAGACGAACAGCCGCCGCGCAGCGGTGTCCGCTCGGCCCCGAACCACCAACCCCAGTTGCTTCGCCGGGCGCAGGTCGCGGGAAACCGGTCCGCGGCAGCGCCGCGGGCGCCAAATGAACAGCCGCCGCGCAGCGGTGTCCGTTCAGCGTTGGGGGTCGTCGCTCATTACTGGTTCGGGGAGGGAGCCGGCGTTCCATTCCTCGATGCGCCAGCGGTGGTTGCGGCTGGGGAGGAGGGAGACCCAGTTGCAGTTGGCGAGGCCGCCGAAGGCGGGCCAGTGGGCTGGGGGGATGCCGAGGAAGACGCAGATGCCGACGCGGGCGGCGAGGCCGTGGGTGGCGACGACGACGGTGTCCTCGGAGGAGCCCTGCGCGGCGATCCGGCCCAGGGCCTCGGAGAAGCGAAGCGCGACCTCTTCGACGGTTTCGCCGGCGGTGCCGCGGCGCTGGGGTTCGCCGGCGCGGATGCGGGCGGCGGCTTCGGGGTGGATGGCGGCGAGCTCGGCCATGGTCATGCCGGCCCAGTCGTCGACGTCGATCTCGCGGAGCGCCTCGTCGTACTCGATCTTGAGGCCGGTCAGGGCGGCGAGCTCACCGGCGGTGGCGGCGGCGCGCTGGAGGTCGCTGGCGAAGAGCCGGGTCGGGGCGAGCGAGGCCAGTCGCGCGGCGGCGGAGCGGGCCTGGGAGATGCCGACATCGTCGAGCGGGATGTCGGCTTGGCCCTGGATCTTGTCCTGCAGGTTCCATTCGGTCCGGCCGTGGCGCCAGACGATCAGTCGACCGGCGGTCATTCGGCGGCGGGTCCCGGAACGGGCGAGGGCAGGGGGATCGTGGGGCAGTCGCGCCAGAGTCGCTCGAGGGAGTAGAAGCTGCGCTCCTCGGAGTGCTGCACGTGGATGACGATCTCGAGGTAGTCGAGCAGCACCCAGCGGCCTTCTCGGGCGCCTTCGCGGCGGACCGGCTTGGCGTCGAAGTCGACCCGGAGCTTCTCCTCGACGGCGTCGACGATGGCGCGGACCTGGCGGTCGTTGGAGGCGGACGCGACCAGGAAGGCGTCGGTGATGGCGAGCTGTTCGGAGACGTCGAAGGCGAGCACGTTCTCCGCCTTCTTGTCGTGGGCCGCCTCCGCCGCTGCGGTGAGCAGCTCGATGGCACGTTCGCTGGCTGGCATCTGGTTCCTTCTAACGGTTGGTGTAGAGCTCACGCTTGGCGATGTACTGCACGATCCCGTCCGGCACCAGGTACCAGGTCGGGTTCCCCTTCGCGACCCGCTGCCGGCACTCGGTCGACGAGATCGCCAGCGCCGGCACCTCGAGCAGCGTGATCCGGTCCATCGGCAGCTTGTCCAGCGGCAGTTCGAGGCTTTCGGTGCCCGGCCGGGTGCAGCCGACGAACTGGGCCAGTTTGAACATCTCGTCCACGTCGCGCCAGGTCAGGATCTGGGCGAGCGCGTCGGCGCCGGTGATGAAGAAGAGTTCGGCGTCCGGGTACAGCTTGGACAGGTCGCGCAGGGTGTCGATCGTGTACGTCGGTCCCGGCCGGTCGATGTCGACCCGGCTGACCGAGAACCGTGGGTTCGAGGCGGTGGCGATCACCGTCATCAGGTAGCGGTCCTCGGCGGGTGAGACCTTCCGCTCGGACTTCTGCCACGGCTGGCCGGTCGGGACGAAGATCACCTCGTCCAGGTCGAAGTACGACTGCACCTCGCTGGCCGCGACCAGGTGCCCGTGGTGGATCGGGTCGAACGTGCCGCCCATCACCCCGAGGCGCCGTACCCGCTCCGCAGAAGCCACGTCAGCCCTCAATCAGATCCACGCAGCGTCAGCCGCTCAGCTGTGCGGCCGGCCCTTGCCCATGATGACCGTGATGGCGAGCAGCAGGACCAGCACGAACAGCGCGAACCCGCCGTACCACCACGGCGAGATGTGCGAAGCCTCGGGGGCGGCCTCTTCGACGGCCGCGAGCAGCGGCAGGAGGTGCGTTTGCATGACGCAGAGCCTATCTCGTGATCGCACACACGAGCGCGACCGGGCACCCGGGCGGGGCACCGGTCGCGCGAGAGGAGGTCAGCTGTGGCGGATGTAACGGGTCAGCAGCCGGCGCCAGGCGGACGGCACGGCGGCGGCGCGACGGCGCTCCGCGGCGACGCGGTGCAGCTCGTCGATGTGGGCACGGGCAACTTCGGGGGTGATCATGATTCCTTCACTGGGTAGGTACGACGGTAGTGGGACGAACGAATCCCGACACCACATATTCTACGTCGCACACGCAGGGTAGACAAACGAATTAAAGGTAAAACAGGCCGCAGACCTACGAATCTGTGGTGGACGGGGAGGTTCACGCCGATGGACGCAATCGACCGCCAGCTGCTCGAGGCACTCCGGGCGAACGGCCGCTCCAGCTGGGCCGAGCTCGGCCGCGTGGTCGGCCTGTCCGGCCCGAGCGTCCAGGAACGGGTCCGCCGGCTCGAGGAACGCGGCGTGCTGCTCGGGTACCGCGCCGTGGTAGCTCCGGAGCAGGTCGGGCTCGGCACCAGCGCGCTGATCGGCCTGTTCCAGCGTGACGACGTGGAGACCGACGACATCGTCGACCAGGTCCGCGAGATCGCCGCGGTCGAGGACTGCTGGTTCGTCGCCGGCGATCAGGAGCTCGTCGTGAAGGTCCGGGTGCCCGACGTCACCCAGCTGGAAGCGGTGGTCGGCTCACTGCGCCGCGTCAACGGCGTGGTCCGCACCCGGACGACGGTCGTCCTCTCGACCCGCTGGGAGAGCCGCCCCGCGCCGCTCCCCGAGCAGGACTAGTACGGCGCCGGCCGCAAGCGCGAGCGCGGCCGCGACGGGGAAGAGCAGCCCCGGCGCGTGCTCGTACGCCGACCCGCCGAGCGCCGGCGCGAGAAACATCCCGCTGATCGACGCGGCGGCGTACAGACTCGAGTACCGGCCCACCATCCCGTCCGGCGCGGCGTCGGCGACATGAGCGGTGGCGGTCGGCTTGTAAAGCATCTCCCCCGCCGTGATCACCACGATCGCGACCGTCGCCCCGGCCGGCGCCGGCCACACCCCGAGCACGGCCAGCCCCACACCCACCAGCCCGAATCCGACCGCGATCACGCGCAACGCCCGATGCCCGCGCAGCCGGACGGCGAGCGGCGCCTCACAGCACACGATCACAACCGAACTCAGGCCGATCAGCACCCCATACGCCACCGCAGGCGAGCCGGCGTCCCGCAGCAGCAGCGGCATGGTCGCGAACACCTGCCGGTACACGGTGTCCACCACCACGATCGTTGCCAACAGCACCAACACCGCCCGGTCCTGCAGCAGCACCCGCCACATCCCGGACGAAGCAACCGCGGCCGTACGTCGCCCACCTGGCACGAACCGCCACACGATCACGGCCAGCACCAGACTGCTCACCGCATCCAGCACGAAGACCAGCGAGAAGTCGTACGCCGCCAGCAGTCCACCCAACGGCGGTCCGATGGTGAAGCCCGCGTTGCTCGCCGTACGCGAGAGAGCGATGCCCTCCCGCCGACGCTCGTCGGGCAGCGCGGTCGCGACCAGCGCACTGAGATTGGGCCGGCTCGCTCCCCCGAACAGCCCGGCGAGCACAGCAACCACGGCGAGGCCCGCAGTCGGGACGAGAGGCATCGCCGTACAACTGACAGCCCACAAGACCTGACTGGCCACAGCTGCGCTTCGCAATCCGAAGCGGTCGCCGAACCAGCCGCCACCCAGATTTCCGCCAAGCAGACCGACGCCGTACGCCGCCGCCGCGAAGCCGGCCTGCTGCGCGGACATCCCGCGATCCTCGACCAGGTAGAGCGTCAGATAGATCCAGGCCAGCGCCCCCGCCGAGCTCACCAACTGGCCGACCATCACCGCCTTGAGCCAGCCCGGCAGTTCCGCGATCCGTCGCCAGTACATGCCACACCCCCAGCTATAGTGAGTTCCCAACAGGAACTTACTCTAATCTGGAGCTCGTGGTGCGTCGAAGCAGTTTCGAACCCGAGCCGGACTGTGCGATCGCGCAGTCCCTCGGCGTGATCGGCGACGGCTGGGAGCTGCTGATCGTCCGCGACCTGGCCCGCGGCGTCGATCGCTTCGACCAGCTCGCGGAGTCGCTGCACATCTCCCGCAAGGTGCTGACCGAGCGGCTGACCGGTCTGCTCGACAGCGGGATCGTCGAGCGATCGCCGTACCAGGACCGCCCGACCCGCTACGCCTACCGGCTCACCCCACGCGGTCGCGCGCTGCTCCCGGTGCTGGTCGCGCTCCAGGACTGGGGCGACCGCTGGCTGCTCGGCGACGGCTCACTCACCGGCACCAACGCGAACGACGAGCCACCAGCGCACCGGATCCATCAGCTCCCAGGTCAGCACATCCCCAAGATCGAGCTGCCATCCACAGCCGGCGCGGCGCTCGACGTGATCGACCCGGACGCCCGAGCAACCGTCCTCTTCGGCTATCCGGCGACCGGCCGGCCGACTCCGTTGCCGGACGGCTGGAGCGAGATCGCCGGCGCCAGCGGCTGCACGTTGGAGAACCGCCTTTTCGGAGCGCGGTACGACGAGTTCGCCGCACAACGGATCGCCATCCGCGGCGTCAGCACCCAGCGCCCGGACGAACAGCGCGCGTTCGCCGCGTCGGAGGAGATCCCGCACGCACTGCTGTCCGACCAGGACCTGGAGCTGGCCGCCGCGCTCCGGCTGCCGACCTTCCGCGCCGGCGGGTACGAGCGGTTGAAGCGCGTCGTCCTCGTGGTCGGGCCGGACCGCGTCGTACAGGCCGTCAAGTACCCGGTCACCGACATCGCCGAGGCCGTCGACTGGGCCTTCACGACTGCTTCAAGAACGCCTTGACCTGAGCCGCGATCCTGCCGACCGCCTGAGCACTGCCCCGCGGGTTCGTCCCACCCGGATCGCTGGACGAACCGTGGTCGAGGCCGTCGAACTCGATCCGCCGGCAGTGCGGCAACGCCTTCTCCAGCGCATCCCGGCCGGGCTTGAGAATCGGCAGCCCCTTGCTCCCGCCCATCAACAGGACCTCCGCGCCGACCGTCCGCATCTTGCCGAAGCTGGCGGCCAACTCAGCGATGATCACGCCTTCCTGATGGATCGTCGGCGCCAGTTTGCGCATGGTGACCGCGTCGGCCTCGGCGCCAAGCCCCTCCTTGACCAGCATTTTCTCGGTCATTCGTACCAACATCCGCCGCGGGAACACCTTCAGGAACGCCGGCGCCATCTGCAGCCCGAACATGCTCGTCACCATCGCAGCCGGGATGTCCCCGCGGGCGATCTCGTCGTCGAAGCGAGCCAGCCACGCCCGATGCGCAGCGCCGTCCGCGACCAGCGCAGGCTCGTAGACCGCCACCTTGCGGAGCGCCGGCAAGGTCCGCGCCGCCTCCATCACGACCGCTCCCCCGGCGCTCACCCCGAACGCCATCGACGCGTCGGCGTCGGCCAGCACCGCCTCGAGGTCTTCCACCTCGGTACGCACGGAGTGGTCAGGCCGGTGTGGACCGGACAGCCCGCGCCCACGCCGATCCGGCAGGTACACGGTGAAGTCGTCGGCCAGCGCCTCAGCCAGAAGCAGGTGGCTGCGACCGGACTCCATGCTCCCGTGCACGAGGACGACCGCGGGACCGCGGCCGGTCTTCCAGTACCCGATCCGGGTGCCGTCGCGGGATTCCACCGCGCCCTGTGTCAGCTCAGTTGTCACCATGGATTCGATAGTCACACACGATCTAGTTACATTGCAACTAGTATCTTGAACACGTAGGCTGAGCCCATGACCCATCGCCGCTCCCCGCTGGCGCTCGCGATCCTCGGCCTGCTCGAGAACGGGCCGCTGCACCCGTACGGGATGCAGCGGCTGATCAAGCAGTGGGGCAAGGACCAGGTCGTGAACGTCGGCCAGCGCACCAGCCTGTACCGGATGATCGACCGCCTGGAGGACGGCGGGCTGATCGCGGTCGGCGCGACCGAGCGGGACGAGCGCTACCCGGAGCGGACGACGTACCACCTGACCGAGGAAGGGCGGACGGTCTGCCGGCAGTGGCTGACCGAGATCATCACCACGCCGCGCAACGAGTTCCCCGAGTTCCCGGCCGCACTGTCGTTCGTGATGCTGCTGCCGCCGGAGACCGCCGGTGAGTTGCTCGCGGAACGGCGGGGGCGGCTCGAGCAACGCATCCGGGACTACGACTCGGAGCTGAGCGCGGAGAACGATGGGGAGCCGGTGCCGCGGTGGGCGCTGCTGGAGACCGAGTACCTAAAGGCGATCGCCGAGGCCGAGGTGCGCTGGATCGAGTCGATTGTCGACGATCTGCAGAACGGCACGCTGACCTGGAAGCCGGGGCCGGTGTGACGGAGGTCGAGGTCTGGTGGGGGCGGATCGCGCAGGTCCGGGCGGAGTTCGCCGACGATCTGGATCCGGTCGAACGTCAACGCCACCAGGCCTACGTGCGCCCGGAGGACAAGGCGCGGTTCCTGCTGGGGTGCACGATCGTACGGCGGGTGCTCGCGCGGCGTCTCGCGTTGCCTGCGGCAAGTATCAGCCTCGACCGGACCTGCCCGGACTGCGGGAAGCCGCACGGGAAGGTGCGGGCCTACGGCGTCGAGCTGTCGGTGACGCACTCCGGCGAGCTGGTCGGGGTCGCGGTCAGCGATCGCCCGGTCGGGCTGGACGTGGAGAAGATCGATCCACGGATCGACGTCGACGGGCTCGCGAGGCTGAGCCTCGCGGAGGACGAGCTCAAGGCGCTGTCGCGTCACGAGGACCGCGCCCGGGCGTTCACCACGTACTGGACGCGGAAGGAAGCCATCGTCAAGGCGACCGGTGCCGGGCTCCGCAAAGATCTGCGAACCGTCACGGGGGTCCCGGACGGCATGCAGGTGGTCGAGCTGAGCGTTGACCCCAGCTACTCGGCGGCTCTGGCGATCGTCTCGCCCGAGCCGCCGGTCATCACGAGCAGGCCGGCTCAGGTCCTGATCTGACCTTCGCCGGTGACGACGTACTTGGTGGAGGTCATCTCCGGGAGGCCCATCGGGCCGCGGGCGTGGAGTTTCTGGGTGGAGATGCCGATCTCGGCGCCGAAGCCGAACTCGCCGCCGTCGGTGAACCGGGTGCTGGCGTTGACGACCACCGCGGCCGAGTCGACCGCGGCGACGAACCGGCGGGCCGCGGCCTGGGAGCGGGTGATGATCGCGTCGGTGTGAGCGGAGCTGTACCGGCGGATGTGCTGCACCGCCGCCTCCAGCGAGTCGACCACGGCGGCGGACAGGTCGAGCGAGTTGTACTCGGCCCCGAAGTCCTCCTCGGTCGCCTCGACCACATCCTTGCCGGCAGCAACCACCGTCGGGTCACCGTGGACGGTCACGCCCGCCTCGGCCAGCGCCGGCAGCGCCCGGGCCAGGAACTCCGGAGCGACCGAGGAGTGCACCAGCAACGACTCGGCCGCGTTGCACACGCTCGGCCGCTGCGTCTTCGCGTTCAGCAGGATCGTCAGCGCGAGATCCAGATCCGCATCTTTGTCGACATACACGTGACAGTTGCCGACCCCGGTCTCGATCACCGGCACGGTCGACTCGGTCACCACGGCCTGGATCAGCCCGGCGCCGCCACGCGGGATCAGCACGTCGACCAGCCCGCGCGCCTGCATGAGCTCCTTCACCGCGGCCCGGTCCGTCGGCACGCCCTGCACCACATCGGCCGGCAGCCCGGCTTCCGAGGCGGCGTCCCGCAGTACGGCGACGATCGCCTCGTTGGACGCGGCGGCCGAGGACGAACCGCGCAGCAGCACCGCGTTGCCGGACTTCAGGCAGATACCGGCCGCGTCGGCGGTCACGTTCGGGCGGGCCTCGTAGATGATGCCGACCACGCCGAACGGCACCCGCACCTGGCGAAGCTCCAGCCCGTTCGGCAGCGTGTAGCCGCGGACGACCTCACCGACCGGGTCGGTCAGGCCGGCGAGCTGCTCGAGCCCGGCGGCCATCCCGTCCACGCGGGCCGGGTTCAGCGCCAGCCGATCGACCGTGGACTCCGGCGTACCGGCCTCGCGGGCGGCCGCCACGTCCTTGGCGTTCGCCGCGACGATCGTGTCCGTGTTCGCCCGCAACGCCGCCGCCATCGCGTGCAGCGCCGCGTCCTTGGTCGCCCGGGAGGCCTCCGCCAGCGCGTACGACGCCTCGCGCGCCCGGCCGGCCAGCTCGATGATCTCGCTCACCCTCCCATCGTAGGGTGCTCGACCGTCGGCCGGCCCAGCCGTCTCAAGCCACCCAGTAGGTGCGGGTGTTCGTGAACTCACGAAGCCCGACGGCGGCCAGCTCCCGCCCGTAACCGCTCCGCTTGGTCCCGCCGAACGGCACCCGCGGGTCGGAGGCCACGACCGCGTTGACGAAGGCCGCGCCGGACGTGATCCGCCGCGCAAGCCGAACGCCCCGTTCGGGATCGCCCGTCCAGATGCTCAACCCCAGTCCGTACTGCGTCGCACCCGCCAACTCGGCGGCGTGATCGGCATCGCGAGCCACCGCCACCGCGGCGACCGGGCCGAACGTCTCCTCGTCGAACGCCGGCATCCCCGGCGCGGTCCCGGTCAGCACGGTCGGCTCGAAGAAGTACCCAGGCCCGTCGACACTCCCGCCACCCGCAACCAGCACAGCCCCAGCCGCAACCGACGCATCCACCTGCCGCTGCAAGGCAGCCCGCAGATCGTCCCGCGCCAACGGCCCGACCGCGACCGAGCGATCCGTCGGATCCCCGACCGCGAGCCCCTTGACCCCGACCACGAACCGTTCGATGAACTCGTCCGCCACCGCCGCCTCGACGATGAACCGCTTCGCACAAACACAGCTCTGACCAGAGTTCGTGAACCGAGCCCTGACTGCGGCCGCAGCAGCTGCTTCGAGATCCGCATCGGCCAGGACGACGAAAGCGTCCGAGCCCCCCAGCTCGAGCACGGACTTCTTCGACACCCGCCCGGCAGCCGCACCCACCGCAGCCCCCGCCCGGTTGCTGCCGGTCAACGTGACCGCCGCGATCCGGTCGTCCGCGATCAGCCGCTCGATCGTCTCCGGTACGTCGGCCTCCTCCACGACCAGCGTGCGGACCAAGTGCTCCGGGAACCCGGCAGCGCGGAAGACGGCCTCGATCGCCAGCGCGGACCCGGTCACGTTCGGCGAGTGCTTCAGCAACACACCGTTGCCAGCAGCAAGCGTCGGCACGGCGAACCGCAGCACCTGCCAGACCGGGAAGTTCCACGGCATCACCGCGAGCACCAGTCCGATCGGCTCGTACGACACCCACGCCCGCACGCCGTCGATCGCCACCGGTTCGTCGGCGAGGATCGCCGTACCGTGCGCCGCGTAGTACTCGGCGGTGACGGCCGACTTCTCGATCTCCCCCTCTGCCTCACCAATCGGCTTGCCCATCTCGGCCGTGACGACGGCGGCCAGGTCGTCGGCAGAGCCTCGGAGCTCGGCAGCCAGCCGCGTCAACGCCTCCAAACGAGCCGCGACCGGCACGGCTCCCCACTCGGCAGCGGCCGGAGCGGCCTGTCCGACGACCTGCTCGAGCTCGGCCGGCGTCATCGCGCCGTACGTCGCCAGCGTGTTCCCGTTGGCGGGGTTGATCGTGGTGATCATCGGGCGCTCAACCCGCCGCGGTCGTTCTCCGACAGGTGCTCGAAGGTCTCGCCGGTCGCGGTCATGGTCCGGGTCACGTCGCGGCCGCCGTACACCCAGTAGATCCGCATCGGGGTCGTGCCGCGGTTGTAGAACCGGTGCGGGATGCCGGCCGGGACCCAGGTCGCGTCGCCCGCGACCAGGTCGAACTCCTCGCCGTCGATCACCGCGACCGCGTCGCCCTCGAGGATCAGGACCGAC
The DNA here is from genome assembly GCF_053592935.1 of Kribbella sp. NPDC002412. Taxonomy (NCBI): domain Bacteria; kingdom Bacillati; phylum Actinomycetota; class Actinomycetes; order Propionibacteriales; family Kribbellaceae; genus Kribbella; species Kribbella sp. NPDC002412. The sequence continues at coordinate 24,685 of NZ_JBSFBL010000031.1, forward strand.
TCCTCGACGTTGTGGCTGTGCAGCGGCAGCCCGGTGCCCGGGGCGAACACGGTCTGACCGGTGGTGATCCGGTTGATCTCGGAGTTCCAGCGGCCGACGTACGGCAGCGTGACGACCCCGTTGCCACGGTCGAACGGCTCGACCTCGCCCGGACGGATCAGCAAGTTCATCGGTTGTCCTCAGAAGAGTGGTGGAAGAGGCGGTTGGCCAGGGTGTTGGCCTGGCTGCCGGGGACGACGTGCGCGGCGACGGCTTCCCGCCAGACCGGGAAGTGCGGGGCCGCGCGGTGCGCCTCGACGGCGGCCTCGTCGGCGTACACCTCGTACAGGGTGAAGTGGTGGTCGTCGGCCTGGTCCTGGCTGACGTCGAAGTACAGGCAGCCCGGCTCGTCGGTGAACGAGCGCTCGGCCTGGGTCCGGATCGCGTCGACGAACGTGTCGAGGTGTCCAGGAACCACCTGGAGGGAGACGGTGAGGCTGATCATGCGGCGAGTTCCTCCGTGGGTGGCAGGTCGACCTGGGTCTCGGCGGCGAGCGTGACCAGGCTGGTCCAGGTGGTGGCGGTCAGGGTGATGCCGGTGGCGGTGTGCTCGGCGAGGTTGCGGTCCTCGAGCTCGCCGGGGACGAGGATCCGGTCCGCCCACTCCGCGGTCTCGGCCGATCGGGTCGCATCCACGAGGGCTTCGACGCGTTCGGCGTACGACGCTGGGTCGTCCATGGCAGCGACGTCGATGGTGAGCAGCAGGTGCCCGGCGCCGCTCGGCGCGTCCGGTTCGTAGGGCCCGGCCACGTCGGCACCGAACGCGCTGCCGGTCAGCACCCCGGCGAGTACGTCGAACATGAACGAGATCACGTAGCCCTTCGGCCCGGCCATCGGCAGGATCAGGCCCTCGATCGCGCTCCGCGGATCGGTGGTCGGATTGCCGTCGGCGTCCGCGGCCCAGCCCTCGGGGATCTCGGTCCCGCGCTCGGCGGCGAGGTAGACCTTGCCGCGGGCAACGGCGGTGTTGGCCAGGTCCATCACGACCGTCCCGTGCCGTCCGGCCGGCGCCGCGATCGACCAGGGGTTGGTGCCGACACTCTTCTGCCGGCCGCCCCACGGCGCCATCGCCGGGCTGGCGTTCGTGCAGAGGAAGGCGACACAGCCCTCGTCGGCGGCCTTGCGGGTGAAGTACGCCGCGGTGCCGAAATGGCCCGAATTCCGGATGCCGATGGCACTCACGCCGTACTCACGGGCCCGTTGGACGCCCAGCGCCACAGCCTCGTCGGTGATCACCTGGCCGATGCCGTTGCCGCCGTCCAGCACCACCAGCGCACCGGTGTCGCGGACGCGCTCGGTCCGGGTGACCCGCTCCATCGCGCCGCTGCGGAGGCGGGCGACGTACCAGGGCAGGCGGAGCATGCCGTGGGATGCGTGCCCCCACAGCTCGGCGGTCACCAGGGTGTCCGCCAGGAGGTGTGCGTCAGGCCCGGGCACGCCTTCCGCGCGCAGCACGGCCGCGGTGAACGACAGCAGCGCCTCCGGGCGCGTCCGCTGGGCTGACGCCATCCGTTGCTCCGATCTGGCGGTTACGATGACTGAGACTACGGAAGCATACTTGTATACAAGTGTGCAAAGGGAGTGATCAGATGACGGACAAGCTGCGGCGCGCCTCCGGCGGCCAGGTCGTGTACGCCGAGCTGAAGCGGCAGATCCTGTCGCTCGAGCTGCCGCCGGGCCGGCGACTGTTCGAGCCTGAGCTCTCCCAGCAACTGCAAGTCAGCCGTACGCCGCTACGCGAAGCGCTCCGGTTGTTGCTCGCCGAGGACCTGGTGGACCAGCTGCCCACCGGCGGGATGGTCGTGCGGTCGCTGTCGGCCCAGGAGATCGACGAGCTCTACACGGTCCGGGCCGCGCTGGAAGGGTTGATGGCGGCGGAGGCGGCCGAGCGGATGACCGACGAGGGCGCGGAGGCGCTGACCCGGCTGGTGGCGCGGAACGAGCGGCTGGTCGAGTTCGCCGAGGACGCGATGAACGCCGGGCACGACTTCCACCTCGAGATCGCCGAGATCGCGGCGCACGGGTGGGCTGCCCGGCTGCACCAGCAGGTCGACGGTCAGATGGCGCGGTACCGGGCCTTCACGAACCAGTCGCAGCTCCGCCGGACCGCCGCGCTGGACGAGCACCGCGCCATCCTCGACGCGCTGGTGACCCGCGACGCCGTCCGGGCCCGGCAGCTCGCCGAGGAGCACGTCCTGACCGCCCGCGACACCGCCCTGTCCGCGATCGGCGAGCGGCTACCCAACGCCTGAGCTATCCGCCTAGCGCCTGAGCAGCCGGTAGCGACGTTCAGGCCGCCCGGCCACGCCGTACCGCGGCCGCATCTCCGCGCGGCCGATCGTCACCAGGTGTTCTAGGTACCGCCGCGTGCTGCTCCGGGACAGCCCGGTCACGGAAGCACAGTCGCTGGCCGACATCCCATCTTCCGCGGCGTCCGCGAGCGCCTTGATCACCAGTTCCGTCGTCTCCGGACTGATCCCCTTCGGCGCGGACGACGGCCCGCGACTCCCCTGCGCGCGGAACACCCGGTCGACCTCCGCCTGATCGGCGTCGGTCAGCCGCTGGAGCTCCTCCCGATGCTCGGCGTACTCCGTCAGCTTCCCGCGCAGCGACTCGATCTCGAACGGCTTGACCAGGTACTGGAACACGCCGCCGCGCAACGCCGTACGCACGCTCTCGAGATCCCGCGCCGCACTGATCACGATCACGTCGACCGGGTAGTCGCCCGACGACTCCCGAAACCGCCGCAGCACCTCCAACCCGCTCATGTCCGGCAGATGGATGTCGAGCAGGACGAGATCCGGCCGCAGCGAGCGTACGGCGGCCAGCGCCTCGTGACCGTTGCGCGCGGCACCGATCACCTCGAACCCGGGCTGACGGGACACCACGCTGGAGTGCAACCGCGCCACCATGAAGTCGTCGTCGACCACGAGCACCTGAATCATGTCCGCACCACCGGGGCCAGCATCGGCAGGGTCGCCACGAACACGGCCCCCGCGTCGTTGTGCACTGTCACGTCGCCACCGCGCTTGCGGCAGATCACCCGGACCAGCGCCAGCCCGATCCCGTGCTCGCCGGACGCACTGTTCTTCGTGCTGTACCCATGTGCGAAGACTCGATGCTGCATCGCGCTGTCCACGCCCGGCCCGGAGTCCCGGACCTGGATCCGTACGGCGCCCTCGCGTTCGAGCACCTCCACGGACACGAAGGGGTCGGGCGCTCCCGCGGCGGCGTCGAGCGCGTTGTCGACCAGGTTGCCGAGCACCGTCGAGACGTCGGTCGCGAGCCGCTCGTCCAGCCGCGGTAGCAGGCTGCTCGGCTCGATCACGAAGGTGACACCACGCTCGCCCGCCTGCGACGACTTCGCGATCAGCAGCGCGGCGACGGCCGGATCCGCAACCCGGGCGGTGACGCCGGCGGTCAGCTCGGTCTGGTCGGCCGCGACCTGCTGGATGTAGCGCAGTACCTCCTCGTACTCGCCGAGCTCGACGAGTCCGCTGACGATGTGCATCCGGTTGCTGAACTCGTGGGCCTGCGCACGCAGCGTGTCGGTGGTGTTCCGGGTCAGGTCGAGCTCACGTTGCAGTTCGAGCAGCTCGGTCCGGTCCCGGAACGTCGCGACCCAGCCGATCTGCCGGCCGTGGCTGCGGACCGGCATCCGGCTCGAGGTCAGCACCCGCCCGTGCAGCGGCAGGATCCGGTCGGTGACGGGTTGCGGCCCGTCGAAGATCTCCACCAGCCGGCCGGTGTCGTCCACCTCGCCCAGCGCCTGCCCAGCCGACGCCACCGGGACGCCGAGCAGATGGGCGGCCTGGTCGTTCACCATCGTGATGCGCCACTGCAGGTCGACCGCGAGGACGCCCTCCTTGATGCCGTGCAGCAGCGCCTCGCGCTGCTCCACCAGCCCGGCGATCTCCCGCGGTTCCAGCCCGAGCGTCTGCCGTTTCACGGTTCTTGCCAGCAGCAACGACCCCAGGACGCCGAGCAGACTCGCGATCCCGAGGTAGGCGAGCAGATTGGGCAGCGCCTCGCGGAGGCTGGCCAGGACGGAGGGATACTGCCGGCCGACCACCACCACGCCGTCGGTCGCGCCGGTCGGGTCGTTGAGGATCGGCGCCATCGCGAGCGTGGCGCCGGTGACCTCGTCCTGCCCGACCCAGGACCGGCCGTTGAACGCCTCCGTCGCCTGCACCTGGACGACGGAGTTCTTCGGCAGTGGATCGGTGGAGATGATGGCCCGTCGGTCCTCCAGCGCGATCACGACGTACGTCGAACCGGACAACGTCCGCCCGGACTCCACCTGGGACTGCGCCTGGCCCAGGTAGTCCGTGCCGTTCGAGGCGGCCGCCTTCCGCACGCCGGACGTCACCGCCAGCCACTCGGCGATCTCGAGCGCCCGCCCGCCCTCGTTCTCGCGGAACCGGGCGTTGCTCTGGGCCACCGAGACGGCGGCGACGCCGATCAGGACGACCAGCACGATCAGCAGCTGCATGGCCAGCATGCGCCCCGCCAGCGTCCAGCGACGCCGGCCAAGGAGCGCTCGCCACCGTGGTTTCACGGCTCGATTGTGCTCGGGAGCGCCGGATCGCGCCATCTTTGGCGTGAGCACAATGAACACAACGCACATTGCGTTCACAACGGTGACACCCTGACCAGGGGCGCGGCACGCTGGCGGCGACCGGACCCCTGCAGACCAAGGAGACCGCCGTGAGAGCACGGACCTGGTTCACCAGTATCGCCACCGTGGTGGCGCTCGCCGTCGCGGCCACCGGCTGTGGCGTCAGCGCCGACGACAACGCCTCCGGCGGCACCGACAGCGGCCCGGTGAAGGGCCTGCGCATCCTCGTGCCGAACTCCCCGGGCAGCGGCTACGACACCACCGCCCGCGCCGCCGCGAAGGCCATGCAGGACGCCAAGCTGACCGACACCGTCGAGGTGTTCAACACCGCCGGCGCCGGTGGCACCGTCGGCCTGCAGCGGCTGGTCAACGAGAAGGGCAAGGAAGACATCCTGATGCAGATGGGGCTCGGCGTGGTCGGGGCCGTCTACACCAACAAGTCGAAGGCCACCCTGCAGGACACCGTCCCGATCGCCAGGCTGATCGAGGAGGCGGAGGCGATCGTGGTGCCGAAGGGATCGCCGTACACCAGCCTGGACCAGCTGATCACGGCCTGGAAGGCCGACCCGGGCAAGGTGCCGGTCGGCGGCGCGTCGAACGCCGGCGGCCCGGACCACCTGACCCCGATGCTGCTGGCGAAGGCGGTCGGCGTGCAGCCCAAGGACGTCAACTACGTGCCGTACGACGGCGGCGGCGAGCTGCTGACCGCGGTGCTCGGCAAGAAGGTCGCGTTCGCGGCCACGGGCATCGGCGAGGTCGCCGAGCAGGCCGAGACCGGTGACGTGAAGATCCTCGCGGTCACCACCGAGAACCCGGTCGAGGGCGTCGACGCGCCCACGCTGAAGAGCCTCGGCATCGACATGGTCTTCACCAACTGGCGCGGGATCGTCGCGCCGCCCGAGCTGTCCGACGCGAAGAAGCAGGAGTACGTCGACCTGCTCACCAAGATGCACGACTCCGAGCAGTGGAAGAAGACGCTGGCCGACCAGGGCTGGACCGACGCGTTCCAGACCGGTGACGAGTTCAAGACCTTCCTGACCGCGGAGAACGACCGGGTCGCCGGCGTGCTGCGGGAACTGGGTCTCACGTCCTGATGAGCACCCCGTCCACGAGCGCGAAGCAGGGCCGCTCCGAACTCGGAGTGGCCCTCCTGCTCCTGATCCTCGGCTGCTGGGCCGTGGTCGACGCGCTGCGGCTCCCCGACCTGCAGGCGCGGGGACCGGTCGACGCCAAGACGGTCCCGTTGATCGTCGGCGGGGTGCTGGTGCTGACCGCCGTACTGCTGGCGATCGACGTCCTGCGCGGTGGCCGGGGTGAGCAGGAGGCCGGCGAGGACGTCGACCTCGGGCACGGCAGCGACTGGAAGACGCTCGGCCTGCTGGCCGCGGCCTTCGTCGCCAACATCCTGCTGATCGAACGCCTGGGCTGGCCGGTCTCCGGCGCGGTGCTGTTCTTCGGTACGACGTACGCGCTCGGCAGCCGCCACCTGGTCCGCAACGCGATCATCTCGATCGCGCTGTCGGTCGGCACCTGGTACCTGTTCAACCTCGCGCTGGGCATCGCCCTGCCGGTCGGCATCCTCAAGGGAATCCTCTGATGGACGCGTTCTCCGAACTGATGAACGGGTTCGCCACCGCGGCCCAACCGGCCAACCTGATGTACGCCTTCCTCGGCGTCCTGCTCGGCACCGCGATCGGCGTTCTCCCGGGCATCGGCCCGGCGATGACGATCGCGCTGCTGCTCCCGCTGACCTACTCGCTCGAGCCGACCCAGGCGTTCATCATGTTCGCCGGCATCTACTACGGCGGCATGTACGGCGGCTCGACCACCTCGATCCTGCTGAACACCCCAGGTGAGAGCGCGTCGGTGGTCACCGCGATCGAAGGCAACAAGATGGCCCGGAGAGGCCGGGCGGCCGCCGCCCTCGCGACGGCCGCGATCGGGTCGTTCGTGGCCGGCACGATCGGCACCCTCTGCCTGGCGTTGCTGGCCCCGGCGGTGGTCCAGCTGGCCATCAAGATGGGTGCGCCGGACTACTTCGCCGTGATGGTGCTGGCGTTCATCGCCGTCACCACCGTGCTCGGCTCGTCGAAGATCCGCGGCCTGGCCTCGCTCGCGATCGGGCTGCTGATCGGCCTGATCGGGATCGACCCGACCTCGGGGCAGCAGCGGCTCACGCTGGGCATCCCGGAGCTTGCCGACGGCATCGACGTCGTAGTGGTCGCGGTCGGCCTGTTCGCGGTCGGCGAGGCGCTGTGGATCGCCGCGCACCTGCGCCGTACCCCGGCCGAGATCATCCCGGTCGGCGCGGCCCGGATGGACCGCGACGACTGGCGCCGGTCCTGGAAGCCGTGGCTGCGCGGGACCGCGATCGGCTTCCCGTTCGGCGCCGTACCGGCCGGGGGCGCCGAGATCCCGACGTTCCTGTCGTACGTCACCGAGAAGAAGCTGAGCAAGCACCCGGAGGAGTTCGGCAAGGGTGCGATCGAGGGCGTCGCCGGTCCCGAGGCGACGAACAACGCGTCGGCCGCGGGCGGTCTGGTTCCCCTGCTCACGCTGGGGATCCCGACCACCGCGACCGCCGCGGTGATGCTCGGCGCCTTCCAGGGGTACGGCATCCAGCCCGGCCCCCGGTTGCTGGACACGCAGCCGGAGTTGGTCTGGGGCCTGGTCGCCAGCCTGTTCATCGGCAACGCGATCCTGCTCGCGCTGAACCTGCCGCTGGCGCCGATGTGGGCCAAGCTGCTGCGGATCCCCCGGCCGTACCTGTACGCCGGCATCCTGTTCTTCGCCAGCATCGGCGCCTACGCCGCGAACCTGTCCACCTTCGACCTGTGGCTGCTGCTCGTGCTCGGCGCGCTCGGCTTCGCGATGCGCCGCTACGGGCTACCGGTGGTGCCGGCGATCATCGGCATCATCCTCGGCCCGACCGCGGAGGAGCAGATGCGGCGTGCGCTGCAGATCAGCGACGGCGACATCAGCGGTCTCTACAACACCTGGTTCTCCAAGACCGTGTACGTCGTCATCCTGCTGGTGCTCGTGGTTCCGCCGGTGGTCGGCCGGCTCCGCAGCCGCAAGAAGGCCGCCGAACCCCAGCCCGCCGAGAAGGGAGAGTAGCCGTGGCGATCATCGTCGGATACGTGCCGACCCAGGAGGGCGTGGCCGCTCTCGAGAGCGCCATCGAGGAGGCCAGGCTGCGCGAGCAGCGGCTCGTCGTGGTGAACTCCAGCCGCGGCGAGGCCCTGGTCGACAGGCGGTTCGCGAGTCACGACCAGTGGGACTCGGTCGAGCACCGCCTGGCCGATTCCGGCGTCGAGCACGAGCTCAAACAACTTGTGGAAGGCAAGGACGCCGCGGACCAGATCCTCGCCCTGGCCCACGAGCTGAACGCCGAGCTCATCGTCATCGGACTCCGCCGCCGCTCCCCCGTCGGCAAACTCCTGATGGGCAGCCAGGCGCAGACCATCCTGCTTCAGTCCGACTGCCCGGTCCTGGCGGTCAAGCCCTAGAGGAGGACCAGGTCGTCGCGGTGGACGACTTCGCGTTCGTACGCCGCCCCGAGCTCCCGGGCCAAGTCGCGGGTCGAGCGGCCCAGCAGGTCTGGGAGTTCGGCGGCGTCGTAGTTGACCAGGCCGCGGGCGACGACCACCCCCGCAGGTGAGACCAGATCCACCGGATCACCCGCGGAGAAGGTCCCTTCGACGCCGGAGATTCCGGCCGGCAGGAGCGACGTACGGCGCTCTGTCACCGCGCGGACCGCGCCTTCGTCGAGGCGGAGGCGACCTTGGCCCGAGGTGGCGTGGGCGAGCCAGAGCAGGCGGGTCTTGCGGCGGCGGCCGGTCGGGTGGAAGAGCGTCCCGACCGACAGGCCCTTGAGCGCGTCACCGACCCGCGCGGCCGACGTCAGGACGACCGGAATCCCTGCCTCCGTGGCGATTGCGGCCGCTTCCACCTTCGTCTGCATGCCGCCGGTACCCACCCCCGAGGCGCCGGTCCGGCCGATCTTCAGCCTCTCGAGATCCGCCGGTCCGCGGACGTCGGCGACCATCGACGTACCCGGCTTGCGCGGGTCCCCGTCGTACAGGCCGTCGACATCCGACAGCAGAAGCAGCAGATCGGCGTGCACCAGGTGACTCGTCAGCGCGGCCAGCCGGTCGTTGTCACCGAACCGGATCTCGGTCGTCGCCACCGTGTCGTTCTCGTTCACGATCGGTACGACGCCGAGCTCGAGCAACCGCGCGAACGTCCGGTACGCGTTGCGGTAGTGGCTGCGCCGGGTCACGTCGTCGACCGTCAGCAGCACCTGGCCGACCTTCAGCCCGTGCGCCGCGAACGCATCGCTGTAGCGCGCCATCAGCAGGCCCTGCCCGACCGACGCCGCGGCCTGCTGTGTGGCCAGGTCACGCGGTCGCGTGCGCAGGCCCATCGGCGCCAGCCCGGCCGCGATCGCGCCGGACGAGACGAGCACGACCTCGGTCCCCTCGACCCGGCGCGCGGCGATGGCGTCGACCAGCAGCCGGAGGCGTGCCACATCGATCTTGCCGCGCTGGGTCAGGGAGGACGAGCCGACCTTCACCACGATCCGCGTGGCCTTCACGGCCTCCGCGCGATGTTTCATCAGAATCAACCGTTCTGGTCGAGTTCCTTCTGTGCTTCAAGCTCGCGCGCCTCTTTGCGCGCCAGCTTCTCCGCCTTCTCTGCCGCTCGCTTGGCCTCGGCCGGGGACAGGTCGACCTCGTCCTCGACCCAGCCCTGCCCGTACTCGGACCGGTCCGTGACGATCTCGCCGGACCGGTGGGCGTGGTACTCGGTGTCCTTCTGCCGGCGCCGCTGGGCCGCCGGGCGGGCCTCCTCCAGCCGGTGGTCCTCACCGCGCCGGGCCAGGATCTCGGCGCCGGCCTGGACGTCGGGCGCGAAGTCGAACACGATCGCGTTCGGCCCGTCGCCGATCACGACCGCATCACCCGGGAGCGCGCCCAGCTTGAGCAGCTCCTCCTCGACCCCGAGCCGGTTCAGCCGGTCGGCCAGGTAGCCGGTCGCCTCCGCGTTCGCGAAGTCGGTCTGCTTCACCCAGCGCTCGGGCTTCTCGCCCTGCACCAGCCAGCCGCCGTCCTCCGGCAGCTTCTTCACCTTGAACTCGGGACCACCTTGCGCCTGGGGCCGGATCACGATCCTCGTGGTGTCGGGCTTGTCCGCCGCCGCCCGGCGCTCGCCGACGATCTCGGCCATCGCGAACTTCAGCGCCTCCAGGCCTTCGTGGCTCGCGGTCGAGATCGGGAACACCCGCAGCCCGCGCTGCTCCAGCTCGGCCCGGACCATCTCCGCGATCTCCCGCGCGTCCGGCACGTCGATCTTGTTCAGGGCAACGAGCCGCGGCCGGTCGTCCAGCCCGCCGTGCGCCTGCAACTCGGCCTCGATCGTGTCGAGGTCGCTGACCGGGTCCCGGCCCGGCTCGTAGGTCGCACAGTCGATCACGTGCACCAGCGCCGCACACCGCTCGACGTGCCGCAGGAAGTCGTGCCCGAGCCCGCGCCCTTCGCTCGCGCCCTCGATCAGCCCGGGTACGTCGGCCACGGTGAAAATAGTGTCACCGGCAACGACCACGCCGAGGTTCGGGATCAGCGTGGTGAACGGGTAGTCGGCGATCTTCGGCCGGGCCCGGCTGATCGAGGCGACCAGCGAGGACTTGCCGGCACTCGGGAAGCCGACCAGGCCGACGTCGGCGACCACCTTGAGCTCGAGGACGAGAGTGCGTTCCTCACCGTCCTCGCCGAGCAGCGCGAAGCCGGGGGCCTTGCGGGTGCTGCTGGCGAGCGCCGCGTTTCCCAGGCCGCCCTTGCCGCCCCGGGCCGCGACGAACTCCGCGCCCGTGCCGACGAGGTCGGCGAGGACTTCGCCGCTCGTCGTACTGATGACAGTGCCGTCCGGAACGGGCAGGACGACGTCGGCGCCGTTGCTGCCGGCCTGGTGGTCACCCTTGCCCTGGGCCCCGTTCGTGGCGGTGCGGTGGCTGGAGCGGTGGTAGTCGACCAGCGTGGTCACGTCCGGGTCGACGCGCAGGATCACGCTGCCGCCGTCACCGCCGTTGCCGCCGTCCGGGCCGCCGAGCGGCTTGAACTTCTCCCGGTGCACCGAGGCGCACCCGTTTCCGCCGCGGCCCGCGGCAACCTGCACCGTGACCCGATCGACAAAGCTGGGAATCGCCATGGGTGGTTCTGCTTTCTGTTGGGGGTGGACCGCCAGGCCATCACAATCCTCGCGCTCGACCGCGAGCCACGCTCGCACGCCGGCTACAGCGGTCGTTGTGATGGCCTGGACATCCGTAACAACGTGAAGGGCGGGTGCGCGGTATTCCGCGACCCGCCCTTCGACAGAGCTTGAAATACGTCCGGGTGGCGGTGTTACTCCGCCGGGGCCGGGACGATGTTGACGACGCGGCGACCGCGCCGGGTGCCGAACTCGACCGTGCCCTCGGCCAGCGCGAACAGCGTGTCGTCGCCGCCACGGCCGACCAGGTTGCCCGGGTGGAAGTGGGTGCCACGCTGCCGGACGATGATCTCGCCGGCGTTGACCAGCTGGCCGCCGTACCGCTTCACGCCGAGCCGCTGCGCGTTGGAGTCGCGACCGTTACGGGTCGACGCCGCTCCCTTTTTGTGTGCCATCTCAGATCAGCTCACTTCTTCTTAGCGTCGATCGCGGTGACCTTGACCTGGGTGTAGTGCTGACGGTGCCCCTGGCGCTTGCGGTAACCGGTCTTGTTCTTGTACTTGAGGATGTTGATCTTGGGGCCCTTGGTGCGGCCCAGGACCTCGGCCGACACAGCCACCTTGGCGAGCGCCTCGGCGTCGGTCGTCACGGTGTCGCCATCGACGACCAGGACCGCCGGCAGGGACACGGTGTCGCCCACCTTGTCCGTCAGGCTGTCGATCTCGATGACATCGCCGACGGCGACCTTCTGCTGGGTGCCGCCACTGCGCACGATCGCGTACACCGTGGATCTCACTCTCTGCTGGTTCGGAAAACTTACGGGGGCCTGCACAGACCTGGCGGCCCACACAAACATGGCACGCGGAACGCGCGCCGACGCTCAAGTTTACGGGTCCCCTCACAGACGGGTCAAACCGGGTCGTCTGCTCGGGGACCCGCTCGTCAACTGCCCGTGGAGACGAGCTCTGCGGCCTCGGTCTCGCTCTTGGCCGCGTCACCCTCGGTAGCTGTCTTGCTCCGGCCCCGGCTGCTGCGCCGGCGCCGGGTGGTCTTCGCTGCGCCGTTCTGCGCAGCCTCGTCCTGCGCCGAGTCCGACGCACCGACGGTCGTCGTCGCCTCGGCCGTCTCGGCAGGCGCCGGGAAGCCGGTGGCCTCCGGGCTGACCTGCTCGTCGGCCTCGGCGGAGACCGGGTAGCCGGTCGGCTCCGGCGTACCGGACGTGTCCGCGGCCGGCTCGGCGCCTTCAGCAGGTACGTCGTCGCCGTGCTCCTTCTTCGCCGAGGCGGCAGCGATCTGGGCCAGCCGCTGGGCGGCGTCAGCGTTGTGCTGCGACGCCTCCGGCTCGGCCTGCTCCTCCTCGGCGCGGCCCTTGCCCCGGCGACGACGCGAGCTCTTCCGCCCGCCTTCGTCGGCCTGGGCGGCGGCCGGCTTCTGCTCCTGGCCACCGCCACCGCCGCCGCGGCTGTCGCGCCGGCGGGACTCCTTCGGCTCGTCGTGCAGGATCAGGCCGCGGCCGCCGCAGTGGTCACAGTTCTCGCTGAACGCCTCGAGCAGACCGGTGCCGATCCGCTTCCGGGTCATCTGGACCAGGCCGAGCGAGGTGACCTCGGCCACCTGGTGCTTGGTCCGGTCCCGGCCCAGGCACTCGACCAGCCGGCGCAGCACCAGGTCGCGGTTCGACTCCAGCACCATGTCGATGAAGTCGATCACGATGATGCCGCCGATGTCGCGGAGCCTGAGCTGCCGGACGATCTCCTCGGCCGCCTCCAGGTTGTTCTTGGTGACGGTCTCCTCGAGGTTGCCGCCGGAGCCGGTGAACTTGCCGGTGTTCACGTCGACGACCGTCATCGCCTCGGTCCGGTCGATGATCAGCGAGCCGCCGGACGGCAGCCAGACCTTGCGGTCCAGCGCCTTCTTGATCTGCTCGTCGATCCGGAAGTTCGCGAAGACGTCACCGTCGCCGGTCCACTTCTCCACCCGGTCGGCCAGGTGCGGGGCGACGTCGGAGACGTACTCGCGGACCTGGTCGTAGGCGTCGGCGCCGGAGATCACCAGCTTGGTGAAGTCCTCGGTGAACAGGTCGCGGACCACCCGGATCAGCAGGTCCGGCTCACCGTGCAGCAAATGCGGAGCCTGGCCGTTCTTCGACTTCTTGTCGATGTCGGTCCAGTACTTCTGCAGCCGGCTGACGTCGGCGGTCAGCTCCTCCTCCGAGGCGCCCTCGGCCGCGGTCCGGACGATCACGCCGGCCTCGTCCGGGACGATGTCCTTGAGGATCGTCTTCAGCCGGTTCCGCTCGGTGTCGGGCAGCTTGCGGCTGATGCCGCCGTTGCCGCCGCGCGGGACGTAGACGACGTACCGGCCGGGCAGGCTGATCTGGTTGGTCAGCCGGGCGCCCTTGTGGCCGATCGGGTCCTTGGTCACCTGGACCAGCACCGACTGGCCGGACTTCAGCACCTGCTCGATCTTGCGCGGCCCGTTGGCCCCGCCGAGCGTGGCCCAGTCGACCTCACCGGCGTACAGGACGGCGTTGCGGCCCTTGCCGATGTCGATGAACGCGGCCTCCATGCTGGGCAGCACGTTCTGCACCCGGCCGAGGTACACGTTGCCGATCAGCGAGGTCTGCTCGGCCTGGGCGACGTAGTGCTCGACCAGGACGTTGTCCTCGGACACGGCGATCTGGGTCAGGTCCTCGCGGGACCGGATCACCATGGTCCGCTCGACCGACTCGCGCCGGGCCAGGAACTCGGCCTCGGTGACGATCGGCGCCCGGCGGCGGCCGGCGGCGCGGCCCTCGCGGCGGCGCTGCTTCTTGGCCTCCAGCCGGGTCGAACCCTCGACCGCGGTGATCTCGTTGGCGGTGTTCTTGCTGCGCGGCTCGCGGACGCGGACGACGGTCTCGTCCGGGTCGTCGGGCGACGCGGCGCTGTCCTCGCCACGGCGGCGGCGACGCCGGCGCCGACGGCGGGTGGAGCTGCCCGAGCCCTCGTCGTCGTCGCCGTCCGCGGCGTCCTGCTCGTCGTCCGAGCCCGTCGCGCTGTCCGGCTCGTCGTGCTCGTCGTCGTCGGACTGCTCGTCGGAGCTGTCCTCGGCGCCGTCGGCGTCACCGGACTTGCGGCGGCGACGGCCACCGCGGCGCCGGCGGCGGCGACGGCTGCCCTCGCCACTGTCGTCGCCGTCCTCGGACTCGGCGTCGGCCTCGGCGGCCTTGGCGTCCTCGGTGGCCTCGGCGACGGCCGCGGCCGCCTCCTTCACCGGCTCGGCGCGGTCGGCGGCGACCTCTTCGGCGTCGCGCGCCTCGGTCTCCCGGGCCTCGGTGTCGCGGCCGCGACGGCTGCGGCGGCGACGCGTGGTGGTCGGCTGCTCGTCGGCACCCGGCTCGGTGGTCTCGGCGGTCTCAGTGGGCTCGGGCGTCGCCTCGACCGGGCTGGTCGCCGCGGCCTGCGCGGGCGCCTTGTTCGGCACGTCGGTCGGCGCCTGGAACAGCACCGCGGCCGCAGCCGGCGCCCGTCGCCGGGTCCGCCGCTGCGGAGCCTCTTCGGGTACGGCGACCTCAGCCGGCGCACCGGCCTCAGCGGTCTCGGTGGCCTCAGCGGTCTCGGTGGTCTCGTCCTCGTCGGTCTCGGCGTCGACGACCGGGCCGTCGGTGACCGGGGACTGCTCGGCGATCAGGTCGTCCACGGGAGCGACAGCCGCCTTCTTCGCGGTGCGCTTGCGCGTGGTCTTCTTCGCCGCCGGGACGCTCTCGAAGATCGGGCCGGCGTCAGCGGTGGACGTCTCCGCCTCGCTCAGCTCCGGGAACGCGTCCTGCTCGGCGGCCTTCTTCGCCGGCCGCTTGGTGGCGGTCTTCTTGGCCGCGGCCTTCTTCGCCGCGGGCGCCTTCTTCGCCGTCGTCTTCTTGGCGGCGGCCGCCTTCTTGGCGGCCGTCTTCTTCACCGGAGCCGGGTCGGCGGACTCGCCGTCCGACTGGGTGGGGACCTCCTCGGCGGCGACGGCCTTCTTGGCCGTCCGCTTGCGTGTGGTGGTCGTGGTCTTCTTCGCAGCAGGAGCCTTCTTCGCGGTGCGCCGGCGAGTGGATGGCTGCTGCTGGGCGGGTGCAGCCGTGTCGGCTGCTTCGGTGGTCGGCTCGTTGTCGAGCATGTGGTGCGGGTCTCCTCAAGCCCTCCGGCGCATCCTGCGACCCCTGTCACGGGTCCGGACGCTGCCACAAGGCGGTCACGGTTCGCCACGCGCCGGCGTCTGTGCCGGCAGTGGCGGAAGCCTGCTGGATCCGCTCCGCCCGTGCTCAGGGCTCGGAGGGAGCGGCGGCGTCGCCCTCCGCTGTGTGCGTCTGGTGGTCGTCCGCCTGGCCGGTCGCGGTCGCCTGGGTGGCGTCGCGGTCACGAGCGAGCGGGTCGTCCACCGTGCCTGCGGCCGCGATGAGCGGGCCCTGGGCGAGCCTGGTCAAAAGAGCCGGGCCCGTCACCGGGAGCGTCGCTACTTCGAGCACGCCGGCGAGAACGTCGTCGGGTCTCACGGCCGGGGTTCCGTGCCGTAACACCACTTGCAGTATCGCACACGTCGCAACCTGGGCCGATTCACTCGCGACGGTGAGTCGGAGAACCGCGTCCCGACAGTCGAACGAGCGAACTCCCCGTTTGGTCATGCGCTCGACCAGAATTTCGTCCCGGGCGAGGAACGCCGCCACCGCGGCCTCCGCGGCGGCCGGATCCGCGCCTGGCAGGGCGATCTGCCACTCGCTGGCCTCCAGCCGCTCGGCCAGCGACCCCGGCCCGGCGACGACCACCTCGAGGACGTCCAGGCCCGGCGGCAGCGCCTCGTCCAGGGCACTCCGGACCTGCTCGGCGTCCCGCTCGTGTGTGAGCGAGATCTCCAGATACTCCGCTTCGGAGGCGGCTCCGGTCGGCGCGGCCCCGGCGTACGAGATCTTCGGGTGCGGGCTGAAGCCGTGCGAGAACGCGACCGGGAGCTCGGCGCGCCGGACGGCGCGCTCGAAGGCCCGCTGGAAGTCGCGGTGTGAGGTGAATCGCAGCCGCCCGCGCTTGGCGAACCGGACCCGCAACTTCTGGACCGCGGGCAGTTGCTGCGACGGCGGAGCTTGAACTGGTGCCACCCGCGCATTCTCTCAGGCCGGCCCCCCGGGCAGGACCCCGTGGGTCGCCAGCACACTCCGGATCCGCTCCTGGTGCACATTCGCCGCCAGTACGACGAGCAGCGTGACGACCGCGAACCCGAAGATGAGCCAGTCGGCCGCCCACTGCCCGAGGATCGCGAACCCCAGCCCGGTCACCACGGCGGCCAGGAGCAGGCCGACGATCTCCCGCAGCGAGCGGACGTACAGCGCGACCACGTCCGCCGGGAAGCGATTTCCGGCGTGCCGGACGATCACTCGGCGGCCGTGGTTGGCCTCCAGCGCGGCGGCCAGGCAGAAGATCGCGTACACGCTGAACCAGCGGCTCGCCAGCAGGTCGTCGCGGTCCAGCGTGAGGACGACGAACAGGCCGGCCTGGGCCAGGAACACCAGGGCCAGGCTGGTCGTCGCGAACACCTCGACCCGGGTGAAGTAGAGCCGGGCGCCGAACGAGACGGCCAGGTACTCGAGGATCCCGGCCAGCACGCCGGTGAACCACATCACCACCTTGGCGGCGTACGTCCAGTCCAGGTACGGGCCCTCGATCAGGGTCGGCAAGGCGGTCGCGGCGACGCCGAGCGAGATCCCGGCGATCACCGTGAGCAACATCCGGTAGTCGCCGGCCCCGCTGGCGTCGCGCGGTGTCACGTCAGGGCCGCATCAGGGCTGGGCGGCTGATTTGCCGGTCAGGTAGAGGGCCCAGGCGAGGAGCCCGAAGGCGACCGTGCTGAGTACGACGCGGACGAGGTTGTAGGCCCGCCAGCGGCTCTCGTTGAAGGCTGCGCGGGCGGCGGCGACGTCGATCGTGTTCGGGTCGCCGGCCGCCTTGAGCGCGTCGTTCAGCGGGACGTTCACCGCCATCGTGAGGATCATCGTGACCAGGTACAGCACGAACGCCACCGCGATCCAGGGCAGCGCCTGCTCCCGCAGGCTGAACAGGCCGGCGGCCACCGTGAACACCGCCGCGCCGAGGAACCCGACCAGCAGGAACAGCGGGTTCATGATGGCCCGGTCGGTCGCCTGGAACGCGCCGACGAACGTCTTGTCGTCGGTCGTCGCCAGCCCGGGCATGAAGGCGTTCGAGTAGATCCCGTAGATCCCCGCCATCAGCCCGGTCGTCATCGTCGCCGCCAGCAACGACGCCACCCGCAGTCCGTTCATCTCACCCCTCCAGTACGACGGGACCGTCCCGCACCGAAAAAGCTAGGGCACCGAACCTGCCGCGGACATGTCACCGAAACTCACATCCATGTCAGCGGGACTCACAACCGCGCGCACTGGCCGGTCCGCGGCCCGGAGACGTCGTTCGGCGCCTGCAGGTTGACCGGCGCTGGCGCGTTGCCCGAGCAACTCAGCGGCCCGTCGACGCTGTTCCCGGCCAGTACGGCGGCCTCCGCCGTACGCGATCTGGTCACCGAGACCGGCCCGTCGACCGCGGTCCCGACCGCGACCAGGCTTCTGGTCACCCCGTCGGCGCTCACCGGTCCGTCGACTCGGCTCCGCAGCAGGTGTACGTCGGCCGCGCCCTCCGCACGGACCGGACCAAGCACCTGGCTGTCGGTGGCGACCACGGACGCGCCTGCGGCGACCAGGACCGGGCCCTTGATGGTCGCGCCGGCCAGGCAGGTCACTCCGGACCGCAGGTACAGCGGGCCGTTGTGGACGCCCGTCACCGTGGTCGTGCAGGCCGGCGCCGGCCGCAACAGGGTGACCGCGAACCGGCGCGGGGTCCCGATGTTGCCGGGAGCATCGATGGCCCGGTACTCGACCTGATGGCGCCCGTACCCGGACGGTACGTCGTCCCACGGGACCACCCTGGGCACGCCGAGCTTGCCGTAGACCAGCTGGTCGATCTCAGTCCCCTCGGCGGTGAACCGGAACGGCGCGGACGCGTCGGTCGGCCAGCCGTAGTAGTTGTACCAACCGTCCCCGTTCACCCGGAACTCCGGAACGACGTACCCGTCGCTGTCGTCCGTCGCCGCCAGCTGCATGGTGAACGCGTCGTTGAAGACATACTCCGGCCCAGTCGGCTTCTGCACCGTCAGCAAGGGCTTCGAGAGCGTCGAAGTCACCACCGGCTCGGTCCCGTCGACCGTCCAGGTCAACGTCCGACCGCCCGCCGTGGCCGTCAGCGTGTGCCGTCCGGTCAACTTCAGCGGCTCGAGGTCGAAGTCCCGGTCGTTGCCCGGGTTCGCGACCGGCTTGCCGTCCACCGTCCACTCGATCGCGGCTCGCGCCGTGTCGGACTGAGTCGTCTCGGCGTACACCACCTCGTCGGCGCTCACCGGATGCTCGGTCGACGTCGACCCGGTGAACTCGACCGGCTCCGTCGATGCCTGCGCGGTCAGCGACGTGTTGATCGTCCACGACCGAGAGGCAGTCGGCCGTACGGCGGGATCGCGGATGAACTCGGTCGGGTCGACGATCTTCGCGGTCAGCGTGTGCAGACCGGGTGCCAGGTCGAGCGTGGAGAGGTCGACGGCGCGGCGGTTGGCGGTCGGGAGCGCCGTACCGTCCAAGGTCCAGGTCACGTCGAGCTCGTGGCTGACCGGGTGCAGGGTCTGCAGCCAGACGACCTGGTCGGCGGCGACCTGGCCGACCGGAGTACTGCCCTGGATCAGCGAGGCCCGGGACGAGATGCGCTGCGTCATCCGTTCCCGCGACACCTGGTCGAAGTAGTAGCCGAGCGTCTTCATCATCGAGTGCCGACTGGGCCGCCAGACCCCCGATCCGGCGTACATCCCGGCCTCGTAGCGGCCGATGACGCCGCCGGACTCGGACGGCTCACCGAGCCAGCGGAACCACTTCCGCTGCTGGTCCAGCATTTGCTGCTCAGTCAGCAACGTGTGGTGGATCGAGGAGGGTTCACCTCCCTCGTACGGCGCTCCACGCTCGCCGCGGGCGTAGTAGTCGTACTCGTCCTGCAGGCCGCCGAGCGAGTGGCCCAGCTCGTGCGGGGTGATCAGGGCGGACAGGGCGTTCCCGCCGGAGGCCGTCGCGTAGGTTCCGCCGGCGCCGCCGTACGTGTCGCTGTTGCCGATAGCAAGAATCTGCCGGTTGGCTGTGGTGGTCCCGGCGACCAGGTCGGCGTACTGGATCGCGGCGGCCGAACTGACGGTCAGCAGGCGCTGGACGCTGTT
Organism: Kribbella sp. NPDC002412; assembly: GCF_053592935.1. Lineage (NCBI taxonomy): Bacteria > Bacillati > Actinomycetota > Actinomycetes > Propionibacteriales > Kribbellaceae > Kribbella > Kribbella sp. NPDC002412. Next base: position 43,820 of record NZ_JBSFBL010000031.1, read on the forward strand.
CGGGTTGCAGCCGCCCCAGAAGCCCATCTGCAGCGGGGTGTCGACCTTCGGCGAGCTGAGGTCCGGATCACAGTCGACGCCGCTCTGCGGGGACGGGATCTCGATCGCGTACACGTTGAGGTAGTTCCGGTACGACTTGAACGGCTCGATGCTCCAGAGCACGTTCAGGTGCTTGTCGACCTGCTCCCGGAACTTCGGCAGCTCGGCCGCGGTGTACCCGTCCCCCATCACCACCAGGTTGAACCGGGACTCCGCCGGACCGGTGACCTGGAGCGGGACCACCTTCGCTTCCACGGCCGTCGTACTGGCTCCGGCGGCCGCTGGAAGGCCGGCGAACACCGCCGCGACCACGCCGAGCACTGCCGTCAGTCCTCTTGTCCTCACAAGACCTCCCCAGCCGGGCGACACTGGCGTGAGCAGCTTACGGAGCGGCGGCGTCCCGTGTCAGGAGTTCACGCGTGCCGCAGTGCACGCCAATCGGGCGCTCGTGCGGCATCATGAGCACTCGGGGAACTGTGAGGAAAGGACATCGATGACGGAACCGGCGCAGTCGCCGCGGCCCGAGCCGGACCGGGCACACCCGGCGGACGCCGGTGACGGCGATGGCAAGGGCATCTACTGGGTGCTGAAGAACGTGCTGATCGGCCCGCCGGTCAAGCGCATCTTCCGGCCGAACGTGGTCGGCGCCGAGAACATCCCCGCCGAAGGCCCGGCGATCATCGCCAGCAACCACCTGTCGTACGCGGACTGGATCTTCATGCCGCTGGTGCTACGCCGGCGGGTCACCTTCGTGGCGAAGTCCGACTACTTCACCGGCGCCGGGATCAAGGGCCGGTTCCAGCGCGGGTTCTTCAAGGGCACCGGCCAGGTGCCGATCGACCGGTCCGGCGGCTCGGCGTCCGAGGGCGCGATGCGGGCCGGGATGAAGGTGCTGGAGCGCGGCGAGCTGTTCGGCATCTACCCCGAGGGCACCCGTTCGCACGACGGCCGGCTGTACAAGGGCCGGACCGGGGTCGCCCGGCTGGCGCTGGAGGCCAAGGTCCCGGTCATCCCGTGCGGCGTGATCGGCACCGACAAGGTCGCCCCGCCCGGCAAGATCGTCGCCTCGATGGCTCCGCCGACGGTCAAGTTCGGCGCCCCGCTGGACTTCTCCCGGTACGAGGGGATGGAGAGCGACCGGCTGATCCTGCGCGCCGTCACCGACGAGATCATGTACAAGATCATGGAGCTGTCCGGCCAGGAGTACATCGACATGTACGCCACCAAGGCCAAGCAACTGGAGGGCCGCGCGGTCACCGGCGCGCCGAAGAAGGTCCGCAAGTCGGACACCTGATCCGTCTGCCGAGACGGAGGGGGTCTACCCTGGGAGATCGTGGACGGACCGATCGCTTACCAGGGTGAGCCAGGCGCCAACTCGGCGATGGCGTGCACCGACATGTATCCGGACCGCGAGCAGCTGCCCTGTACGACGTTCGAGGACGCGCTCGAGGCCGTCAGCAGCGGCCGGGCCGGGCTGGCGATGATCCCGGTGGACAACTCGATCGCCGGCCGGGTCGCCGACATCCACCACCTGCTGCCGGAGTCCGGGCTGCACATCGTCGGCGAGTACTTCCTGCCGATCCACTTCCAGCTGCTGGGCGTCCCGGGTACGTCGATCGACCAGATCCGGACCGTCCGCAGCCACGTCCACGCGCTCGGCCAGTGTCGCAAGATCATCCGCGAGCACGGCTGGGCGACTGTGGTCGCCGACGACACGGCCGGCTCCGCCCGCGAGGTCGCCGAGCTCGGCGACCCGACCGTCGCGTCGCTGTCGCCGCGGGCCGCCGCCGATCTGTACGGGCTGGAGACGCTGGCCAGGGACGTCGAGGACGAGCACCACAACACCACCCGCTTCCTGGTGCTGTCCCGCGAGCCCGACGTACCGCCGGTCGGCTCCGGGCCGATCATCACCAGCTTCGTGTACCGCGTCCGCAACGTCTCGGCAGCCCTCTACAAGGCGCTCGGCGGATTCGCGACCAACGGCGTCAACATGACCAAGCTGGAGTCGTACCAGCTCGGCGGCATGTTCTTCGCCACCCAGTTCTACGCCGACATCGAAGGCCACCCGGACGAGCCGAACGTCGCACTCGCCCTGGAGGAGCTCGCCTTCTTCTCGGTCGAGGTCCGCCTCCTCGGCGTCTACCCGGCCCACCCCTTCCGCGCCCAAATAGCCGAACCAGCCGCCAACCGCGCCCTCCGCCCCCACCACTGACCTACAGCAGCACCAGTGCGGTCAGGTGCCAGTGCTGGTTGGGGATGCTGGTTAGCTCCAGGTCGACTTCGCCGGCGGTGAGGGTGAGCTTGAGCCAGGTGTACTGGCCGCCGAGGAGAAACTGGCTTTGGCCGAGTAGTTTGCCGTTGGAGTGGATGAACGTCGGCCAGCTGTCCACGTTGGCGTCGCCGATCAGGAGGTAGGCGTCAGCGCCGCCGGGCGGGACCTGGATCCGCAGGGTGCGGGCGCGGGTGTCGTTGACGAAGTCCCGGCGCAGGACGTCGAGCCGGGCGCGGTCGCGCGACTGTGGCCCGGTGCCGACCCAACCGAAGCCTCGTGCCGGGTCCCAGCGGTCCGACGGCGACAGCCGTTGGTAGCCCTGGAGGACCGGGCTTGTCGGCGAGCCGGCGTCCAGCGCGAGCCGGCACTGCGAACCATCCGGCGTCACGATCACCGGAGTCCGCGTGCCGAGCACCGGCAGCTCCCCTGCGGAGGCAGCGATGTCGATGCTGGTGATCTGCGGCGTGAGCGGTGGCGTGACGGGTACGTCGCAGGGCACGAACTCGCGGGACGGGATCGTGACCGTGGTCGCTTCGCTGGTCCAATCGGCCACCCGCGCGGTCAGCTCCACCTGCTGTGGTGAGGCGTTGCCTGCCGTGAGTCGCAGCAGGTTCGCCGTCCCACCCAGCAGCAGTCCGTCGCCTGCTTGTCGTACTTGGGCCCAAGAGCGGGACTGATCCAGGACGCGGCCGGCCTCGAAGTAGTAGCTGACGATCGAGTCTCGCCACAGCGTGGACTGGATCGCCTGCTGGTCGAAGCGTTCCAGCGTGGTGGCGTACCGGCTGCGGTCGATGCGGGGTTGCAGGGAGCGCCAGAGGTCGCGTAGGCGGTGCGCGTTGTCGCGGCCTTGCCAGTGGGTGTCGTAGATGTGCTGGATCACGGTCTTGCCGGAGTGCAGGCGATGGCCGTACGGGACGTGGTGCAGAAACAGCAGCAGCTCGTCCGGGCAGTCGGCGAGCGACTCGTACTGCTGCGCGACCGGCGGGTGGTAGTGCCCGGTGTACCCGACCCCGGTCGCCACCGTGCGGTCGAAGCCAGTGCCCTCTGCGTCGGCCCGGTTCCACGGCCGGTTGGTGTCCGGGCTGGGCGTGAAGTGGTCGCCCGCGATCATGAAGCCAACCCCGAGCGGCGAGGTGTAGTCCTCGTAGATCTTGCGGGACCCGAGCAGCATGCCGGTCAGCGTTCGTACCAGTCGATCGTCGTCGCCGAACGTCATCCGGACCCACTCCTCGGCGACGTCGGCCGCCTTCAGCGCCGGGTTCCAGGCGAGCCGGGCATAGCCGTGGGTGTTGGCGGCGGCCAGCGGATGCCTTGTCCAGTTGCGATCCGAGCCGAAGTTCATCACCCCGGCGGATCCGTCGACGATGCGCGCGACCGTCGTACCCGGGCCGTCTGCGTGGGTGTCGAAGTCGTAGACCTCCTTCCACTGCGGCACGAGGTAACAGAGGTGCGTCGACTGGCCCGTGTACTCCTGGGTGATCTGGAGCTCGGTCATCACCCGCGTCCGTGGCATCGCACCGAACAACGGGTGCACCGGCTCCCGGACCTGGAAGTCGATCGGCCCGTTCTTGATCTGTACGACGACATTCGCGGCGAACTGCCCGTCGAGCGGCTGGAACGTCTTGTACGCCTTGCTCGCCCAGGTCGTCGGGTCGAAGTCGTGGATGAACGCGCGCCACATCACGATGCCGCCGTACGGCCGGACTGCGTCGGCAAGCAGGTTCGCGCCGTCGGCGTGGGTCCGGCCGTAGCTGATCGGCCCGGGCTGTCCCTCGGAGTCGGCCTTCACCAGGAAGCCCCCGAGGTCCGGGATCAGGTCGTAGATCTCGCGAGCCTTGTCCCGCCACCACTGCTGCACGAGGGCGTCGAAGGGGTCAGCGGTCGGTAGACCGCCGAGCACGATCGGGCACGCGAAGTTTGCGGACAGGTAGAGCGAGACACCCCATTCCCGCAGGACAGCCGCCAGGCCTTGGAGCTTCGTGAGCATGTCGGTCGAGAGGAACGCCGGGTTCGCGTTCACGTTGTTGACGACCGTGCCGTTGATGCCGACCGAGGCGAGGGTCCGGGCGTAGGCGAGGTCACGCGGGCCGGTGTTCGGCAGCGCGTCCCACTGGAAGATCGAGTCGCCGGCGTAGCCGCGTTCCACGCTGCGGTCGAGGTTGTCCCAGTGGTTGACCAGGCGGAGCGTGTTGGCCGGGCGTTCGTGGATGTCGAGGTGGGTGATCCGGCGCTGGGTCTGGAGCAGTCGCAGCAGGTGGAAGGCGCCGTACAGGACGCCGCGTTGGCCTTCGCTCGCGATGACGATGGCGTTGTTGTGCGTGCGGATGACGTAGCCCTCTGGCCCGAGGCGTTTGTCCACGAACTTGGCGACGTACGGCGAGGTGTCCGGCGTGCCGATGATGACCGCGCCGTCGTGTTGCGGCCGGGTGTGGTGCGAGACCGTGCGGCTGGTGAGGGCCGAAAGCCCTTGCACGAGTTCGGAAACGGCCGTGTCCCGCTGGGGTGCGACGACGTGGGTCAGGGTACGGCGGTACTCGTGCAGCCGACCTGGTCCAACCTTCCGGTAGCGGAGCCAGAGCTCGTGACCGTCCTCGTCGGGAAGACCGCCGGCTGACGCGGTCAACGGATCGAGCAGGCTGCCTGCCAGCACCGCACCACTGGTCAGCAGCAACTGTCGCCGGGTGAACTCCATGCTGACGTCCTTTCGTCGAGGACCGCTCAGGAACCGGTTCCTGAACCTAGGCTTCCGAGTACCTGCCGTCAAGGGCGGGATTTCGATTTCTTCCGCATGGACCTGCGGCGTCGCAGCGGATTGGTCTACGATTCCGGGGAACCGGTTCCTGATGGGAGGTGCGTATGCGGCGGACCAGGCAGGTGACGATCCTCAGCGTGGCCGCGGCGGCCGGGGTCTCGAAGTCGACCGTGTCCCGGGTCATGAACGACACCCCGAACGTCGATCCGCAGATCGTGACCCGGGTGCGCGACGCCGCCGCCCGCCTCGGCTACCGGCCCAGCGGCACGGCGCAGAACCTGTCCCGCGGCCGGACCGGGATCGTCGGCGTGCTCGTCCCCGACCTGGCCAACCCGCTGTTCGCGACGATCCTGAAGGGCATCTCCGCCGAGGCCGAGCAGGACGGCTACCGCACCCTCGTCGCCGACGCGAACGAGCAGCCGGGCGAGGAGCTCCGCCACCTGCACGAGCTGGCCCGGCAGAGCGACGGCCTGATCCTGTGCGGTCCCCGGATGAGTACGGCGGACCTGGCCGGCCTGGCCGAGCTCGACGTACCGATCGTCCTCGTCAACCGCAAGCCGGCGCGCAGCCTGTTCCCGTCGGTGACTGTGGACAGCAAGGAGGCGGTGGCTGAGCTGTGCGCGCATCTCGACGCCTTCGGCCACACCAAGCTGTGCTACCTCGCCGGCCCGTCCCACGCGGCGGCGGAGGCTGATCGCTGGTCGGCGTTGCAGGGCTCGATCGGGAGCCGGAGCAAGCTGTTCCGGGTGCCGGCCGGCGCGATGCTGGACGACGGTCACGCGGCGGCCGAGGCGGCGCTCGAGACCGGCGCCACCTGCCTGATCGGCTTCAACGACCTGGTCGCCCTCGGCGCGGTCGCCAGGCTGCAGGAGCTCGGCATCAGCGTCCCGGACCAGATCTCGGTCGCCGGCTTCGACGACATCGTCTACGCCCGCTTCACTTCCCCCGGCCTGACCACGGTCGCCATGCCCCAAACCGAGTTCGGCCAGGAGGCCTGGCGCCTCCTCTCCCCCTACCTCCAGTCCCGCAAGGCCCGCCGCACCCGCACCCTCACAGCCCACCTGATCATCCGCGGCAGCACCGGCCCACGCCCCACCTGAAGGCTGTCGGCGCCCGGACTGGCTGCTGTACAGTGCACCGGCCCGGTCGAGCGGCCAGGCTTGGGGAGGACATCGAAATGAACATCGTGGTTCCGGTCGAGCTGACGCTGGCACGACGGCTGCGGAACACCCGCGTGCAGCTCCGGTGGTTCGCCTGGCTGCTCCGGGCGGCCGGCCTGGTCTTCCTGGCGATGGCCGTCGCGAACTCACCGATCGACCTCGGGTCCTTGGTCCTGGCGGTGTTCTACCTGTTCCTCCCGGAGCTGATGGGCGTCTTCCGGCACCTGATGGGCAGAAGGTTCGGGCGCACCTACACGTACACCTTCACCGAGGAACAGATCGCGATCCGGACCGCGATCACCAATCTCGAGCTCCCGTGGTCGGCGGTGAAGTCCGTCCGGCAGCGCGGGAACGCCTGGACGATCCGGCTGCCCCCCGCTGGTGGCTTCGCGATCCTGAAGGACGAGCTCACCCCGGAGCAGGCCGCGGAGTGGCAGGCATTCCTGGCCGGGCGTGTGCCGGCGCGAGCCTGAATTCGGAGGCGGTGGCAGGTCGGGCGGCGTAGGGTCGGCCGATGCGGATTGTCATGGTTGACGGGCGGGATGCCGACGTCTTCAAGCGGTTCTTCGAGGTGCGGGAGGCGGTCCGCCGGGAGGAGCTCGAGTTTCCGGTCGGGATGGGGCTCGAGGAGGCTCGGGTGCTGATGGCCGGGCAGCACTCCGACGTACGCGCCGACGGCCTCGGGCTGGTCGACGGCGACAGCTGGCTCGGGATCGCCTGGCTCGACTGGTGGTTGCTCGGCAACACCGACACGGTCGATGTCGAGATCGCCGTCGACCGGTCGCACCGGCGGCGTGGCGTCGCGACGCGCCTGCTGGATGCAGTGATCGAGCGCGCCCGGGCCGACGGCCGGCGCGTCCTGTCCGGCTTCGACCTGACCGGCGATCCGATCACCGGAGAGAGCGCGGGTACGGCGTTCGCCGCAGCGCGCGGGTTCGTCCGCAAGCACGCGGAGCTGCACCAGGTGCTCGAGCTACCGCTGCCCGACGACCAGCTTCGCACCTCGGCGCCGGACGGCTACGAGCTCCTGCAGTGGCGCGAGCACACACCCGAAGAATGGATCGAGCAGTTCGCCGCGCTGCTCAGCGGGATGGCCGAGGACGTCCCGACCGGTGACCGCACGGTCGAAGCGATCCGGTGGACGCCTGCGCTCGTGCGGGAAGCCGACGAACGCCGGATCGCGCAGGGCCGCTTCACCTACACGACCGCCGCCGTCCACACCGACTCCGGCGAGCTCGCGGCGTACACACAGATGGGTGGGACGCCGGCGACCCCGGGCCGCCTCAACCAGTACGACACCTACGTCCGGCGCTCGCACCGCGGTCGCAGCCTCGGCATCGCGGTCAAGGCACCGAACCTGCGCGCGATCCAGGCGGACTTGGCCGAGCCTGCCGTCCTGCACACCTGGAACGCTCCGGAGAACGCCCCGATGATCGCAGTCAACGACAAGCTCGGCTTCCGCCCGGTCGCTCAGCGCACCATGTGGGAGCTGACCCTCTAGGGCTTGTACTCGAAGGTCTCCTGCGTTGTCGTGCCGGACTTGTACTGGCGTGGCGGGCGAGTCTCGGCATCGAAGGCCTGCCCCCAGTCGGTCCCGGGTTCGAGGTACTGGTTCAGCCGGCCGGGCAGCTCGACCTCGGCACCGATCGGCATCACCCGCCGCTTGAGGCCGTCGAAGAACTGGCCGCGATGGGTGTCGATGAGGCCGTAGAGGTACGGACTGGCGTTCAGCGTTCCGTTGGCGGCCAGCTTGCCCAGGTAGGAGACGAGGAAGGCGGTGAACTCGTCGCCGCGACGGTCCCCGATCCGGCCGAGTAGGATCGGCATCCATCGTCTCTTCCGCGCGTTTGTCCCCTTCGTCGTCGCTGGTTCACTGTCTGTATGTCCGGCGGCACAGCGCGCATCTCACGCTCGATTCCGGCGTACGGCGGCTGCGGCGTTAACCTGGTAGGCGCTCTGATCCGCTGACCGGAAGTTTGGGATGACTGTCGAATCGCTGTTCCCGCGCCTGGAGGCGTTGCTGCCGCAGGTGCAGAAGCCGATCCAGTACGTCGGCGGTGAGCTGAACTCGGTCAGCAAGGACTGGGACTCGGCGAGTGTCCGGTGGGCGCTGATGTACCCGGACGCCTACGAGGTCGGGCTGCCCAACCAGGGCGTGCAGATCCTCTACGAGGTGCTGAACGAGCGCGACCACATCCTGGCCGAGCGGACCTACTCGGTCTGGCCGGACATGGAGAAGGTGATGCGGGACAACGACATCCCGCAGTTCACCCTGGACAGCCACCGGCCGGTCCGGGCGTTCGACGTGTTCGGGCTGTCGTTCTCGACCGAGCTCGGCTACACGAACATGCTGACCGCGCTCGACCTGGCCGGCATCCCGCTGTACGCCGCCGACCGGACCGACGAGGACCCGATCGTGCTGGCCGGCGGGCACGCCGCGTTCAACCCGGAACCGATCGCCGACTTCATCGACGCCGCCGTACTCGGTGACGGCGAGGAGATCGTGCTGGCCATCTCGGAGGTGATCCGGGAGTGGAAGGACGAGGGCTCCCCGGGCGGGCGCGACGAGGTGCTGATGCGGCTGGCCGCGTCCGGCGGTGTCTACATCCCGAAGTTCTTCACCGTCGAGTACCTGGCCGACGGCCGGATCAAGCGGGTCGCGCCGAACCGTCCCGGCGTACCGTGGCGGACGGCCAAGCACACCGTGATGGATCTGGACGCCTGGCCGTACCCGAAGAAGCCGCTGGTCCCGCTGGCCGAAACCGTGCACGAGCGGTACTCGGTGGAGATCTTCCGCGGCTGCACCCGCGGCTGCCGGTTCTGCCAGGCCGGCATGATCACCCGGCCAGTGCGCGAGCGCAGCATCACCACGATCGGCGACATGGTCGAGAACGGGCTGAAGCAGTCCGGGTTCGAGGAGGTCGGGCTGCTCAGCCTGTCGTCCGCCGACCACAGCGAGATCGCCGACGTGGCCAAGGGCCTGGGCGACCGGTACGAGGGCAGCAACGTGTCCCTGTCGTTGCCTTCGACAAGGGTCGACGCGTTCAACATCACGCTGGCCAACGAGTTCTCCCGCAACGGCCGGCGCAGCGGGCTGACCTTCGCCCCGGAGGGCGGGTCGGACCGGATGCGCAAGGTGATCAACAAGATGGTCACCGAGGAGGACCTGATCCGGACCGTCGCGGCGGCCTACAGCCACGGTTGGCGGCAGGTGAAGCTGTACTTCATGTGCGGCCTGCCGACCGAGACCGACGAGGACGTGCTGGCGATCGCGGACCTGGCCAAGAAGGTGATCGCGACCGGTCGCGAGGCGGCCGGCCGGCGGGACATCCGCTGCACGGTGTCGATCGGCGGGTTCGTGCCGAAGCCGCACACGCCGTTCCAGTGGGCCGCCCAGCTCGGCGCCGAGGAGACCGACGCGCGGCTGTCGAAGCTCGCGGCCGCGATCCGCTCGGACAAGAACTACGCGAAGGCGATCGGCTTCCGGTACCACGACGGCAAGCCCGGCATCATCGAGGGCCTGCTGTCCCGCGGCGACCGCCGGGTCGGCCGGGTGATCGAGCAGGTCTGGCGCGACGGCGGCCGGTTCGACGGCTGGAGCGAGCACTTCTCCTTCGACCGCTGGGTCGCGGCGACCAAGAAGGCGCTGGCCGGCGAGCCCGTCGACCTGGCCTGGTACACCACCCGCGAGCGCGAGTACGCCGAAGTGCTGCCGTGGGACCACCTCGACTCCGGCCTGGACCGCGACTGGCTCTGGGAGGACTGGCAGGACTCGCTCGAGGAGGACGGCGCGATCGAGGTCGAGGACTGCCGCTGGACCCCCTGCTTCGACTGCGGCGTCTGCCCGCAGATGGGCACCGAGATCCAGATCGGCCCGACCGGCAAGAAACTCCTCCCGCTCTCCGTCGTCTAACCACCCACCCCCGGCCACCCGCACCCCGCCACCCCCGCCCGCGCGTTCGAGGGGATATCCCCTCGAACGCCGGGTTCTCCCCTCCCAGAGCAGGGGAGAAGGCGCCGTTGCAGGGGATATCCCCTCGAACGCTCCGAGACGGGGGTGGTGCCTCGGGTTGGGGTCAGGTGTGGGGTGTCGAGGCCGCGTGGGGGAGGTGGGTGGGGGGAGCTGGTCTGCGCTGGTCTGGATCAGGTCGGCCGCCTGGACGTCGGCGGGGGCGTACGGGTTGGGGATGGCGACGGCGAACATGCCGGTTGCCTGGGCGGCCGCGATGTCGTAGGCGGTGTCCTCGACGGCGATGGCTTCGACGCTGGGTACGGCGAGGCGCTGGAGAGCGAGCTCGTAGATCGCCGGGTCCGGCTTGTGCGTCGCCGAGATCCACTCCCGGATCCCCCGGCCGGAAGTCCAGCTCCCGGTGCACGTGTCAGCTTAGGACGACACCTCCGAGGGACTCGAAGTCGTGCCAGGTTCCGTCGTAGGCCTTGTGGTGCATCGCCGAGTCCATGCCGACCGCGAAGACGTCGAGGCGGCCCGGTCCCCAGGTGACGACGGAGCCGGCGGGACGCGGCCGGGCGCGGGTCGTGACGGCCGGCTCGAGCCAGCCGGCCAGGGCGGCGACGTTCATCCGCAGGATCTCGGCGGCCAGCGACCAGTCGAGGAAGTTCAGCGTGTCGGTCGCGGTGTGGATGTGCCCGTTCGCGCTGTCCGCGCCCTCGATCGTCAGCAGCGCCGGGATCCCGGCGTTGATGAACGGCACGTGGTCGCTCGCGAACGGGTTCAGCGACGTCTCCACCTTCAGCCCCGTGTACGTCGCGGCCGCGGTCGCCAGGTCAGCCATCTGGCTCGACGACACCTGAGCGCCTTCCAGCAGCACCGTCGGCACCGCCGAGTTCTTGCTGGCGATCATGTCCATGTTCAGCACGGCGCGAATCCGGGCCCGCTCGGCCTGCGGCAGCGAAGCGACGTACTGCTTGCTGCCGAACAGCCCCTGCTCCTCGCCGCCGAACAGGATCAGCCGTACGTCGTGCCGCCACGACCGCGTCGACAACAGCCGGCCGAGCTCGAGCACACCGGCCGAACCGCTCCCGTTGTCGTCCGCACCGGGCGCGTTCGCGGCCGGACCGCCCGCCTGGTTCACCGAGTCGAGGTGCGCGGTGATGAGCACGACTCCCCCGCCACCGGTCCCGGGCCGGTCCCCGATCAGGTTCTGCGACTTCCCGGCCCCGACCGTGACCGTCGTCCGCGTCACTCCGTAGCCGAGGGCAACCATCCGGGCCGCGGCGAAGTCCACCGCGGTGGTGAACCCCGTACTGAGCGAGTGCCGCGTCGGCAGGCTCGCGAACCAGGTCAGATCGGCCTGGTACGACGTCGGCGACAACTCGGCCACCAGCGCCGCGACCGCGGGATCCACCCGGGCCGCGGACGGCGCCGCGACGTCGACGACCGTCGTACCTGCGCGCAGCGTCTCGACCCGCCAGCAGTTGTTCGACCTACGGCGCGGTCTGTCGGCGGCCGAGATCACCAGGTGCCGGCCGTGGTCGAGCAGCGGCTTCACCTCCGGGTAGTCGTGCTGGAAGCTCCCGCCCACCTGCGTGACCAGCAGCAGGCCGGGCGCGGTCCGCGAAGCACGGCCGAGGTGCTCGGACTGCGGGCACCACAGGATCGTGCGGTCGCCGAAACGCGCGGACTGCTGGGCGTCGGCCGCCTCGGGGGTCGGCACCACGAGATAGCGGACAGGGGTCGTCGTCTTGCTCATGCGTTCCTGCCAAGAAGAGTCAGTCGGACCAGATGATCTCGAGCCGGCCGGGCTCGGCCGTCACGATGCGGCCGGCGCCCTGCAGACCGCCGGTGATGCGGCCGCTGGCGTCCCAGCGGCCGTCCGGGCGGGCTTCGGGCGCGTCCCCGCGGCCGATCACCCACTCCACCAAGGTGCCGTCCGGGCGGAACTCCACCCCCCGCCGGCCCCGGGCCGGCGGGAAGGCGAAGTCGTCCGGGCGGTAGACGGTGATCCCGTCGTGGTCCTCCTCGAAGGAGTGCGTCCACCGCCCTTTCACGTGTCCGGTCAGCTCAGCACCACCTGTTCGATCGAGGCCGGGGTCTCGGGGACGGTCACCTTGAAGTCGCTGATGATGCCGCCGAGCGCCTCGTAGCCGGTGACCGACGGTCCCCAGGCCGAGCCGTCCCACCACTTGTGGTAGAGCTGCTTGTCGGTGCCGGTGACGAACACGTCGAGCCGGTTCGCGCCCCACGAGACCACGCGTGGCTCGTCGGTGCAGATGCCGCCCATGTACTCGTACCCGGTGACCGACGGTCCCCACGCGGACCCGTCCCACCACTTGTGGTACAGCGCGGAATCCGTGCCGAGTACGAACACGTCGAGCCGGTCGGTGTCCCACGAGACGACCGTCGGGGCCGTCGTACAGACACCGCCCATGTACTCCCAGCCCGACCAGGCCGAGCCGTCCCACCACTTGTGGTACAGCGCGGAGTCGGTGCCGATGACGAACATGTCCAGCCGGTTCTCGCCCCAGGCGACGACCCGCGGCGGCGAAGCGCAGACGCCGCCGAGGTACTCGTAGCCGTCCACCGACGGTCCCCAGTTCGAGCCGTCCCACCACTTGTGGTAGACCGCGTTGTCGGTGCCGAGCACGAAGACGTCGAGCCGGTTCTCGCCCCAGGCGACGACTTCGGGCGGGCTCATGCAGATCCCGCCGAGGTACTCGTACCCGGTCAGCGACGGTCCCCAGTTCGAGCCGTCGTACCACTTGTGGTAGAGCGCGCGGTCGGTGCCGAGCACGAACGCGTCCAGCCGGCCCGGTCCCCAGGTGGCCAGCCGCGGCGGGCTCATGCAGATGCCGCCCAGGTACTCGTACCCGGTGACCGACGGTCCCCAGTTCGAGCCGTCCCACCACTTGTGGTAGAGCGCGTGGTCGGTGCCGAGGACGAACGCGTCCAGCCGGTCCGGCCCCCAGGACGCGACTTCAGGAGCACTCATGCAGATACCACCCATGTATTCGTAACCGCTGACGGACGGTCCCCAGGACGACCCGTCCCACCACTTGTGATACATCGCCAGATCGGTGCCGAGCACGAACGCGTCCAGCCGGTTCGCGCCCCACGCCACCACCGAGCCCGCCGGTTCCGGCGTCGCCCCGGCACCGGCCGTGCCGGCGATCAGGCTCGACCGCACGGTGTCCAGGCAGGCCTCCATCCGGGCCACCTGGTCGTCGGTGAACATCACCATGCCGCGGTCGTCGGTGTAGTCCATGTAGTCGTAGAACAGGTCGCCGTTCGGCCCGTTGCTGCAGGTCACGTGCGGGAACGTCGGCACGCCGAAGTTCGGGCCGGCCTGGTTCGGGGTGTCGGCGACCTCGTCGCTGCCGCTGCAGCCGGTGCCGTCGTCGCCCCAGATGTGGAACAGGTTCAGGTAGTGCCCGACCTCGTGGGTCGTCGTGCGGCCCAGGTCGAACGGCGCGGCCGCCGTACCGTTGGTGCCGAACCCGCTGTGCAGGATGACGACGCCGTCGGTGTCGGCCGGGCCGCCGGGGAACTGCGCGTACCCGAGCAGGCCACCGCTGAGCTGGCAGACCCAGATGTTCAGGTACCGGTCGGTCGGCCACGGGTCGTGCCCGCCGGTGGCGGACGACTTGACCTTGTCGTCGGAGCCGAAGCCGTCGACCGTCGTCTGGGTCCGGGTGACACCGGTGGTCGGGTTGCCGTCCGGGTCCTTGGTGGCCAGGTAGAACTCGATCCGCGCGTCCGCGATCAGGCCGGTGAACGCCGCCGGCACGATGTTGAGGTCGGCGTTGGTGGCCCGGAAGTCGTGGTTCAGCACGTCGATCTGGCTGTCGATCTGGGCCTGCGAGATGTTCTGCGCCGCGGTCTTCCAGATCACGTGCACGACGCAGGGAATCCGCGCTATACCGGCAAAACGTTCCTGGCGGGAGACGTACTGCGTCGTCGCGTTCTCGAGTGCGGACCGCGCGGCGGCGTACTCGGGTGAGGTGGACAGCAGTCTGCGGTGCACGTCCATCACACCGCACTGCCGCCTGCTCGGAGTCTCGGTCTGCCCGTCCGTGCCGCTCATACCTGCACCACCGGCTCCGGCTCCGCCGCCCATCCCGGCACCGCCCGCCTGACCGCCACCGCTCATCCCGGCGCCACCGGCCTGGCCGCCGCCGCTCATCCCGGCCGCGCCACCACCTGCTCCAGCACCTGCTCCGCCGCTCATCCCGGCCGGCATGTCACCGGCGCCGCCCGACCCACTCGTGGACATCCGGCCCCCACCGGGCATCCCGTTGGCCTGCGGCATCCCGTTGCCGGCCGGACCGGCCGCCGGTGCCTCCCCAGGCATCCGGTAGTCGTCGTCGCGGTGCTTGTCCGCTCTCCCGTTGGCCTTCCTCGGCATCTCTCCCCCTTCCCGCGGGGGCGAACGAGCAGGTCGGGATCAGCGCGATCCCGGACCGAAAAGGTTTTCCCCCAGACCCGCCCCTCGATCGAAGACGGTCCTACCCGCCTTCCCCCACCGAACAGCCTGCCCCCAAGTCACTGCTCTGCGTTTACCTTCCACCCAGGGCGCCCGCCCAGACAAGCCTTCGCCTCGAGGCAGTGAACTTTCCCGCGAACACCCAACGCCCGTTGGAGAATTGCTTGAACAGTCAAGAGGAGCTCTGGCGCTGCGGACCAGGTACGCAGACGTCAGCTCAAGTGGGCCAGCAGGAGCGGGTTGATCGTGTCGGGGTGCGAGTAGGTGACCAGGTGGGCGGCGTTCTCGATGATCTCGAGGTGGGCGCCGGGGATGGCCGAGGCCAGCGGGATGACGGTCTCGGGTGGGATCGAGGTGTCCTGCTCGGCGGTGACCAGCAGGACGGGCGCCGTGATGTCGCCGAGCTTGCCGCGCAGGTCCGTCGTACCGAGCGCCTCGCAGCAGGCGGCGTACCCCTCGTCGGGAGTGTCGAGAAGCTGCTGCCGCACCTCGTCGGTGTCGGTGAAGTCGGACAGGAACCAGCGCTCCAGGGTGGCGTCGGCGATCGCCTGGGTGCCTTCGGCGCGCACGGTGGCGGCTCGCTCGGTCCACATCTGGGCGTTGTCGGCCGGGCTGCACGGCGGGCACAGCAGCGCGAAGCGGTGGAAGCGGTCGGGCGCGTTCTCGGCCAGCCACAGACCGACTGCGCCGCCGAGCGAGATCCCGACGTACGACGCCTGGTCGACGCCGAGTGTGTCGAGCAGTTCGAGTACGTCGCCGCCGAGGTCGTCGATCGTGTACGGCCCGGCCGGCGCCTCGGACTCCCCGTGTCCACGGTGGTCGAAGGCGACCACCCGGAACCGCTCCGACAGGACGCCGACCTGCGGGGCCCACATCGCGTGCGTCGTCCCGAGCGAGGAGCCGAGCAGAACCACGGGCGCGTCGTCGGGACCGGTCTCTGCATAGTTGAGTCGCATAGGCCCACCCTACGGACGCTGCTACTCTCCGCGGCATGACTCAGGGTGTGCCGGGCCTGGAATCTGTGGGCGAGCTGGCGACGGTGGCGCGCGGCGGCTTCGTGGAGAGCCGCCACTTCGGGATCGCGGTCGCGGTCGATCCCGCCGGTACGCCGATCGCCGCCGTCGGGGACGTGGACGCGGTGGTGCTGCCCCGGTCCACGACGAAGCCGCTGCAGGCCGTCGGGTGCATCGTGGCCGGCGCGTCGCTCGAAGGTGCCGAGGCCGCGATCGCGTCCGGCAGCCACACCGGCGAGGACCGGCACGTCGCGGTCGTCGACCGGATGCTGGCGCGGGCCGGCCTCGACCGTGGCGCGCTCGGCTGCCCGCCGGACCTGCCCGAGGACCCGGACACCCGGAACCGACTGGTTGCCGCGGGCATCGGTCCGTCCCGGGTCCTGATGAACTGCTCGGGCAAGCACACGGCAATGCTCACCGCCGCCGACGACCCGGCCGGCTACCTGGATCCGTCCAGCCGGGTGCAGAAGACGATCACCGCCGAGATCGAACGGCTGACCGGGGCCACCACCGGAGTGGTCACCGTGGACGGTTGCGGCGCACCGCTGGTCGGCGTACCACTTCGCAACCTGGCGCTCAGCTTCAGCCGCCTCGCCACAGCACCATCCGGTACGCCGGAACACGTTGTCGCAGCGGCGATGCGCCAGTACCCGGAGTTCGTCGGCGGCCGCGGTCACCAGAACACGCTCGTGATGCAGCAGCTCCCCGGCGTCATCGCCAAGGGCGGCGCGGAAGGTGTGATCGCCATGGCCACCCCGGACGGTCACGCGGTTGCGGTCAAGGTGATCGACGGCAGTCCCCGAGCCACGACGGCGCTCGGCCTGATGCTCCTGCACAAGTGCGGCGTGGATGTGTCGGCGGCCGCCGACCTGCTAAAGGTCCCCGTCCTCGGCGGCGGCGAACCCGTAGGCCGCATCGAGCTGCAGCTCTAGCTAGCGGTAGAGCGCGAGCGCGCCGGTCAGCGAGTCGACGGCAGCGCGAGGGCCGAACAAGCCGAGGCCCAGGTACTCGACATCTTCGGCCTTGGTGCCGCTCAACGTCGCGGACATCTGCTCGTAGGTCCGGGCCCGCTGGGCGATCTGGTTCATGTCGTGCACGGTCACGCCGTCCCGGGCCGCGGCCTGGGCGCGGAGCTCGTGCAGTTGCTCGGCGGAGGCCCGCAGTACCGGAATCGGGTGCGCGCACATCCCGGTGTGGGGATTTCCCGAGGCGTCCTCGGTGTCCGGGCCGACCACGTCCTCGTGGTGGTGGCCGAGGGCGACGCCCAGCAACGCGGCGGTGTTCAGGGCGACGCCGACCGGCGCCTCGGCCGCGATGACCACGACCAGCTTGTTCGTCAGCACGGGCATCAAGCTAGCCGGTTGGCCAGGGATGTGGACGGTCGACCGAACATCGTTCGGCGGATCTGCCAAACTTCCTGTCATGGACGAACTTGATACGGCGCTGCTGCGGATCCTGCAGAACGACGCGCGCCGGACCAACCGGGACATGGCGGCCGAGCTCGGCATCGCCCCGTCCACCTGTCTGGAGCGCATCCGCGGCCTCCGCGACCGCGGGGTGATCAGCGGCTACCACGCCGAGGTCGACCTGCGGGCGATCGACCGCTCCACCCAGGCGATCATCTCGATCAAGCTCCGCCCGCAGGCGATGGCGGTGGCGACCGCGTTCCAGAACTACGTCAACCAGCTGCCCGAGACACTCGCGATGTTCATGGTCTCCGGCGCGTCCGATTTCCTGGCCCACGTGGCGGTCAAGGACACCCAGGCGCTTCGCGACCTGGTCCTGGCGCTCGCCAAGCGACAGGAGATCGCCGACATCCGCAGCTCGGTCGTCTTCGAGCACCATCGCCGTACGACGGTGATGCCCCTACCCGAGCGCTGACAGCTTCTCGGGGTTCGCCTGGATCCGGACGGCAGCGACCTGGTGGCCGTCGAACTCCAGGTGCAGGACGTGCCGGAGTCCCGGGACCCGGACATCCAGCGCCGGCCCGGTCACGAGGTCGAGCGGTACGACGCTGACGTCGTCGCGGGCGTAGACCCGGGCGAGGAACTGCGCGACCTGCTCGCGTCCGACCACCGGCTTCCGGGCGATCCGGGGCTTGCCGCCGCCGTCGCTCCACTCGGTCACCGACTCCTTGAGCATCGCCTCGAGCCGGGGCAGGTCCCCGTCCCGGGCGGCCGCGACGAAGTCGAGCAGCAGCCGCTGCTGCTCGACCGGCGTCGGCTCGAACTTCGGCCGTTCCCGATCCAGCGCCTTCACGGCCCGGTTGTGCAGTTGCCGGCAATCCTCCGCCGACCGATCCAGGATCTCCGCGATCTCGTCGTACGGGAGCACGAACGCGGTCCGCAGTACGTAGACCGCGCGCTGCGGCGGAGTGAGCCGCTCCATCAGGTGCAGTACGGCGATCGACAGATCCGACGTGTCGACCGAGCTGAACGGATCCGACGGCACCGGCTCCGGCAGCCACTCCCCGACGTAGCTCTCCCGCCGCGCCTGCCGGGTCCGCAGTACGTCGACGCCGAGCCGCGTCACCACCCTCGTGAGGTAGCGACGCGGCTCATGCACGTCGGCTCGGTCGACGCCGGACCACCGCAGGTACGCCTCCTGCAGCACGTCCTCAGCGTCCTGCCAGCTCCCGAGCAGCCGGTAGGCGAGGCTCCCGAGCATCCCGCGCGCCGACTGGAACTCGTCCAGGGCGCCGGTCAAGCGGCGAGCACCGGCTGCTTCCTGCTCGTGATCGTCAAACGGTTCCACAGGTTGATGGTGCCAATCGCAAGGAGCACGTTCGCAGCCCCCTCCTCCCCGAACTGCTCGACCGCGCCGTCCCACACCTCATCGGGCACGCCGCCCTGTCCGAGGTGCGTGACCGCATCCGTGAGGGCCAGGGCCGCGCGTTCGCGCTCGTCGTAGAAGGAGGACTCACGCCAGGCCGCCAGGCCGAACAGGCGTTGCGAGCTCTCACCGTCCTTCAGGGCGTCCGTGGTGTGCATGTCCACGCAGAACGCGCACTCGTTGACCATCGAGGCGCGCACCTTGATCAGGGCGAGCACCGAGTGGTCGAGCGCGCCCTGCACATACTTCTCCAGGCCGAACACGGCTCGGAAGCCGGCCGGCACGACCTTGCTGAGGTCCATTCGTTGTTCCATGCCGGCACGACGGTTTCGTGGCGGCCTGGCGTGACAGTTCCGGGTGTGACGCCGCTCACGAGCCCTTCTTGAGCACCTGCTGTGCCTTGGACACCGCGGCTTCGGTCGCCCCCTCGAGCTCGCCGTCCTGACCGGCGAGCAGCGTGACCGAGACGACGACGTCCTCGACGCCCGTGGTGGCGGCGGTGAACTCCAGGCCGCGACGCGAGCCCGAGGTCGCGGTGAGGCGGAACGCGAACGGGTCGGCGCCGAACTGCGGCGCCTCGATCTCCTCGACCTCCATCGAGTAGCTGCCCTGGCCGATCTTCATCGTCACCTTCGGGCAGGAGGTGACGGCCTTCTTGTACGCGTGCTGCAGGTAGGCGACCTCGGCACTGTTGCCCATCGCATCGAGTCCGAAGTCGATGAAGGTCCCTTCCTGGCCGGCCGAGAACGACCGGTGCGTGGTGGCCTTCGCGCCCGGCGCTTCGCTGGCGTTGAGGAACCTGACCAGCGTCTCGCACTTGCTGCTCGCCGACGAGAACGGCTTCTCGGCGTCCCCGGCCGGGTCCTCCTTCTCGGGCTGGTAGCCGTCGGGAAGGTCCGCCTGTTCGAGCAGCGCCTTGGCGAGCTCGGCCGACGTGCGCTTCACCGTGCCGGTCGCCGTGGGCGTCTCCGGTGCGGGTGTCGTGACCGGCGTACTCGGAGCAGGCGTGGATTGGGCGGCAGCGTCGTCCGTGTCGTCGCCACCGCAGGCGGCGAGCGACAGGCTGAGGGCGGTGACGAGCACAAGCGGAAACGGCACGAACCCGCGGCGCCGGCGGCGCGCGTTCAGCAAAGTCATGGGGCCTTCCAGAACCTCGAGGGCCGGGCGGGCCCACCGGTGGCCGAGCAGGCAGCAGCGTACCTGACACGTCAGGTCGATCCGCCGGACCCTCGCCGCGGGCGTGGCGCTAGTAACGGTGTGAGCGGAGGTGGATGTTCTGGAGCAGACCAATGGCCAGCAAACAGGCGAACAGCGACGAGCCGCCGTACGAGACGAACGGCAACGGCAGGCCGGTCACCGGCATGATGCCGAGCGTCATGCCGATGTTCTCGAAGGCCTGGAAGGCGAACCAGCACACGATGCCGGTCGCGACCAGCCGGCCGAAGGCGTCCCGGGCGTTGATCGCGATCCGCAACCCGCGGAACAGCACGATCGCGAACAGCACGATGATCGCGCCGGCCCCGATCAGCCCGAGTTCCTCCCCCGCGACGGTGAAGACGAAGTCGGTGTGCTGCTCGGGGACGAACGCGTTCTGCGTCTGCCCGCCGTGGAACAGCCCCTGGCCGAACACCCCGCCGTTGCCGATCGCGATGCGCGCCTGGTTCACGTTGTAGCCGATGCCCTGCGGGTCCTGCGACGGATCTGCGAACGCGATGAACCGGGCCAGCTGGTAGTCCTTCAGCACCTGCAACTTGATCGCCAGCGCCGCCACCACCACGCCGGCGGTGACCAGCCCGAGCATCCAGCGTTTCGGCACACCCGACACCGCGATGATCCCGAACATGATCGACCCGAGCACCATCACCGTGCCCAGGTCGGGCTGCAGCATCACCAGCACCACCGGGACGGCGGCGACCGCGATCGCCTGCGCGACGTCGATCGTCCGGGCCGTCTCGCGGTGGTCGGTCTCGCCCTTCTCGGCGATCAGCAACGCCATCCCGACGATCACCGCGAGCTTGGCGAACTCACTCGGCTGGATCGACAGCCAGGGAAGCTGGATCCACGACCGTGAACCGTTGATCACGGCGCCGACCCCGGGCACCAGGACGAGGATCAGACCGACGATCGAAGCGGCGTACAGGACCGGGGCGAGGATGCGGACCCGGCGGTGGTCGGTGACGGCGGCAAGGATCGCGAGCACCGAGCCGATGGCGAAGTTCAGCGCGTGCCGGAGCAGGAAGGCGTACTGGTTCCCGTCGGTCAGCGACGTCCGGCCGTGGGTCGCGGACCAGATCAGCATCGCGCCGATCGTGGACAACGCGACCACGCCCAGCACGAGCACCCAGTCCACGTGCCAGACCGTCGACCGCCGGTCCATCCGCGGCCTGGTCCGGATCGGAGTCAGCAGCGCCATGACCGCGACCTCCCCGCGGCCCGGCCGGACCCGGCGTTGACCCCACGGCCGGCTCCGGGGCTACTCATTGCTCGGCTTCTGCTGCTCGGCGGGCGGGGTCGGCTTGATGTTGTAGAGGGTTTCGTAGATCTTCCGGACCGCGTCACCACCGGCGCCCGAACCCGTTCCGGCCTGGCTGATCATCATCACCACTGCGTAGCGGTCGGTGTACGACGCCATCCACGAGGTGGTCTGCTTGCCGTAGACCTCCGCCGTCCCCGTCTTGGCCCGGATCTGCACCTGGTCGACCGGGAACCCGGCGAACTTCCAGGCCGCCGTACCGGTCTTGACCGTCTCCTTCAGGGACCGGTCGATGTAGCGCAGGTTGGACGACGACACCGGCAGCTTCGCCTTCGCCGTCGGCTTGATCTCGTGCGCCTTGCCGTTCGCGCCGATCCAGGACTGCACGACGCGCGGCTCGTACAGCGTGCCGCCGTTGGACAGCGCCGAGTAGACCGTCGCCAGCTGGAGCGGGGTGACCGTGGTGTCGCCCTGGCCGATCGCGAAGTTCACCGCGTCACCGGCGCGGTACCGGTAGCCGTCGGCGCAGAACTCGCGGGAGAACTGCTTCAGGAACGCCGACGTCCCGGCCGGCGGGTTGTCCGCGAGCTTGCAGTAGTAGTCCTTCTGCGAGTCGTAGTACTCCTTCTTCCACTTGCGGTCCGCGATCCGGCCGCTGACCTCGCCGGGCAGGTCGATGCCGGTCGGCTTGCCGAGGCCGAACTTCTGCGCCATCTCGACCAGCGGGTCCCGGGTGTTCACGTCGCTGGAGTTGCCGCCCTCCTTCAGCCAGAGCGCGTACGCGATCCGGTAGAAGAACGTGTCACACGACAGCGACAGCGCCTGGTCGAACCCGATCATCCCGTAGGACGCGGACTCGTAGTTCTTGAACCGGCGGTTGCCGACCTCGAAGTACGAGGAGCAGTCCAGCCGGGTCTTGGTGCTGTACCCGGCGCTCATCGCGGCCGCGGTCGTGATCGGCTTGAACGTCGACCCCGGCGCGAGCTGCCCTTGCAGCGCGCGGGAGACCAGCGGAGTGCCGGACTTCGAGGAGTACAACGCGTCCAGCTCGCGCTGGGTGATCCCGCCGACCCAGACGCCCGGGTCGTACGTCGGGTAGCTGGCCATCGCCACGATCCGGCCGGTCTTGGTGTCCATCACCACGGCGGCACCGGAGTCGGCGACGTACTTGCGCTTGGTGATCTTGTCGTACTGCTTCCGTGCAGTCAGGATCGCGTTGCGCAGCTGGGCCTCGACCGACGCCTGGATGCGCGCGTCGATCGTGGTCACCAGCGTGGCGCCAGGCACCGGCGCGGTCTGCTTCTCGACGCCGGTCGTGTACCCGACCGCGTCGACGATGACGTCCTTCACGCCCGGCGCACCGCGCAGGAGCTTGTCGTACGAGCGTTCCACGCCGGCGCGACCGACCAGGTCGGAGCGGTGCGGGACCGAGTCGCCGCCGGACTTCTCGATGTCGTCGAGCTCTTCGGTCGTGATCGGTGACAGGTAACCGAGGATGTGGGCCGCGTTCACCTTGTACGGCGCCGGATACGCGCGCAGCGCTTGCGACTCGGCGGCGACGCCCGGGAAGTCCTCGCGGCGTTCCATCACCTCGATCGCGACCTGCTCGCTGACGTCCTTCGCGACCGGGATCGGCTGGTACGGCGTGCCGTTCCAGCAGGCCGGCGGCTTCGACGCGCCGGGCTCGCCGCACAGCATCGTCCGGGCCTTGAGGTCCTTCGGCTTCTGGCCGAGCACCTTCGCCAGGCGGGCGATCACCACGTTCTGCTGGCTCTCGGGGAGCTTCGCCATCACCGAGCGGTCGACGGTGATGACCAGCGACACCCGGTTGCCGACCAGCGTGCGGCCCTTCGAGTCCACGATCGTCCCGCGTGGCGCCGGCACCAGCACCTGCCGCGTGTGCTGCTGTGTGGCGGCCTGGGTGTAGTCGTCGCTGGACATCACCTGCATGTACCAGAGCCGCGCGAACAACGTGCAGAACAAGGAGAAAACCAGCACCCCGATCACAAACAACCTCAACCGGGCTTTGAGCGGGGCTTCGAAGCCGTCGAAGCTCACAGTTCACCCCCGCTCGTTGCAGGGGAAGAGGATGGAGGGGTGCTCATGACAGCACCCGGCGGCGTTCTCTCGGAGCGACGAGGCGGCCCATGACCCACATGACCAGTGGGATCACCACGATCGCGCCGACCACGTCGTACCCGGCGGCGATCCCGAGCCGGACGCCGAACTCACCCCAGTCGACCGACGGATCGTGCAGCAGCGACCCGGTGGCGCAGTAGATGAACAACGACAACGTGGCCCCGAGCACGACCGTCGCCGCGACGATCAACGGCCCGACCGGTCCGACCGGCCCGGTCGATGTCTCCCGCCGGATCAGCCCGGCCACGTACCCGGCGATCGCCAGCGCCAGCGCCCACCGCCCGGCCGTGTGATCGGCCGGCGGTACGACGTCCAGCAGCAGACCACCCGTGAACCCGGCGATCGCACCCCACTCCGGCCCGCGGGACAACGCCAGCGCGATCACCACGATCAGCACCAGGTCACAGGTGACCCCGGCGACCGCGATGTTCGACAGCACGGACGTCTGCACGGTGACGGCAACCATCAGGAACAGGGCTGCCAACCCGATGCGTAAGGCAATCACGTCAGTTCCCCTTTCCTTGTGTCGTTGTCGTCGTCGGCTTCAGTGGTGTGCGCGGCGTGCGGGCCGGCGGACCGGTCACCACGCCCACGGTGTCGATCCGGGTCGGATCGACGTACGGCTTGACGGTCGCCGTGGACCCGAGCGCTCCCTGGTTCGGCGTCACCGAGGTGACCACGCCGATCGGCACTCCCGGCACGTACGGCGCGTTGCCGCTCGAGCCCCAGGTGACGATCCGGTCCCCGACCTTCGGCCTGGCCTTGAGGTCGACCAGCTTGTAGTCGAGGGTGCCGCCGACCTCGCCCCGGCCGGAGACGAAGCCGAGCGCCATCGAGGCGTTCAGCCGGCCGCCGACGGTCGAGCTGCGGTCGCCGATCAGCAGCACGGTCGCGGTCGCCTGGGTGGTGCGCACCACCCGGCCGACCAGGCCGTCCCCGTTCAGCACGGTCATGTCGACGTGCACGCCGTCCGCCGTGCCGGCGTCGAGGGTGACCGTGTGGTTGAAGCTCTGCGCGCTGCCGATCCCGATCACCCGGGCAGGGGTCATCGTGTACGCCGGCGCGAGCTTGAGCAGCCGGTCCAGCTCGGCCGCCCGGCCGCGGGCGTAGTCGGTGGTGTTCAGGTCCTGGTGGAGCTTCTCGTTCTCACTCTTCAGTTTTTCGTTCTCGGCCTTCAACCTATCCATTTCCGCGAACCGGTCGCGGAGGTTGTCCACAGGCTGCCGGGCCGAGCTCGCGGTCGACTCCAGCGGGCCGAACACGCTCGCCGCGGCCTGCCGCAGCGGGTCCACCGGCGAGCCGGCCGAGCGCCGGGCGTCGAGCACGATCAATGTGAAGCACGCCAGGACCACCAGCACCAGCACGGTCCGCCGCCGGCGCACCGAGCTGGGGGTGCCGGCCGAGCGCAGCGGCGCCTCGCCGGCCGAGCGGAAGGCGCTCCGAGCCGTCGGAGTGCCGAGGTCTTTGAGCATCGGTGGAACCTCAGCGTCGGTTGTCGGTGACCAGGATGCGGTTGAGGGTCTCGATGTTGTCGACGCACTTGCCGGCGCCGAGCACGACGGCGTCCAGCGGGTTCTCCGCGACGTGGATCGGGATGCCGGTCTCGTGCCGCAGCCGCTCGTCCATCCCCTTCAGCAGCGCGCCGCCGCCGGTCAGCACGATGCCGCGGTCGACGATGTCACCGGCCAGCTCGGGCGGGGTCTTGTCCAGCGTCGCCTTGACCGCGTCGACGATCGCGGTGATCGGCTCCTCGATCGCCTGCCGGATGTTCGACGAGGACACCTTCACGGTGCGCGGCAGGCCGGACACCATGTCCCGGCCGCGGATCTCGCTGTCCGGCCCGTCGGTGGTCGGGAACGCCGACCCGATGGTCATCTTGATCTGCTCGGAGGTGGCCTCCCCGAGCATCAGCGAGTACTCCTTCTTGCAGTAGTTCACGACCGCCTTGTCGATGGCGTCGCCGGCCACCCGGATCGACTGGCTGGTGACGATGCCGCCGAACGAGATGACCGCGACCTCCGTCGTACCGCCGCCGATGTCGACGACCATGTTGCCGGTGGCGTCGCGGACCTCGAGGTTGGAGCCGAGCGCGGCGGCCATCGGCTCCTCGATGATGTAGACCTTCCGGGCGCCGGCCATGTACCCGGCGTCGCGGACCGCGCGCTGCTCGACCGCGGTGATCCCGGACGGCACGCAGACCACGATCCGCGGTTTGGCGAAGTACCGGCGCCGGTGCACCCGCTGGATGAAGTAGCGCAGCATCTGCTCGGCGGCGTCGAAGTCCGCGATCACGCCGTCCTTGAGCGGCCGGATCGCGGTGATGTTGCCCGGCGTCCGGCCGATCATCTTCTTCGCCTCGTGCCCGAACGCGACCGCCTCCCGGGGCTCGTCGGTCCGGGTCGCGACCACCGACGGCTCGTTCAGAACCACCCCGCGGCCACGCACGTAGACCAGGGTGTTCGCCGTACCGAGGTCGACCGCCATGTCGCGGCCGAGCATGCTGTTCGCCATCGAGGCGCCTCCCGCTCGATCCGGTTTTCAGGCTAAGCGCGCGACCACCGTCGCCGACGCATCGACACGGGCCCGGCTCCGGATCACCAGGTCGCGTACGCATCGTATCCGACCGAACACCTGCGGATATGCCGGGGTGAGCGGCCGGAGAGCGGGAATCAGGGCAGGTCGGGGAACCAGATCTTGATCTCGCGGGCGGCCGACTCCTCGGAGTCGGAGCCATGCACCAGGTTCTCCCGGTTGGACAGCGACAGGTCGCCGCGGATGGTGCCGGGGGCGGCCTTGCGACCGTCGGTGGCGCCGTTCAGGGCCCGGACCACCTCGATCGCCTCGTCGCCCTCGAGCACCAGGGCGACCAGCGGGCCGCTGGTGACGAAGGCGCGCAGCGGCGGGTAGAAGTCGCGTTCGACATGCTCCGCGTAGTGCTGGTCGGCCAGGTCGCCGTCGATCGCGCGCAGGTCCATCGCGACGATCCGGAGCCCCTTGGCCTCGAACCGGCCGAGCACCTCCCCGACCAGGCCACGGCGTACCGTGTCGGGCTTCAGCAGGACCAGGGTGCGCTGCGACATCAGTCAGACTCTCTCTCGAAGTAGGTCAGGCGCGCTGAGCCTAACCGGTGTGCGCCCGCTTCGCTTCCTCGATGCGGCGGCCGAGGACGATGGCCGCGACCCAGAAGCCGGCGAACGCCAGGCCGAGCACGAACATCACCGGTACGACGAAGCCGAGCCCGACCGCGCCGGCCTGGACCACCCAGCCGAGCGCGTATCCGACCCGGTTGCGCAGCAGGCCGGCCGCCAGCAGGGCCAGTACGGCGAGGCCGAGGCAGACCGACAGCGCGATCGCCGGCCGGATGCCGGCGATCGAGATCATCACCGGAGTCACCAGCGCGAGCACCAGTGACTCGAACCCGAGGACGATCGACGCCAGAGACCTCATCGGTCGTCTCCCGGCTCGCCGTCCGCCTTCTTCGGCTTGCGGACCAGCAGGGCGCGGGCCTCACCGGCAGTGATCACGGAGCCGGTGATCAGCACGCCGCCAGTACCGAGAGCGATCGCGTTCTCCTCGGCCAGCCGGATCGCGTCGTCGATCGCGTCGATCAGGTGCGGCCGGACCAGGACCCGGTCCTCGCCGAACACCTCCGCCGCGAGCTCACCCAACTCCTCGGCCGGCATCGACCGCTCGACGAAGCTGTTCCGGGTGCAGACGACCGTCTCCATGATCGGTTCGTACGCCTCGAGGACGCCGTACACGTCCTTGTCCTTCATGCAGCCCAGGACGCCGATCAGCGGCTGGAAGGCGAAGGCCTCGGAGACGGTGGCGGCGGTCGCCTCGGCGCCGTGCGGGTTGTGCGCGGCGTCGACGATGATCGTCGGGCTGGTCCGGACGACCTCCATCCGGCCCGGGCTGGTCACCTCGGCGAAGGCGGCCTGGAGCAACTCGGTGGTGACCCGGCCCTCGGCCTGCGGGCTCGCGCCGAAGAGCGCTTCCACGGCCGCGACCGCGGTGGCGGCGTTGTGCGCCTGGTACTCACCGTGCAGCGGCAGGAAGATGTCGTCGTACTCGCCGCCCAGGCCCTTCAGCGACATCAGCTGGCCGCCGACCGCGACCGACCGGCTGACGACGCCGAACTCGATCCCCTCACGGGCGACCTGCGAGCCCACCTCGGCGGCCTTGCGCATCAGCACCTCGAACACGTCCAGGCTCTGCTGCGCCATCACCGTCGTGCCGCCCGGCTTGATGATGCCGGACTTGTCCTGCGCGATCGTGACCGGATCCGCGCCCAGGATGTGCGCGTGGTCGACCGCGACCGGGGTGATCACCGAGACGGCGCCGTCGGCGACGTTGGTGGAGTCCCAGGTACCGCCCAGGCCGACCTCGACGATCGCCACGTCCACCGGGGCGTCCGCGAAGACGGCGAACGCCATCGCGGTCATCACCTCGAAGAACGACAGCGGGTGCTCCTGCTCGGCGTCGACGACGTCCAGGTACGGCGCTAGCTCGGCGTACGCCTCGACGAAGCGCTGCTCGCTGATCGGCTCGCCGTCCAGCGTGATCCGCTCCCGGACCGACTCCAGGTGCGGGCTGGTGAACCGGCCGGTCCGCAGCCCGGCCTCGCGGACCAGGGCGTCCACCATCCGCGCGGTGGAGGTCTTTCCGTTGGTCCCGGTCAGGTGCACCACGGGGTACGCCTTCTGCGGATCGCCGAGCAGCTCGACGAGCCGCCGGACCCGGTCCAGCGTGGGTTCGATCTTGTGCTCCGGCCATCTTTGCTGGAGCCGCGCCGATACCTCGGCATAGGAGAGGTCGCTCATCAGGGCTTCAGTCTAGGAGGGGGTGTGGATAACCGGTCGGAAGCACCCCTTGACAACCACTACGATTGTGCGCATGAGCCAGACGTCCCGTGTTCCAGACAAGCCCACCCTCGAAGGCCTCGAGGAGAAGTGGGCTGCGGTATGGAGGGAGCAGCAGACCTACGCCTTCGACCGGACCGCCGAGCGCGCCGAGGTGTTCTCCATCGACACCCCGCCGCCGACCGTCTCCGGGTCGCTGCACGTCGGGCACATCTTCAGCTACACCCACACCGACCTGGTCGCGCGCTACCAGCGGATGCGCGGGAAGAAGGTCTTCTACCCGATCGGCTGGGACGACAACGGCCTGCCCACCGAGCGCCGGGTGCAGAACTACTACGGCGTCAAGTGCGACCCGTCGCTGCCCTACGACCCGGACTTCACCCCGCCGGCCAAGCCGGACCCGAAGAAGCAGGTCCCGATCGCGCGGCAGAACTTCGTCGACCTGTGCGGCGAGCTGACCCACATCGACGAGCAGGCGTTCGAGGCGATGTGGCGCCGGGTCGGCCTGAGCGTCGACTGGTCGTACCTCTACACCACGATCTCCGAGGACTCCCGGCGGACGTCGCAGCGCGCCTTCCTGCGCAACTTCGCCCGCGGCGAGGCCTACCTGGCCGAGGCGCCGACGATGTGGGACGTCACGTTCCAGACCGCGGTCGCGCAGGCCGAGCTGGAAGCCCGGGAGTACGCCGGTGCCTACCACCGGATCGCGTTCCACGGCGCGGACGGGCCGATCTACATCGAGACCACTCGCCCCGAGCTGATCCCGGCCTGTGTCGCGCTGATCGCCCACCCGGCGGACGACCGCTACAAGCACCTGTTCGGGACGACGGTGAAGTCCCCGCTGTTCGGGGTCGAGCTGCCCGTTCTGGCGCACGAGGCGGCCGAGATGGACAAGGGCGCCGGAATCGCGATGTGCTGCACGTTCGGCGACCTGACCGACGTCCAGTGGTGGCGTGAGCTGCAGCTGCCGGTCCGCACCGTCATCGGCCGCGACGGCCGGCTGCTGCGCGAGACCCCGGCCTGGCTGGAGGGCTCGGAGCTGTACGGCGAGCTGGCCGGCAAGACCGTCTTCAGCGCGCGCGAGCTGATCGTCGCGAAGCTGCGCGAGAGCGGCGACCTGGACGGCGAGCCGAAGCCGACCCAGCGGATGGCGAACTTCTTCGAGAAGGGCGACAAGCCGCTGGAGATCGTCTCCACCCGGCAGTGGTACATCACGAACGGCGGCCGGGACGCGGGGCTGAAGCAGGAGTTCGTCGACCGCGGCAACGAGCTGGCCTGGGTCCCGGAGCACATGCGGCACCGGTACCTGAACTGGGTCGAGGGGCTGAACGGCGACTGGCTGATCTCCCGCCAGCGCTTCTTCGGCGTCCCGTTCCCGGTCTGGTACCCGATCGACGCCGAGGGCGAGCCGGACTACGACCACCCGCTGATGCCGAGCGAGGCCGAGCTGCCGATCGACCCGACGTCCCAGGCCCCGCGCGGGTACGACGAGTCCCAGCGCGGCAAGCCGGGCGGCTTCGAGGCCGACCCCGATGTGATGGACACGTGGGCGACCTCGTCGCTGACCCCGCACATCGTCTGCGGCTGGGAGCGGGACGACGACCTGTTCCGCCGTACCTTCCCGATGGACCTGAACACGCACGCCCACGAGATCATCCGGACCTGGCTGTTCTCCCGCGTCGTCCGGGCTCACTTCGAGAACGGCACGCTGCCGTGGGAGCGGTCGATGATCTCCGGGTTCGTCGTCGACCCGGACCGCAAGAAGCTGAGCAAGTCCAAGGGCAACGCGATCATCCCGGACGAGATCCTGAACAAGTTCGGGTCGGACGCGGTCCGGTGGCGGGCGGCGATGGCGCGGCCGGGGCTGGACTCGCCGTTCGACGAGTCGCAGATGAAGGTCGGCCGGCGGCTGGCGATCAAGGTCCTGAACGCGTCGAAGTTCGTCCTCGGGTTCGGCGCGACGACGGTCGACGCCGCGGCGGTCACCGAGCCGGTCGACCTGGCGATGCTGCAGCGGCTGCGGTCCGTGGTCGCGGACGCCACCGCGGCCTTCGACCGGTACGACTACACCGGCGCGCTCGAGGTCAGCGAGCGGTTCTTCTGGACGTTCTGCGACGACTACGTGGAGCTGGTGAAGGAGCGCGCGTACGGCGGCCAGGGTGAGGCGGCCGCGTCGTCCGCCAAGGCTGCGCTGGCCGTGGCCTTGTCGGTCCAGCTGCGGCTGCTGGCGCCGTACCTGCCGTTCGCGACCGAGGAGGTCTGGTCGTGGTGGCAGGAGGGTTCGATCCACCTCACACGGTGGCCGGAGCCGGATGCCGACCTCGCGGTCGCGGCGCAGGAGCCTGAGGTGCTGGACGCGGTCTCGGAGGTTCTGGCCGGGATCCGTGGCGCGAAGTCGGAGGCTCAGGTCTCGATGAAGACCGAGGTCAGCAAGGTCGAGGTCAGTGGCCCCGCGGCCCGGCTGGCGCTGGCCGAGCGGGCCGAGCCCGACCTGCGCGCGGCCGGCCGGATCACCGGCGAGATCGTCTGGAGCCCGGACGACTCCGACTCGGTGACCGTCGTCGCGACCCTCTGAGGTTCGTTTCACGCCGGCGCCCGCCTCCTTCCGGGGAGGCGGGCGCTACCGTTTCAACTTGAACGACTACGCTGCGGAACCGCCTTTGTGCCGATGTGGAACCATCAGGTCGAACCGCGCGACCACAGTCCCGAGGAGCCCCCATGAGCGACCCCACCACCCCGGCAGCCGGCGGCGTGGCCGGCTCGGCAGGTAAGCCGGCAGACGACAAGCCGGCCGACAAGGCGGCTGACAAGGCGGCTGCGGCGGGTAAGTCGGAGGCGGCGGGCGCGCCTGCGGAGGAGAAGCTGGTCGCGGCGGGCATGCCGGAGGCGAAGCCGGCTGCCGGCGACAAGCCTGCTGGTGAGACGGCAGCCGCTGGTGGGACGAGCAGCAGTGTCGAGGACACCGTGGAGCTCGCGAAGGTCGAGGACGGCGCCAAGGATCAGGCGGCCACCGGGAAGCCGGAGGAGAAGCCGGCTGAGGGAGCTGCCGCGAAGGCGGCTGGCGCGAAGGCTGCAGACGGCACCGGCGCTGACAGCAAGGCCGCAGACGGCAAAGCCGCTGAGGGCAAGGCGGCTGACGCCACGGCAGCTGACGGTAAGCCCGTGGACGGCAAAGCCGGTGACAGCAAGGCAGCTGGCGGGGAAGCAGCTGGCAGCACGGCGGCTGACGTCACGGCCGCTGACAAGAAAGCAGCTGACGGGAAGCCTGCAGACGGAAAGGCGGCTGACGGCAAGGCGGCTGACGGCAAGGCGGCTGACGAGAAGGCGGCTGGTGGGAAGAAGGCTCGGTTGCGGGGGTTGAGGCGGGGGCCCTGGTTGACCGTGGGTGGGGCTGTGGTGGTGCTGCTTGTGCTGGCGGTGCTGGGGTACGTGTGGGGGCTGGGCCCGATGAACCGGCTGAACACCGCGCGCGGGATCACGCCGCCGGGGCAGCTCGCGGGGCTGGACCGGATCACCGACCAGGAGATCCGCAACCAGCTGCAGCTGGACCAGACCCGCGAGGCGCTGAGCCGGATCAACGACGGCAAGCAGGCGACGGTCGAGGCGTACGGGAACCTCGACGGGAACCGGATGTTCGTGGTGATCGCCCTGCGCGGCAAGGTCGACATCGACAAGACCGTCGCGGACTCCGGCGCGACCCCCGACAAGATCAAGAAGGTCGGCCGCGCCACCTGCGTCGAGTCGTCCGGCAATCTGCCGACCCAGTGCTACCGCGGCTCCAACACCCTCACAGTGATCGCCCAGTCCGCGAACGAAGGCGTCACCGTGGACGCGGTCGCCCCGGTCGCCGAGGAAGCCTTCAACGCGATGAAGTAGCTCAGCCCAGCACCCCGGTGATGAGCGTCATCAACGGGATCGACAGCAACGTGCTCAGCAACACCGCGCTCCGAGCAAGCGTCCGACTGCTGCGG
This sequence comes from Kribbella sp. NPDC002412, assembly GCF_053592935.1. Lineage (NCBI taxonomy): Bacteria > Bacillati > Actinomycetota > Actinomycetes > Propionibacteriales > Kribbellaceae > Kribbella > Kribbella sp. NPDC002412. Next base: position 75,774 of record NZ_JBSFBL010000031.1, read on the forward strand.
TAATGAACCGCGTACACATAGACGTTCTGCGCAGTAGGCAACGCAGCCAGCAACGTCGGCGCCAACAACGCGGCACCCCGCAGATCGAGCACCCACCGGGCAACGGCGTACGCGACCAACGGCGTCGCCACCGTCTTCAGCAGCACGGCCAGTACGACGTCCCGCCGCAAGGTGATCGAGTCCCGCGTACCCCCACTCAGGCTGAGCCCATAAGCAATCAGCCCGACCGGAACAGCCGCCGCAGCCAGCAGATCGATCGGCCGCATCAGCAGCGTCGGCAACTCCACATCCAGCGAAGCGACAGCCAAGCCAAGCAGCGACGCGACCGTCAGCGGATTGCGCAGCGGCCGCATCAGCACGGTCCGTAGCGACACCCGCCGCCCCGACCCTTGCCGATCCCCGTCGAGGACGGCGAACGCCACCGGCGCCATCACCAGCAGCTGGAACAACACGATCGGCGCCACCAACGCACCATCACCAAGCACGTACGCCGCGACCGGAACACCCAGGTTGCCCGCGTTCACGTACGACGACGCCAGTACGCCGATCGTCGCCTCGGACCGGGTCCGTCGCCAGATCACCACGGCCACCAGCAGGAAGATCAGCTGCACCACGAACAGACTGACCACGTTCGTGACCAGCACCGCGGAGAAGATCGAGTGCAGATCCGCCCGCGCAACCGTGGTGAACAGCAGCGCCGGCGTCGCCACGAAGAACGCCAGCCGCGACAGCACCAGCTCGTCCTGCGCACGCAGTACGCCGAGCAAACCGACGACGTACCCGAGGACGGCGACCGAGACCAGTGCGACGAAGGCGCCAACGACGGCGGACACAGCAGGTCAGGCATTCAGCGACGTCGGCACGGCCGCGATCCTATACGAAACGGTGCCTGGACTCCGCTGACAACTCAGCCACTGAGATCTCCCCCGTATCGGCACGAACCCTTAACCTGTCAGATGCTGACGAGTTAGCGACTTGATCGGAAAGATTCCACCAGCGACGAACAGGATGGCCGGTATGACAACCTTTGCGCGACTCCCCCGCGCCGCGGTGACCGCAGCTTCCGTGCTCGCGACCGTGGCCACGCTGGGCGCCGTCCCCACGGCGTACGCCGACAGCAGTGCATCCGAACAGCAGCTCACCCAGGCGCTGCCCCTCGGCGACCAGGACCTGGCCGAGACCCGGACCAGCCAGGTGCTGGCCGAGGGCGTCACGCTGACCAAGATCATCCGCGGCACCGAGCCGGCGCCTGCCGACCAGATCAACACCACGACCCGCGGCCCGTGGGTCGTCAACGTCCTCACCATCGACCCGGCCAAGTCCAAGGGCCGGCTGGAGGCGACGTACGGACCGGACCTGGCGAAGGTGGAGAAGACCTCCGATCTGGTCCGCACCTCCGGCGCCCTGGCCGGCGTGAACGCGTCGTTCTTCACCTTCACCGCCAGCCAGCTGTACCCGGGCGACCCGGTCGGCCTGGGCATCTTCGACGGCAAGCTGCTGAGCGAGCCGCTGACCGACCCGGCCGAGGCCAACCTAGTGATCGATGCCCACAGCAACAAGGTGCTGACCGGCCACCTGCGCTGGACCGGCGAGGTCCGCAACCGCACGACCGGCGCGGAGCTCCCGCTCGAGTTCGTGAACCACCCGCCGGTGGTCCCGACCGCGTGCGCGACGCTGCCCGACCAGACCACCTGCGCCGAGCCGGGTGACGTCGTCCTGTTCACCCCCGAGTTCGCCGCCGCCACCCCGGCCGGCCACGGCATCGAGGTCGTCCTCGACCGGCGCGGCTGCGTCGTGAAGTCCTCGGCCACCCGTGGCACCAGCCTCACCCCGGGCCAGACCTCCCTGCAGGCCACCGGCAAGGACACGGTCGCGCTGCTCGCCGCGACCGCGACGGGCTGCCTGACCAAGGACATCGAGGTGTCGGACCAGAAGGGCGAGAAGGTCCCGCTGCGCAGCGGCCTGTACGGCGTGACCGGCCGCTACCAGCTCACCTCCGGCGGCGAGATCGTCGTACCGGACGGCACCGGCAGCTTCTTCGACCGCAACCCGCGGACGATCGCCGGTACGACGCAGGACGGCAAGATCCTGCTGGTCACGATCGACGGCCGGCAGACCACTAGCGTCGGGACGACCATGGACGAGACGGCGGCGGTCGCGGACGCACTCGGCATGCACGACGCGATCAACCTGGACGGCGGCGGCTCGACCGCGATGGCGCTCGGCGACGGGACCCTGGTCAACCGCCCGAGTGGCGCCGGCGGCGCCGAGCGGGCGGTCGGCGACGCGATCGTCTTCGTCCCAGGCCGCTGACGCTCGCAGGGGCAGCAAACCACCAGGTCGTGCGACTCTGAAGTTGTGCGACTGCGGTTGCTGCCCCTGCTCCTGACCGGCCTGGGGATGGCTGGTTGCGGCGGCACGCAGCCGGAGTCCGGGAAGGAGCCGGCCATGACCGCACCCAGCAGCATCACCGTGACGAGCAGAGCGTTCCAGGACGGCGGGAGGATCCCGAAGAAGTTCACCTGCGACGGGGACGACGTGTCCCCGCCGCTGGCCTGGAAGGGCCTTCCGCCCAACACGGGTTCACTCGCCCTCGTGGTCGACGACCCGGACGCACCCCGCGGGACCTTCACGCACTGGGTGCTGCTCGACCTGGAGCCGATCACCACCGCCATCCCCGAAGGACAGGTGCCGCCAGGCGCCAGGCAGGCGAACAACTCGGCGGGCAGACCGACGTACTTCGGCCCCTGCCCGCCGAGCGGCACCCACCACTACCGCTTCACCCTCTACGCCCTCTCCGAGGCGACCGGCCTCCCCGACGGCACCAAGCTCGACGAGGCCCTCGCCGCCATCGACGCCAGAACCCTGGCCCGCGGCCGCCTCACCGGGCTCTACAAGCGTTAGATGTCACATTCCCGTAACTGGGGATTGACCTTTCTGACTACGTAGACACATTCTGACTACGCAGTCAGAATGACTGCCCCGCATAAAGTGAGGGCCCATGAGTGAGGCGAAACCGGCACCGAACGGCGGTCGCGGCCGTCGTCCCGGCAGCACGGATGTCGCCCGGCTGGCGGGTGTCTCGCAGAAGACCGTCTCCCGGGTCCTGAACGGCGAGCCGTACGTGAAGGAGGAGGTCCGCCTCCGCGTCCAGGCCGCCATGCGCGAGCTCGGCTACCGCCGCAACAACGCCGCCCGGGCCCTCAACTCGGGCCGCACCCGGCGGATCGGAGTGGTCTGTCTCGGTACGGCGCTGTTCGGCCCGTCGACCCAGTTGGTCGCGATCGAGCGGACCCTGCGCAGCACCGGCTACTCGCTGAGCATCGTCAACACGCTCGAGGGCGACACCGGCGGCGTCGCCGGCGCCGTCGAGCACCTGCTCGAGCAGGGCGTGGACGGCATCATCCTGTCCGAACCGATCGACGAGGGTGACGACCAGCCGATCGACGTCGACCTGCCGGTGCTGAGTTTCGGGCAGTTCCCCGGACTCACCGCCCGATCCGCGCTCTACACCGGCGGCGACAACACCAGCGCCGGCCGGCTGGCGACCGAGCACCTGCTCGGTCTCGGGCACCGAACCGTCTGGCACGTTGCCGGGCCGCAACGCTGGTGGGCGGCCCGGGAACGGCTCGAAGGCTGGCGGCAGGCCCTCGCCGCCGCCGGTATGCCCGAACCGCCTGTGCTCGAAGGCGACTGGCTGCCGGCCTCAGGCTATGAGGCCGGCCGGCAACTCGCCGCCAACGACGAGGTCACCGCGATCTTCGTCGCCAACGACGACATGGCCATCGGGGTGCTGCGCGCGCTCGCCGAGGCCGGTCGTTCCGTCCCCGGCGAGGTCAGCATCGTCGGCTTCGACGACATCCCGTCGGCCGCCTACCTGAGCCCGCCGCTCACCACCGTCCCGCAGGACTTCGACGCGCACGTCGCCCGCGGGATCGCGAACCTGGTCACGGAGATCGAGTCGCCCACCGGCGACCGCTCCCCCGCGCCGGAGCCACCACCGCTCCGGCTGGTCATCCGTCACTCCACCGCTCCCGCGTCCTGACCGACGCCCCCAGCAGGTAGGGCGCACGTCCGCCACTACCTGGGCACCGCCTTGCCAACTTCCGAGGAGTTGTTCGCAGTGTTCACATTCCCGAAGAGGAGCCGGCGACGCGCCGGCACCGCGCTCACACTCACCGCCGCGCTCGCCCTCGCCGCCTGCGGCGGAGGCGGCGACGACTCGTCGTCGGACGGCGCCGCCCCGGCGCAGGCCGTCAGCCAGGCCGAGATCGACAAGGCGATGACCACCCCGACCGAGCTGACCTTCTGGACCTGGGTCCCGAACATCCAGAAGGAGGTCGACCTGTTCCAGAAGAAGTACCCGGCGATCAAGGTGAAGGTGGTCAACGCCGGCCAGGGCGAACCGCAGTACACCAAGTTGCGCACGGCGCTGAAGGCCGGCAGCGGGTTCCCGGACGCCGTCCAGATCGAGTTCCAGTACATCCCGACGTTCTCGCTCACCAAGAGCCTGATGGACCTGCGGCCGTACGGCGCCGAGGCGCTGAAGGACAAGTTCGTGCCCTGGACCTGGCAGCAGGTGGTCGGTGCCGAAGGCCAGGTCTGGGGGATCCCGCAGGACAGCGGCCCGATGGGGATGCTGTACCGGCAGGACATCTTCGACAAGCACGGCATCGCTGTGCCGAAGACGTGGGACGAGTTCGCCGCGGCCTCCCGCAAGCTGCACGCCGCGGACCCGAACGTCTACATGACGAATCTCGCGCAGAACCAGGCCGGTGTCTGGTTCGGTCTGCTGTGGCAGGCGGGCGTCAAGCCGTTCGAGAACCCCACCGCCGATTCCGTCAAGATCGACCTGAACGGCGAGGGCTCGAAGAAGCTCGGCGACTACTGGAACGGCCTGATCAAGGACGGCGTGGTCAGCGCCGACGCCGACTTCACCGACGCCTGGTACCAGGCGCTGAACCGCGGCAAGTACGCCACCTGGCTGACCGCCGCGTGGGGTCCCGTCTTCCTGGAAGGCAGCGCGAAGGCGACCGCCGGCAAGTGGCGGGCCGCGCCGCTGCCGCAGTGGGAGGCCGGCCAGAACGTCTCCGGCAACTGGGGTGGTTCGACGACAACCGTCGTACAGGGCACCAAGAACCCGATCGCCGCGGCGAAGCTGGCCGAGTTCATCAACACCGATCCCGCGTCGACCAAGATGTTCGCGACCGAGCAGTTCCTGTTCCCGGTCACCAAGGCGCTGCTGGCCGACCCGGCCTTCGTCGACCGGCCGCTGCCGTTCTACGGCGGCCAGACGGTGAACAAGCTGTTCGCCGAGATCAGCGACACGGTCGACACGAAGTTCCAGTGGCCGCCGTTCCTGGACCAGGCCGTCAACGACTGGGACGAGACCGTCGGCAAGTCGTTCGCGAACAAGAGTGACACCGGCGCCGCACTCGACCAGTGGCAGCAGCGCACCACGACGTACGCGGAGAACCAGGGCTTCAAGGTCGGGCAATGAGCGTCAACGTCACCGAAAGGCTCGAGTCCCGGACACCGAGCCGCGGTGAGGTCCGCCGGCGGAGGCGTGGTGTCAGCCACGCCTCGACCGGCTACCTCTTCGTCGCGCCGTTCATGCTGGTGTTCCTGGCCATGCTGGTGCTGCCGCTCGCGTACGCGGCGTACCTCAGCCTGTTCCTGGAACGGCTGATCGGCGGCACGGTGTTCGCCGGACTCGAGAACTACACCCGGGCGCTCACCGATCCGCGACTGCTCGAAGGGATCGGCCGGGTCGGGCTGTTCTTCCTGATCCAGGTACCGATCATGATCGTGATCGCGCTGGTGGCCGCGCTGGCGATCGACAGCGGCCTGCTCCGGATGGCGAAGGTCTTCCGGCTCGGCATCTTCCTGCCGTACGCCGTGCCGAGCGTGGTCGCCGCGCTGATGTGGGGTTACCTGTACGGCCGCGACTTCGGCCCGTTCACCCAATTCACCGACGCCCTCGGCCTCCCGGCGCCCGAGTTCCTCAGCAGCGGCTGGATGCTGGGATCGCTGGCGAACATCGTCACCTGGGAGTTCACCGGCTACAACATGATCATCCTGTACGCCGCTCTCCGGGCCGTGCCGCACGAGCTCTACGAGGCCGCGGCGGTGGACGGCGCCGGGGCGATCCGTACGGCGTGGAGCATCAAGATCCCCGCGCTCCGGCCGGCGCTGCTGGTGTGCGTGATCTTCTCGGTGATCGGCAGCTTCCAGCTGTTCGCCGAGCCGCAGCTGATGCAGCGGCTCGCGCCGAGCGTGATCGACAGCGCCTACACGCCGAACCTCTACGCCTACACGCTGGCCTTCACCGGCCAGGAGGTGAACTACGCCGCGGCGGTCTCGTTCCTCCTCGGTGCAGTCATCGTCGTCGCGTCGTACACCGTTCTGTTCGTCACCGCGCGGAGGAGCCGGTCATGACCGAACGACGAAGCAACGTGCTCATGATCGGCATGCTGGTGGTGCTGATCTACTTCCTGCTGCCGCTGTTCTGGCTGTTCGTGGCCTCGACCAAGAGCATCGGTGACCTGTTCTCGAGCTTCGGGCTGTGGTTCGCCGGCGACTTCTCGTTGTTCGCCAACATTCGCGACACCGTGACGGCCGACGGCGGGGTGTTCGTGCGCTGGATGGGGAACACGGTCGTCTACTCGGTGACCGCCGCGGCCGGGGCGGCGTTCCTGTGCGCGCTCGGCGGGTACGGCTTCGCCAAGTACCGGTTCCGCGGGAACGGGCCGATGTTCGGGCTGGTGCTCGGCGCGATCATGGTGCCGACGACGGCGCTGGCGATCCCGACGTACCTGCTGTTCAGCAAGGCCGGGATGGTGAACACGCCGTGGGCGATCATCCTGCCGTCGCTGGTCAGCCCGTTCGGCCTGTACCTGATGCGGATCTACGCGCAGGACGCGGTGCCGGACGGGATCATCGAGGCGGCCCGGATCGACGGCGCGGGTGAGTTCCGGATCTTCTTCCAGGTCGCGCTCCGGATGCTTGCCCCAGGCATCGTCACGGTCGTGCTGTTCACCCTGGTCGCGACCTGGAACAACTACTTCCTGCCGCTGATCATGCTCAACAACCCCGATCTGTACCCGATCACCGTCGGCCTGGCCGGGTGGTCGTCGCAGGCCAGCGCGGGTGGCGGGACGACCGGAGCGGTGCTGTCCCTGGTGATCACCGGATCCTTCCTGTCCATCCTCCCGCTGATCGTGGCCTTCCTGCTGCTGCAGCGCTACTGGCAGTCCGGCCTGTCGACCGGCAGCGTCAAAGGCTGATTCCCTTTCTACCCTTGGAGAAACTGTGCAAGAGCGTGTGCTCTTCGGGGCTGCGTACTACCACGAGTACCAACCACACGACCGGCTCGAGCAGGACCTCGACCTGATGGCGGCGGCCCGGTTCTCGGTGATCCGGGTCGGCGAGTCCGTCTGGTCGACCTGGGAGCCCGAGAACGGCCGCTTCGACCTGGACTGGCTGCAACCCGTCCTCGACGGCGCGCACGCGCGTGGCATCGCCGTACTGCTGGGGACTCCGACGTACGCCGTGCCACCGTGGCTGGTCCGCCTGTACCCGGAGATCGCGGGTGAGCGGAAGACGGGTGAGCGGATCCCGTGGGGCGCCCGGCAGGAGGTGGACTTCACCCACCCCGGCTTCCGGTTCCACGCCGAGCGGGTGATTCGCAGGATCGCCGACCGGTACGCCGGCCATCCGGCGGTGATCGGGTTCCAGGTCGACAACGAGCCGGGGAACGAGCTCTTCCACAACCACGGCGTCTTCCAGCGGTTCGTGGACAGCCTGCGGCACAAGTACGGCGACGTGCAGACGCTCAACGACGAGTGGGGACTCGTTTACTGGTCACACCGGTTGTCGGACTGGGCCGACCTGTGGACACCGGACGGCAACTACCAACCGCAGTACGACGTCGCGTGGCGGCAGTTCCAGGCCGACCAGACCACCGAGTTCATCGGGTGGCAGGCCGACATCGTCCGCGAGTACGCCCGGCCCGACCAGTTCGTCACCACCTGCATCTCCTACGAACGCCCTGCGATGGCCGACGACGAGCTGGTACGGCGCCTGGACGTCACGGCAGGCAATCCGTACTACGCGATGCAGGACGGACTGCTGCATCCACAGACGTCTCCAGCGGAGCAGAACTGGACCACTCGGAGCACGTGGGCGCTCTACCTCAGCGCGGACCGCATGTACTCGTCACAGCAGCGGCCGTTCCTCGTTACCGAGACGAACGCGCAGTCGATCGGCTACCCGTGGGACAACCGGCCCGCGTACGACGGCCAGTGGCGGCAAGCAGCGTGGGCACTCGTCTCGCGTGGCGCGAAGATGATCGAGTACTGGCACTGGCACACGCTGCACTTCGGCGCAGAGACCTACTGGGGTGGCGTACTCCCCCACAACGGCAAGCCGGGCCGGACCTACCGGGAGATCGCTCAGCTGGGCGCCGAGCTGGAAGCCGCCGGTGAACTGGTGGCCGACCTGACCCCGGACAGCGACGTCACCATGCTGTACTCGCTCCCGAGCAAGTGGCTGATGCAGAAGTACCCCGCCCTCTCCCACGAGGACGGCAGTCCGGACGACCGCTCGTACCACGGCCTCTTCGACCCCTTCTACCGTGGCGCATTCGACGCCGGCCTTCAGGTGCGCATCCAGCACGCGAGCCAATTCACCGGCTCTGCGGACCCGGTGCTCGTCGTCCCAGGTCTCTACCTGGCCGACGACGCACTGCTGGAGAAGCTGGTCGCTTACGCCGCCGGCGGCGGTCACCTGGTCATCGGACCGCGCACCGGGTACGCCGACCTCGAAGCGCGGGCTCGTACCGCCACCATGCCGGCCGGCCTAGCTGCGGCGGCCGGCGTCTCGTACGACGAGTACAGCAACCTCAGCGTGGACCTGCCGGTCCGCGCCGCCGCCGACTCGCCACTACAGCTCGGCGACGACGCGGCTGCGACCCGGTGGGCCGACGGACTGCAGGTGGACGGCGCCGACGTACTGGCGAGCTACGAGCACCCGCACTTCGGGCGGTGGCCGGCGATCACCACCCGGGCACACGGCGACGGCCGGATCACCTATGTGGGCACAGTTCCCAACGGTCCGCTTGCAGTCGCGCTCTTCCGCTGGCTCGCGCCTTCGACGTGGACCGATCTGCCTTCGAGCGTGACCGTCACGTCGGCGACCGCCACCGACGGCCGTCGGCTCCGGTTCGTCCACAACTGGTCGTGGGACAGCCTGAGTATCGACCTTCCGGCCAAGCTGCACGACGTACTCGCGGACAGCGCGGTCAGCGACAAGCTCGACCTCGGCCCGTGGGACGTGCGGGTGCTGGTGGAGCCGAGTCAGTAGTCGTAGCCCGGGTTGGACGGAGCTTGGGTCGGGGCGGCACCGGTTGTCGCGGCACGCCAGGTGAACGTGGTGTTGCCGAAGGCATCCTCGAGGTTGTGTCCCTTGTGCTGCCCCGCCCCGGTGTCCAGCTTGAACGTGTAGAGGGGCTTGCCCTGGAACGTGAGCTGGCTCTCGCCGTTGTCGGGGCGCTGGACGACGGCCAGTCCGTCGACCGACTTCGCCGTACTCTCGGATCCTTCGGCCGGGAACCAGAACGACAGGCAGCTCTCCGTGCACTTGATCGTGCCGTCGGCTTCCTGGTCGGCGAAGTACAGGGTCTTGCCGGACGCGTCGACTAGGGTCTGGCCGAGGCCGTCGACCTCCTGGACCGAGACGGCGTCGCCGGCGGGCGGATCGCCGGCTCCTTCTCGGGCGCTGCCACCACAGGCTGTGAGCAAGGCCAGCGCCGCCGTTGCTCCAAGCAACAATTTGAGGTTCTTCACCCGAGCAAGTACGCACGGCGGGCCGTCCGGGTTCAGTTGAACCTTTGACGGCGCTGCTGCGTATTTCCTAGGTGTGGATGACGAGACGGTGATCCGCGCGCTGTACGACAGGTACCGGCGACCGCTGTTCGGCTACGTCCTGCGTTCGGTGGGCGGTGACCACCAGTACGCCGAGGACATCGTCCAGGAGACGATGACGCGCGCCTGGGCGCACTCGGCCGAGCTCGACCCGGACCGGGCCGGGCGCTGGTTGTTCACGGTCGCGCGGAACCTGGTCATCAGCGGGCAGCGCAAGCGGGCCGCCCGGGTGACGGAGGTGGCGATCGACGGGCGCGAGTTCGCCGCGCTGGGCGACGACATCGACCGCGTTCTGCAGGCGTGGCAGGTGGCCGAGGTGCTGCGCGGGCTGAGTCACGACCACCGGCAGGTGATCGTCGAGCTGTTCTACCGGCGCCGCACCGTCGCGGAGGCGGCCACCGTCCTCGGGATCCCGCCTGGGACGGTCAAGTCGCGGAGCTACTACGCCTTGCACGCTTTGCGCGCCGCACTGGAGGAGAAAGGAGTGACGGGCTCATGACGTGTCCGGAGACCATCGCAATCGGCGCGTACGTGCTCGGCGCCCTCGACGTCGAGGAACGCCGGGCCACCGAGCGGCACCTCGTCACCTGCGACTCGTGCCGCGAGGCGCTCCTCCAGTTCGCCCACCTTCCGGGACTGCTGCACGCCGTACCCCTGGATGACATCGAGGCCGACGAGCCGCCTCCACCTCTTCAGCTGCCGGTACGACGTACGCCGCGCCGACGGACTCTGGTCCTGGCAGCGGCAGCAGTCGTGATCGCGGCTGTCGTCGGCATCCTCGGTTGGCAAGCGCCGAGGGACGAGGTCACCTGGACAGCCACCGGCGGCATCGACGTGACCGCCCGGCTCACCAGCCACCCGTGGGGCACCGACATCAAGCTGCAGATGGCCGGACTACCGCCGGCCGAGCACTGCAAGCTCATCGTCCACGGCCGCGACGGCACCACAGAGATCGCCGGCTGGTGGGCGACGACCAGCACCTACCAGGCCGACGTCCCGGCCAGCACGTCGATCCCGCTGGACGACATCGACCGCCTCGAGGTGGTGACGTCCGGGGACACGGTGATCAGCACGGTCACACCCACGACACGGTAGCGGGGCCGTGGGATGGCGGCCGGCCGGTTGTTCGACCGGCCGCCTTCTGAGTCACCAACTGTTGTTGGAGAAGTCCTGGCCCAGGTAGATCTGGTCGTAGGTGTTGCCGTCGTTGTCGTCGGTGTACGCGGCGACGACTTGGGCGTACGGCGAGACGGCCACGGTCATCTGCTCCTGCCGGCCGTCAGGGAGAGAGTTGAGCTGCTGCGCCGACAGCCGGCCGGTGTCGGTGCCGTTGGTACCGAAGCCACGGACCCAGACGTTGAGGTCGGTGGCCTGAACTGTCCAGCCGACGACGGTCTGGGATGCGTCGTCGATGCCGATCGACGGCGCCTTGGCGCCGGCCGCCACCTGCACGTCAGCGAACCGCGCGGTCCCGGTTGCGGTGAAGCTCCGCGTCCACGCACCCGCCGTACCGGTGTGGTCGGACTCCCACGCAACTGCGAAGTCACCGTTGAAGTTCGCCGCTACAGCCGGGTGCGTCTGCTGGCCCGTGGTGTTGGAGTTCGCGACGCGGCGAGACAACGTGGCCGCACCGTTGATCCGGCCCAGCCGGATCAGCCCGATCTCGTACGACGCGTTGGCATCCCCGTCGTCATCCCACACCACGACCGCGTCACCTGACGCGGACACAGCCACGTCCGGGTTGTGGTGCTGCCCGGTCGTGGTCGATGCAGTGACTTCCCAGGCGCGTGTCGTCGGACCGGTGTACCCGGCCGCCTTCACGGTCGCCGGCGCAGTGCCCTGAATGTCCTCCCACACCACTGTGAACGCGACCGCACCACCCGCCGGTGCGCCGTCCGGGTCCACGGAGACGCGCGGGTTGATCTGCTGACCGTCAGAACTGCTGTTGGCGGAGCCGGAGGCGGTGACCGTACCGGCTGTGTTCACCACGCGATACGGGATGTTGTAGTAGCCGTTGCCGTCCGGATCGTCCTGCCACACGACGACCGCATTGCCCTTGTCGTCGAGCCCGACGTCCGGGTGCAGGTGCCGCCAGTTCGTGACTCCACTGCTGCCTGCGGCGGACAGCTTGACCTCGTAGAGCGCCGTACCGTTGCGGAAGGTCCGTAGGTAGATCTCGCTGTGCACGTTGGTCGTCGCGTCGTCCGTGTCGCGGTCGTCCTCCCACACCACGGCGGTGTAGCCGTTGCGGTTGGTCGCGATCGCCGGGTTGTCCTGGTCCCCCGTCGACACGCTGTTGGCCGTCGACCAGGTCGGGGTGGCGATGTGGGCGTGCGCGGGCAACGCAGTGAGCGCGAGCGACGATGCCGCCAGTGCGGCGATGGCCAGTGTCTTCCTCATCGTTCCCCCTCACACAGCCTGCAGGCCGGGCTGGCCCTCTTCGATGACGAACGACTTCACCGTGGACGCGGCGGCGCCGTGCTCCGACACCTTCGCGACCGCGCGGAAGTCGGCCCGCAGCTCCGTCGGGCTGATCGTCGTACGGACGTAGCCGCGCCGGTTGTTGTAGAACTTCAGCCACGGATTGGTCCCGACGTCGGGGATCGTCGTCGAGCCGTCGCCGTCGCCGCTGGAGGTGACCGAGCTGGTGACGAGCTCGGAGCCGATGGTGGCCGAGCTCGCGTTGTTGTAGTCGGCCTTCAGGTCGCTCGCCCACGCGCGGTGGACGTCACCGGTGAGGACCACCGGGTTGCGGGTGCCGCGGGAGACCCAGCCCTGCTGGATGCGGGCCCGGGACGCACGGTAGCCGTCCCACGAGTCCATGCTCGCGCCGCTCGCGTTGAAGCGCCGCGCAAAGAACACCTGCTGGCCGATGATGTCCCAGGTGCCGTCGTGCTGGGCGAGTCCGTCGAGCAGCCAGGTCTCCTGAGCGTTGCCGGGCAGACTGCGCGACGCCAGATCCGCGTCCGAACACACCTTCCAGCCGTCGCCGCAGGCCTGGTCGCTGCGGTACTGCCGCGTGTCGAGCATGTGGAACGTGGCGAGGTTGCCCCACCGCAGCCGGCGGTACAGCGGAATGCTGTTGCCGTTGTTCGCCTGTGCGGGCCGCAGCGGCATGTTCTCGTAGTACGCCCGGTACGCCGCAGTCCGCCGAGCCGTCCACTGCGCGGTGGTCAGCGACGGCGTGCTGTCCGCCCGCACCATGTTGGCGTAGTTGTTCTCCACCTCATGGTCGTCCGGTACGACGATCCACGGCGCGGCCGCGTGCGCAGCCTGGAGATCCGGATCGGACTTGTACTGCGCGAACCGCCGGCGGTAGTCCGCCAGCGTCACGATCTCGGTCGTGCCGGCGTGTGTCCGCGTGCGGCCGGCCACTGCGCCGTACTCGTAGATGTAGTCGCCCAAGTGCAGGATGAGGCCCGGGTTCTCCTCGGCCATCCGGCGGTAGACGGTGTAGTAGCCCTCCTCGTAGTGGGCGCAGGAGGAGAACGCCATGACCAGGTCACGCCCGTTGGTTCCGACGGCGGGCGCCGTACGCGTCCGGCCGACCGGTGAGAGGTGGCCTTGGGCACGGAAGCGGTAGAAGTAGTCCGAGTCGGGATTGAGGCCACCGGCAACGACATGCACCGAGTGCGCGGCGGCGTACGCCGCGGTGACCGAGCCGGACGCGACGAGGGTGCTGAAGGTGTCCGTGGTGGACACCTGCCAGTCGACGGTGACGTTGGCGTTCGCCATGCCGCCTTGACCGTCGGCGTTGAGGGGCGATGGCGCCAGCCGGGTCCACAGCACGACGCTGCTGGCGTCCGGTTCACCGGACGCGATGCCCAGCTGGAACGGGTACGGGACGGCCGCGGTCGCCGCGATCACGGTGGAGCGGACCGGGAGGGCGCTGGCTCCGGCGGCGGCAAGCCCGCCGAAGACAAGGGTTCTGCGACTGATTGGGCTCATGGGCCTCACCTTCACTACTACTCAGGGCGGTGGGCTCCCCGGACGGTGAAGCGAACGGAGCCATCCGGGGAACCTTGAGAGTGCGTGGTGCTTGGTACCCATAGTGAGACAATTTGTGTAACTTTCCTACCGCTCGTAGCTGCCTAGTTGAGGGCAAGGACGAGCAGTATCGCGGCTGGAACCCCCTCCATCAGCGCGTTGAGCCAGAGCCTGGGCTGCGAGATCACCAGGACGACGGCCAGGAAGGTGTGCTGGGCGGCGGTGAAGATGATCAACGCCTCCCCCTGCGGCAGATGATCGGTCTGCACGAGTACGACGCCGGCCACCAGCGCAACCGCGGTCGTGAGGTTGTACCAGCCCATGTTGACCGTCCACATCCGGACCGCGCCCAGGTCGCCGGGCTTGGTCAGGAACATCGGGTAGAGCCTCGGGTTCCGGTAGAGGAACGCCTCCATCACGAACACCACGGCGAGCATCACCGCGATCGCGATGGCCAGCACCTGCGCCGCCGTACTCATGTCGGGGCTCCGGCGAGCATCACCCCGTGCCGGCTGGAGACCTCGCCCAGCGCCGCGTAGTCCGTCGGGTCGACGGTCGACAGGTCGGCGAAGAAGTCGCCCATCTTCCCGGTCTGGCTGACGGCGAGGAACTTCGCCGACGGGGTCAGCACCGAGAACGTGTTGACCGTCCCGGCCGGGATGCTGATCGACGAGCCGGGGCCGAGGTCGTAGCCCTGGTCGCCGGCCTGGACCAGGATCCGGCCCTGCAACACGTAGAACGCCTTGCTCCAGCTCTCGCTGTGCGGCGGCGCGGCCGGTCCGCGGGGTGCGTCGATCTCGAAGATCTCGTACTGCGCGCCGGTGTGCTCGCCGCCGACCTTCACCGTGACGGTCGCGTCCGGGGCGACGTACTCCGCGCCGGTGCCCGCTGTGCTCAGATGCACCGATTCAGTCATGATGCCCTCCCCTGCTCGTTTTGGTTGCTTGTGCCGACCGTAGGAACGCTCGGCGGCGGGATCCATCCCGTCCGGCTGGGCTCGTCGCGAGGCCTGAATCCCCACATTTCGGGGATAGGCGGGCGGTCGGCGGCGGCGCATACTGAGCGCATGTGGGAGGGCCGGGCGCGGGCCGCGCGGCGCGACATCGCGGCATTGGCGACGTCAGGACTGGGCGTCGCGCAGCTGCACGCGGCCGCGATCGAGGTGCTGGAGCAGGTCATCGGCGACGACCTGACCTGCTGGGCGTCGATGGACCCCGGCACGCTGGTGATCAGTTCGATGACCAGCGGCAGCGCGAAGATCCCGGCGGAGTACGAACCGACGCTGGCCGAGACCGAGTACGCCGCGGACAACCCGAACTCGTTCGCCGAGCTGGCCAAACGGCCGTACCCGGTGGCCCGGCTGTCGGACCTGCCGTACCGCGAGGTCGTCCGGCACCGCCGGCTGAACGAGGTCTGGCGGCCGCTCGGGATCGAGCACGAGTTGCGGGCAGCGTTCGTCGTCGACGGGGACTGCTGGGGTGCGGCCGGGTTCGTCCGGGGTGGGACGGATTTCACCGACCGCGAGGTGGAGTTCCTCGGGTCGGTGGCGCCGGCGATCGGCGCGGCGACGAGAGTGGCGGTGCGCACCGATGCCCACGGGTATCGAGGAGGGGCCGGACCGTCGATCGTGGTGACCGGGCCGGGCGGCGAGCCGCGTGCGGTCACGCCGGCCGCGCAGGCCTGGCAGGACGCGCTGGACGGGCGGTTCACCACTTTGCTGCGCGCCGTGGTGACCGGGACGCTGGCCGCCGCGTCCGGGTCGTTCCAGGCGCGGGTGCAGACCGCGACCGGTGGCTGGGTTGTCATGCAGGGCAGCCGGTTGATCAGCGACGACGACCAGTCCGAGGTCGTGGTCACGATTGAGCCGGCGTCCGGCCGTCACCTGGTCGGCATGCTGCTGGCGGCGTACGGACTGACCACCCGGGAGCGCGAGATCTGCCTCGAGGTGATCTCCGGTCACACCACTCCGGAGATCGCCGACCGGCTGTCGATCTCGCCGCACACCGTGCAGGACCACCTGAAGGCGGCGTTCGCCAAGGTCGGCGTGCGCAGCCGGGGCGAACTGGTGGCGACGCTACGGCCGGACGACCTCACGTACCACTGAGCGCCGGCTGCTTGCGGTAGGCGCCGGGCGCGATCCCGAAGTCGCGCTTGAACGCCTTGGCGAACGCGAACTCCGAGGTGTACCCGATCTCCTTGGCCACGGCGGCGAGCGGGCGGTCGTGGTCCCGCAGCAGGCGCGCGGCCGTCGTCATCCGCCAGCGGGACAGGTAGGTCAGCGGCGGCTCCCCAACGGCCTCGGTGAACCGTCGGGCGAAGGCTGCACGGGACAGCCCAACCTCCGAGGCGAGGTCGGCGACGGTCCAGTTGGCGCCGGGCTTCGAGTGGATCAGCTCGAGCGACTGCGCGACCGCGGTGTCGGTGAGCGCCCGCGACCAGCCACCTTCGGTGGGGCACCGCCGATCCTCCAGCCAGGCTCGAAGGATCAGCACGAGGAGCGCATCCACCAGAGCCGGTACGACGGCCGCCGCCCCCGGCCGGTTCGCGTCGAGCTCCTCACCAAGGATCCCGATCGCGGTGTGCAGAGTCCGGTGCCGGCCTGGATCGGCCGGGACGTGAACGACCTCGGGCAGGTTGGTGAGGACCGGGTGCGGGCGCTGGCGATCGAGCCGGTACGCGCCACACAGCAGCAGCGACCGGGCGCCGTCGCCGCCCGTCGGGAGGTTCTCGGGATCGAAGTCGACCACCGGCGAGTCCGGGTGGTCTGCCAGGGTGTGCTCGAGTCCGCGCGGCAGCAGGACCGCGTCGCCGGGCCCGAGCGCGATCGGCGACTCGTCGGGCGCGAGTAGCCAGGACGTCCCCTGGTGGATCACGTGGAACGCCGCCGTCAGCGCCTCGGCGAACCGCAGCCCCCACGGCCCGCGCACCTCGGTCCGCCCGGACGTGGCCGGACCCGACCGCATCGCGGTCAGCACATCAGCGAGAACATCCATGGCTCCCATGATACGCGTGCGTCGCAAGACGATCAGACATAAATCAGCGCTGGATGGACATAGAACCGCTTCCGCTTCGCTCCTAAGGTGTAGGTAATACAACGATCAACCAAAAGGAGAACGGATGAGCATCGTCGTCACCGCCGCCACCGGCCAGCTCGGCCACCTCGTCATCGACGAACTGCTGCAGCGCATCCCGGCCGACCAGGTCGTCGCCGCGGTGCGGAACGCCGAGAAGGCCGCCGGCATCGCGGCCCGTGGCGTCGAGATCCGGATCGCCGACTACAACGACCCCGCCAGTCTGGCCACGGCGTTCAAGGCCGGCGACACCGTGCTGCTCATCTCGAGCAGCGAGGTCGGCAGCCGGATCGCTCAGCACACCGCCGTGATCGACGCCGCGAAGGAAGCCGGCGTCGCCCGGATCGCCTACACCGGCGTTCTCGGCGGGCCCGAGGCGGATTTCGACCTGGCCGCCGACCACAAGGCGACCGAGCATGCGATCCTCGACTCCGGCCTGAGCTACACCTTCCTGCGCAACGGCTGGTACTCCGAGATCTACACCCAGCAGCTGCCGGTCCACCTCGAGCACGGTGTCGTCGGCGCCACGGGTGACGGCCGGATCGCGTCCGCGTCCCGGCGCGACTACGCTGCCGCGGCGGCCGCCGTACTGACCGGTGCGGGGCACGAGAAGAAGGCGTACGAGCTGAACGGCGACACGTCGTGGACGCTGGCCGAGTACGCCGCCGAGCTGTCCCGGCAGACCGGGAAGGACGTTGCCCACAACAACGTTCCGGGTGACGTGCTGCTCGGCATCCTGACCGGCGCCGGGGTCCCGGAGCCGATGGCCGGGATCCTGGTCGACGTCGACGCCGCGATCGAGCGCGGCCTGCTGGCCGGTCGCGGCAGCGACCTCAGCCGCCTGATCGGCCGCCCGACCACGCCGATCGCGGACACCATCGCCGCCGCCCTGAAGCAGTAGAAGCCGGCACGACGTACGGGCACCTGTCACCGTACGTCGTAGCACCGTCGAACGACCGGGCCCGAACCGACGGGGGCCGACTCGGGCCCGGTCAGCCGCCGAATCCCGAGCGACGGATGCGACCGGGTCCGAGCCCGGTCCGCCGGCCGCCAGCGCGTGCACGAGTTCATCGAACGGCTCCTGTACGACGACCTGCTCGAGCGCGCGTCCGGCGACTCAAACCGCTCGCGGCGGATGCCGGGCTGTCGCTGGCGCAGTTGTCGATCGCGTGGGTGCTGCAACAGCCCGGGATCTCGTCGGCGGCTCGCGTTTGGGGCCGCTCGCCGACTCGGCAGCGGCGTCCGGCGTCAAGCTCGACCCGGAACTGCTCGACGCCATCGCCGCGATCCTCGGCGACACCATCGAGAGAACGGCTTGAGCCTCCCCCGTCGCCATGGTCAATGCCTCCGGCAACGAGAACGCGGCAGGCGCCCAGGCCACCCCGTCGTTCAGCGAGGCGGCCGCTCCGGCGAGGTACGGCGTATCGCGAACGAGCAATCGGCCGTCCTCGGTCAGCTCCACCTCACCGCCGACGGCCGACTCGTAGGACCCGGGCAGCCTTCCGCCGACGGCCACCGAATCGGAAACCAGGAAGGATCGGTCCAGCCCTTTCGCCCGAACCATCGCCACGAACGTCTCGACCGGCAGGTGATGTCCGACGGCGATGAACCCGGCGGTCAGCCGGTCGTCGGCGAGCTGCGCCCAGAGATAGGTGGGATGCCGCGGCAACTGCGCGTGGGCCCCGTGTCCGAGATGCGTCGACAACCGCGCCCCGGCGTCCACCGCGGCACGAATCTGCGCTGTATCGGCGTGCGTATGCCCAATCAGCCCATCCCGCTGACACCGCTCGAACTCCTTGATGTCGGGCGGGCGGACGAAGGCAGCATCATGACAACCCCGCGGCCCGTCTTGACCTGAGATGCGCGGCCCTTCCAAATGCACAAACGGAATAGCCTCACGCACCTCCGCATACCGCCGCCGCGCCTCCCCCACAACCCCCCGCAACCCAACAACCACCTCGACGCTCAGATCGTCCCCCTTGAGATCAAACCCCCCAAACCCATTGACCTGGAGATCAACCAACCCCGACCCACCCACAGCACCTACTCATGTGGTTCCTGTCCACCGAGCACACCGACGACCAACTCGACGAGACGATCGCGGTCGCAGACTCAGTGTTCGCGTCCCTCTACGCCCCTACAGGCCAGGGCCCTGCAACAACCTCGCCTCGGCCGGAGCCGGGTCGAACGGCTTGCGGTCCTGCGTGCAGGTCGAGCCGTCGGCCGGTGACTTCAGCGTCGTGAGGTAGGTGGTGATCAGGTTGTCGGCACAGGTGCTCTTCCCGAGGACCGTGTGCCCGTAGCCCTCGACCGTGACCATGCTGGCGTTCCGGAACAGGTTGGCGTACGGACGAGTCGCCTCGTACGGCGTCGCCGGGTCGTACCGGGTGCCGATCACCATCACCGGCGTCTTCGTGCTGAGCTTCCACGGACCGAGGAAGGCGTCGTGGTCCCGCACGCCCAGGAACTCACAAGGCTGACCGATCCACAGCCGCATCCGGCCGAAGTGCGGTGCACGCTTGTCCGCGGCATCGGCGTACTGCGGATAAGCCAGCGGCCGACCCGACTGCCGAGCCTCGACGCACGGCTGCAACGCGGTGCCGATCGACGCGTACTCCTCCTTGCGCCGGTTCCACTCCACCAGCAACTCGGACGCCCGCTCGGGCGCGGACTTGGCCCGCGTCGTCTTCGAGGCAGCGGCGAGCTGGGCCAGCGACTCCGCCAGCGCCGGCCAGTCGGACGGGCTGTACATCGAGAAGAAGCTCGCCTGCACCGCCACCTGGTAGGTCACGGTGACGGTCGAGCCATCCGGCAGCGTCAGTACGACGGGCTGCTTCTTCAACCGCTCGAACATGCCGTCGGTCACGGCCTTCGGCTCGCCGAGCTTGGCCAGCGCACAACCGTTCGGAGCGGCCCTCTCGCACTCGGCGAGGAACTGCGCGAACGTCTCGGCCGCGCCCTCGCCCTGCTTGAGCCGGGCGCCGAGCGGCTGCCGGTCTCCGTTCGAGCCGGAGTACCACTCCGGGCTCAGCGTCCCGTCGAGCACGAAGGCGCGGATCTTGTTCGGGAACAGCCGCGCGTACGTCGCACCGAGATAGGTGCCGTAGGAGTACCCGACGTAGCTGAGCTTGTCGTCGCCGACCGCCTGCCGGAGCAGATCCATGTCCCGGGCAACGTTCGCGGTCGAGTAGTGCGCGAGGCGGTCCGGCGACGTCGTCCGGCAGCCGATCGCGAGCTTCAGGCTGAGGGCCGTGTACGTGCGCTCCTCCTCTGCCGTCACCGGGTACGCCGGCTGCCCGGCGAACGCAGCCGCCTCCTCAGCCTCTGTGGGGAAGCAGGTCACCGGTTCCGACTTGCCGACCCCACGCGGGTCGAACCCGAGAATGTCGAACCGCGCCCGCACCTCGGGCTGGTACGCGGCCTGCCCCATCTGCTGGACGAAGTCCACCCCGGACCCACCGGGACCACCCGGGTTGGTGAACAGGGTCCCGATCTTGCGCGCCGGATCGGTCGCCGGCAACCGGGTCAGCGCAATCGTCGTGGTCGGACCGTTGGGCCGGTCGTAGTCCGTCGGCACCTCGACGGACGCGCACTGAAAGGCCGGCAGCTCGGCGCCACAACTCCCCCAGGCGATCTTCGGTACGACGCTCTTCGGGGCGGCGACTGCTGTGGTGGTCGGCGCGATCAGCGCACCGACGGCGGCGGCAACGGACAGTCTTCGAAGGAATCTTGTCGGCTTCACGCAATCGACCGTATGCGGACCGTTACTACGGCTGCGTCCACCAACAGAAGGAGGCCGGGACTCCGCCGTACAGCGGACCCGGCCTCCTCGAGTCGAGACTCAGGCAGTCTTCTCGCGGCGCTCGCGCTTGCGCTCGATCTGGTCGCGCGGGATCAGCGTGGGGTTCACGTTCTCCAGCACGACCTCGCCGGTGACGACGACCTTGGCGACGTCCTCACGGCTGGGCACCTCGTACATCACGTTGAGGAGGACCTCTTCCATGATCGCCCGCAGACCGCGGGCGCCGGTGCCGCGCAGCAGCGCCTGGTCGGCGATCGCCTCGACCGCGTCGTCGGTGAACTCGAGCTCGACGCTGTCGATCTCGAACAGCCGCCGGTACTGCTTGACCAGCGCGTTCTTCGGCTCCGACAGGATCTTGATCAGGGCATCACGGTCCAGCGGCGACACCGTGGTGATCACCGGGAGCCGCCCGATGAACTCGGGGATCAGGCCGAACTTGAGCAGATCCTCCGGCATCACGTCGGCGTACCCGCCGAGCTCCTTCGGCTTCTCCGGCTCACGGGAGGTGTTGAAACCGAGAGTCTTCTTGCCGACCCGCTGCTCGACCATGTGGTCCAGGCCGGCGAACGCGCCGCCGACGATGAACAGCACGTTGGTGGTGTCGATCTGGATGAACTCCTGGTGCGGGTGCTTGCGGCCACCCTGCGGCGGCACCGAGGCTGTCGTCCCCTCCAGGATCTTCAGCAGCGCCTGCTGCACACCCTCGCCGGACACGTCCCGGGTGATCGACGGGTTCTCGCTCTTGCGAGCGATCTTGTCGACCTCGTCGATGTAGATGATCCCGGTCTCGGCCTTCTTGACGTCGTAGTCGGCCGCCTGGATCAGCTTCAGCAAGATGTTCTCGACATCCTCACCGACGTACCCCGCCTCGGTCAGCGCGGTGGCGTCGGCGATCGCGAACGGCACGTTCAGCATCCGGGCGAGCGTCTGCGCCAGGTAGGTCTTGCCGCAGCCCGTCGGGCCGATCAGCAGGATGTTCGACTTGGCCAGCTCGACGGCCTCGTCCTTCGCGTGCCGGCCGGCGCTCGAGCTGCCCTGGCCGTCGCGGACCCGCTTGTAGTGGTTGTACACCGCCACCGCGAGAGCCTTCTTGGCCACGTCCTGTCCGACGACGTAGGCGTTGAGGAAGTCGTAGATCTCCCGCGGCTTCGGCAGCTCGGTGAGGCCGACCTCGGAGCCCTCGTTCAGCTCTTCCTCGATGATCTCGTTGCAGAGATCGATGCACTCGTCGCAGATGTAGACGCCGGGACCGGCGATGAGCTTCTTGACCTGCTTCTGGCTCTTACCGCAGAACGAGCATTTCAGCAGGTCGCCGCCGTCACCTATGCGTGCCACCGGGACAGATCCCTTCTCTGAGCAGTCGAACCGTGGGCCAAGGGGGCGTAGGCCGCTGGGGCCGGGCGCCGTACGACGGCCCCAGATCCCGATTCGACGGTACCGCGCCGGAGGCCGAAACGCCGCGCCCGACGCCGCGTTGTGACTACGCCGGTGGCGAACGCGCCTCGCCCTTGACAAGGCGGCGTACCGCTCCGGCAGCCTCTGGTCAACCCCTGTGACAGCACCGTCGAACCGGGTCAGACCTGTCAGACGCCGGCCGGAACCGGGGTCTTCAGGGTCTGCAGGACGTCGTCGATCAGGCCGTACTCGATGGCCTGGTCGGCGGTCAGGAACTTGTCCCGCTCGATGTCGCGGGAGACCTCCTCCAGCGACTTGCCGCTGGCCTCGGAGATCATCTTCTCCAGCAGCGCGCGCAGCCGGAGAATCTCGTTCGCCTGGATCTCGATGTCACTCGACTGGCCGTAGGTGCCCTCGGTGGCCGGCTGGTGAATGATGATCCGGCTGTTCGGCAGCGCCAGCCGCTTGCCCGGCGTGCCGGCGGCGAGCAGCACGGCGGCGGCCGACGCGGCCTGGCCGAGGCACACCGTCTGGACGTCCGGCTTGATGTAGCGGACGGTGTCGTAGATCGCGGTCAGCGCCGTGAACGAACCACCCGGCGAGTTGATGTAGATGCTGATGTCACGGTCGGAGTCCATCGACTGCAGGCACAGCAGCTGCGCCATCACCGCGTTCGCGATCTCGTCGGTGATCGGCGTGCCGAGGAAGATGATGCGGTCCTCGAACAGCTTGGTGTAGGGGTCGATCCGGCGCATGCCGTACGACGTGCGCTCCTCCCACTGCGGGATGAAGTAGTTCATGGGTACGTCCTTTGACTGACGGAGTGGGAGATCAGGAGTTCGGGCTGCCGGTGCTGAGCTGGGCGGCGCTGGCGACCACGTGGTCGATGAAGCCGTACTCCTTGGCCTGCTCGGCGGTGAACCAGCGGTCCCGGTCGGCGTCGTTCTCGACCTGCTCGAGCGGCTGGCTGGTGTGCTCCGCGATCAGCCGGAACAGCTGCGCCTTGATGTGCAGCGACTGCTCGGCCTGGATCTTGATGTCACTGGCCGTACCGCCCATACCGCCGGACGGCTGGTGCATCATGATCCGCGCGTGCGGCAGCGCGAACCGCTTGTCCTTCGCACCGGCGCAGAGCAGGAACTGGCCCATCGAGGCGGCCAGGCCCATCCCGACGGTCGCGACGTCGTTGGAGATCCACTGCATGGTGTCGTAGATCGCCATGCCGGAGTCCACCGAGCCGCCCGGCGAGTTGATGTACAGCCAGATGTCCTTGTTGGGGTCCTCGGCGTTGAGGAGCAGCATCTGCGCGCAGATCGCGTTCGCGTTGTCGTCGCGAACCTCGGACCCCAGGAAGATGATCCGGTTCTGCAGCAGGCGCTGGTAGATGTGGTCGTCTAGTCCGCCGGATCCGTTGCCGCCCGCGGCGGTGGGGCTGGCTGCAAATGTCTCGTTCACGAAGCCGACATTACTGGGCGGCGGCGACAGACCTAAGGCTGGGCCCAAGGTGTTCGCTCACGGCGCACCGTGTCTGCCGTGAGCGAATTCCTCCGGCGGCATTCGGCGGGCGCCATGCGGCAGGCGACCCGCTCACCAGCCGCAGAGCGCCACCGCGTCCCGCTCGCCGCCGCCGAGCCGCTCACCAGGCGCTTGAGCGGTCGGCGGCTCGATGACGGGTACGTCGTACTGCTCGTCGGACCCGGATCCGGCCGGCTTGCGGCGCTCCCAGTGCGTCCGGACCCGGAGCCGGGGCGGGCGGCGCGTCGCCAGCAGGTGGAAACCGGACTGTCCCGGCAGCCACAGGCAAGGCTTGTCGGTCGGCAGGCTCGGTGTCATCAGGCGTTCCCCCAGAGCGGTTTGACGGTGCACCGGCAACGCTAGGGAACGCCACTTTCAGATCACTTTCAGCCGACTGACGCTGCTTACAGCCGGGGGGTTCGGCGCAGGCATGGCGACGGCCCGGATCCACCGGGGATCCGGGCCGTCGCGCCGTACTGCTGGTCAGGCCTTCGCCGGCTCCTCGGCCGGGGCCTCCGCAGCCTCGTCGGCCTGCTCGGCCGCGGGGTCGGCGTACGAGCCGTCCGGCTGCAGGGTCTTCAGCTCGACCACGTTGCCGGAGGCGTCGGTGACCTTCGCGTTCTCGACCAGGTGCGCGAGCGCCTTGCCGCGGACGACCTCGGACACCAGGCTCGGCACCAGGTTGTTCTCGACCGCGTGCTGGGCGAACTGGTCCGGGCTGACGCCGGAACGCTGCGCGTGCCGCACGATGTGCTCGGTCAGCTCCTGGTCGTTGACGCTCAGCTCCTGCTGCTCGGCCACCAGGTCCAGCACGAACTGGGCCTTGATCGCGTCCGCGGAGCGCTTCTTCAGGTCCTCGTCGAACTCCTCCTGGGACTGCTCCTCGCTCTCCAGGAACTGCTCGAACGTCATCCCGGAGTACCCGAGCTGCTGCTCCAGGTTCTCCTTCCGGGCGGCCAGCTCGTCGACCAGCAGGCCCTCGGGCACCGGCACCTCGACCAGGGTCAGGATCTTCTCGAGTACGGCGTCGCGCGCCTCGCCGGCCTGCTCGAGCCGCTTGCCGCGCTCCAGCCGGCCGCGGACGTCGGCCTTCAGCTCGTCGGCGGTGTCGAACTCGGACGCGGTCTGCGCGAACTCGTCGTCGAACTCCGGCAGCTCCTGCTCCTTGACCGCGGTCACGGTCACCGAGACGTCGACGTCCTCGCCCTTCAGCGCGCCGCCGACCAGCTGGGTGACGAAGGTCTTGCTCTCACCCGCGTTCAGCCCGATGACGGCCTCGTCGAGGCCGTCCAGCAGCTGGCCGCTGCCGACCTGGTACGACAGGCCGGTGGCCTGCGCCTCCTCGACCTTCTCGCCGTCCTTGCTGGCGGACAGGTCGATGGTGATGAAGTCCTTGTCCGCGACCGCCCGCTCGACCGGGTTCAGCGAGCCGAACCGCTGCCGCAGCGCCTCGATCTGCTCGTCGACCTCGTCGTCGGAGATCGCGATGTCCTCGACCTCGGCCTCCAGACCGTCCAGGTCCGGCAGCGTGATCTCGGGGCGCACCTCGACCTCGGCGGAGAACTGCAGGCTCTCCTTGTCGTTGAACTCGGTCACGTCGACCTCGGGCCGGCCGATCGCCTTGACCTTGTTCTCCTGCACCGCCTGCGAGTACAGCCTCGGCAGCGCGTCGTTGATCGCCTCCTCGAGCACCGGCCCGCGGCCGACCCGCTGGTCGATCACCTGCGGCGGCACCTTGCCCTTGCGGAAGCCGGGCACGGTGATCTGCTTCGCGATGCTCTGGTACGCCGCGTCGAGGCTCGGCTTGAGCTCCTCGAACGGCACCTCGACGATGAGCCGGACCTTCGTCGGGCTCATGGACTCGACGGTGCTCTTCACGGTGGCGGTTCTCCTTGATCGATGACTTCAACAGCACGGGGACAGCCCGCGCTGCAGGGGTGCTGCAGGGGGTTTGTCGGGGCGACAGGACTCGAACCTGCGGTCTCCTGCTCCCAAAGCAGGCGCGCTAGCCACTACGCTACGCCCCGCAGTGACCGCCCGAGTCTAGTCGACCCGACCCGGTGCACGCGAAATCACCCTCCCACACCCGGCTCGGAGGCCGTCATCCGCATCGTGAGCCTGCACGCCTCGCCGGCCGGATACCGGCTGGTGCCCGACCGGGCGGCTCGGCACGGCCACGAGCTCGCCCTGGTCGTCACACCGAGTGCGGACGACGCGATCCGCCGTTACGGGAGTGACCAGACACCGCTCGCGCTGCCACTGCCGGACCTGGGCCAGCCGTGCCTTGCGACGGATCAACTTGCCGTGTCCGCAGCTCCCGCGGTGGCCGCCGTCCAGCCGGACCTACTGATCTTGGCGACCTACCCCGGCTGATCCCGCCGGGCATCCCGCCGTACGGCGCTGTGAATCCGCACCCGTCCGCGCTGCCACGGGGCCGCGGACCGAACCCGCAGCGGCTGATCTATGCGGGTGACCATTCCGCGGGGGCCACGCTGCACCGTACGGCGCCGTCGTTCGACACCGGCGCAATCCTGTCCCGCGCGAGGTCCCCCTGCCCGAGCCGCCCGCACCCTCCGCGACCTGTGAGCCCGACACCTCGACTCCGTACTCGAGGAGGGTGTGTCACGGTTACTGGCCGGCGATCCCGGCGTACCTCAGGACAACTACTGCAACGTCGTACGGCGGCGCTGAACCTGGACGCCGTACGACGCGGAACCCGGAGCCCTGATCGCCTGGGAAGCCGACGACGTTGTCGTCGTCCAATCAGGAACCGCCCCCATCCGGCTACGCATCTGCTAACCGGTTTGCCAACCCCCGACCCCCATGTGGAATCATGTCCGAGCACCGCGGGTGTAGCTCAATGGTAGAGCCCCAGTCTTCCAAACTGGCTACGCGAGTTCGATTCTCGTCACCCGCTCAGAAGGCGAAAGGCCCCCAGCCACAGGGATTCTGAGGCTAGGGGCCTTCGTCATGCCGGGACCGGATTCGGGCGGCGTGCCCTCCACGTGCCCTAAGGGACCGGGACCAGCACCCCGGCGGCCCCATCCTCGTCACCCGGCGTGCCCTCAT